>LSKJ01000496.1 GCA_001557035.1 Rhodospirillaceae bacterium CCH5-H10 | reverse complement strand
AGTCGAAGAACACCATGAACGACGGCGGAGCCACCGGCGCCGCGGCGGGCGGCGGGGCGGCCGGCGCCGGCTGGCCGAACTTGTAGGCGACGCTCAGCATCGTCGTGATGTTGTTGTTCTGGTACCAGCCCGGATTGGTCGTGCCGTAGTAGCGGCCATCGAGGTTGACGCGGAAGTTCTGGTCGACGTTCCAGCCGAGACCGATGATGCCCTGGTAGGCGAACTGCGTGCTGCACAGCGAGCAGCCGTTGATCGAGGCATCGGCGAAGGCGATACCGGCACCGGCGCCGATATACGGCGTGATGGTCGCACCCGGGATGAAGTCGTAGAGCAGGTTGGCCATGATGGCGAGCTGCTCGATGCGACCGCTGGTGTTGCTGAAGATGTTGCCGAAGTTGGCGGTGCCGCGGCCGTTGTTGGAGCGGAACACGCCTTCCAGCTCGATCCTGGGGCCCACGAAGTCGTAACCGACGAAGCCGCCGGCCGCGAAGCCGAGGTCCATGTTGTAATTGTTGTTGTTCAGCAGCCAGTTCAGGCCGCCTTCACCACCGATGTAGAGGCCGGGGTTCGAAGGTCCGGGGGTCCACATGGACTGCGCGTTGGCGGCCATGGGAGCCACCATCAGGGCCGCAGCGGCGAGAAGAGCCTTCTTCATTTTCCAAAATCCCTCGTTGGGTGAAGCATCCGGGGCTGACGGACGCACGCCTCACCAACGAGGGTTGCCTCAATTAAGTTGCCGATCGCGGGGAACCCGACGGCACTCGCCCCGCGACCGTGGCCGCAGGGCAACAGTTCGGCAGGCTCACTGCACGAACACGCTCACTGCATGAACCAGCCGTGGCTGACCACGGCGGACTGGCCGCTGTGCACCGTGCTCTTGGCCGCGGCATAGAAGAGAACGGCGTCGGCCACATCGTCGGTCGTCGTGAACTGGCCGTCGATCGTGTCCTTGAGCATGACGTTCTTGATCACCTGCTCCTCGGTGATCTTCAGCTCCGCCGCCTGCTCGGGAATCTGCTTCTCGACCAGCGGCGTGCGCACGAAGCCCGGGCACACGACGTTGGAGGAGACCCCGTACTCCGCGCCTTCCTTGGCCAGCACCTTGCTGAGGCCGATCAGGCCATGCTTGGCGGTGACGTAGGGCGCCTTGAGCTTCGAGGCTTCCTTGGAATGCACGGAACCCATGTAGATAACGCGGCCGTACTTCGCCTTGTACATGTGCTTCAGGCACGCCTTGGTGGTGAGGAAGGCGCCGTCGAGATGGATCGACAGCAGCTTCTTCCAATCCGCGAAGGGGAAGTCGACCAGCGGCTTCACGATCTGGATCCCGGCGTTGCTGACCAGGATGTCGATCTTGCCGTACTTGGCGATCGTGTCGGCCACGCCCTTCTCGACCTGGGCCTCGTCGGTCACGTTCATGGCGACGGCAAAAGCATCGCCGCCCTTGGCCTTGATCTCGTTCGCGGTCGCGGTCGCGGCGTCGAGATTGAGGTCGGCGATGACCGGCGTGCCGCCTTCGGCGGCCAGACGCAGCGCGATTTCCTTGCCGATGCCCGACGCGGCGCCGGTGACGATGGCAATTCTTCCTGTGAAACGCGACATGGTTTGATCCTTCTCTGTGCCTGATTATTTCGCGAGATAGTCGAACACCACTTCACCGAGACCCAATGTCAGGTCCGTGACGTAGTGGCTGGCGGAAACGACTTCACGCACCGGCAGGCGCGAGACGTCGCACATGGCATGATCGAAGAGCTGAAGTGCGGCCGGGCCGGTCCAGGCACCCTTCAGGGTGACGTCCTCGCAGTAATAGCGCACGAGTTCGCAGATGCGCGGCGTGCAGTCGACGTGCGGGACGATCTTGATCATGAAGGCGGGCTTGGCGAGCGCTTTCACCAGGGGCGCATGATCGATCTCGCGGTGCTTGTAGCCCATGGTGGCGTTGACGCAGAGCACCGAGCCGTAGTGCAGCGTGCAGACCAGCGTCTCGTTCTCGTGGCTGATCTTGGGCGTGGCGAGCTTCTTGGGGAACCCCCAGATCTCGCGGCCGCCGGCGATCGGCGAGTTGTCGTCGAGGTACATGGCATGAACGTAGCCGCCCTCCTGCACCTGGCCGTCCTTGTCCTTGAAGCGCACCGGGATGACCTGTCCGGTCTCGGTGTAGTCGCCGAAGCCCGTCGAATCGGGCATGCGGATGAACTCGTAGTTCACGGTGTCGCCGATGACTTCGAGCGGCTCCGGCACCAGGGCGCGCAGGATCTCGGGATCGGTGCGATAGGTGATGACGACGAATTCGCGATTGTAGAATTTGTACGGAGGCCGCGGATAGCTCGGGTTGTTCAGCGGCATCGCGAAGGCGTTCTTGCGGACGTCGGCGATCTTCATTTCTCGGTCTCCTTGCGGCCCTGGAGGGCGAGGTCGAAGGTGAATACACCGTCCGGGTTGGTCGGACGCTGCAGGACTTCGGGATGCGCCAGCGTGCGGCTCATGTCGGAGTAACCCGACTCCCAGTGCTCTTCCATCGTGCGGCGCGAGAACTCGTAGTCCTTCGAGGCGCCTTCGTATTTCCGTGCGCGATAGATCGTGTGGATGATGTTGTAGACCTTGCTGTCGGCCTCCTGGGACAGGAGTTCGGCCTCCGCCGTCTGCCGCAGCTCGGGCGGCAGGTCCGCGAGGATCTTGGCGGTGGCGCGGCGCAGCGCCTGCATCTGGCGGAACTGGTCGGTGCCGGCGCGTGTGCGGCTGGAGTAGCGGATGTCCTTCATGCGGACATCGACTTCGACCATGTCGCGCGGCAGGTCGCCGCGCGCGCTCCACAGGTCGATCTGGAAGGCCAGCGTGTCGGCGCGCGGCCGCGCGTCGAGCACCCATTGCAGCGGCGTGTTCGAGACGACGCCGCCGTCCCAGTAGAATTCGCCGTCGACCTCGGCCGCCGGAAAGCCGGGCGGCAGCGAGCCGCTGGCGATGACGTGCTGCGGCCCGATCGTGTGTGTGTCGGTGTCGAAATAGATGAAGTTGCCGGTCTTTACGTTGGTCGCCCCGACGCTGAACCGCATTTCCTTGGCGTTGATGCGATCGAAGTCGACGAGCCGCTCCAGCAGGCTCTTGAGCGGGGAGACGTCGTAGTAGGCGAGGTTGCCGGGATTTCCGGCGGGCATGAAGATCGGCGGCGGAAAGCGCGGCTTGAAGAATTCCGGGGCCCCCCACATCAGCGTCGCGAACGAGCGCATCTGGTTCACGAACTGATGCTGCATGTCGCTGCTGAAGTCGAAGCCCTTCATGACGGGCATGCCCATCGGCGGCTGGGTGATGGTCTCCCAGAAGGTGCGCAGCTTCTCGACCCGCGTCTCGGGCGGATTGCCGGCGATCAGCGAGGAGTTGATGGCGCCGATCGAGATGCCGGCCACCCAGTCGGGATGGAGGTTGGCCTCGGCCAGCGCCTGATAGACGCCGGCCTGATAGGAGCCGAGGGCGCCTCCGCCTTGCAGAAGGAGGGCGATGCGTTCGAAGGGCGGGCGTGGGGGGACGGACGGGGTCGTGATCGCGCGAACTCCTCTTTGGGCCGCCCCTCGGGGCGACGCTTTCTGGTGTGCCGGGTACTTCGCGGCAATGGTGTTTCCGCAAATTCCGGACCGAAGCCTAATCGGTCGCGGTTCTCGCCGTGTGACAGGTCGGGACGTTCCCGAGTCAGGTCCGGCCGAGAACCATCCTGAACGCCAGGCGGCACGGTCGGGTCACATAGTAGGCGCTCCAGAGCGCGGCCGGTAGCTTCAGGGCGTCATGGTCGCCCGCCGTCGGCGTGAAGGTGAGCCGGAGCGCGCCGGCGATCCGGTCGATGGGGCGGTCGCAGAGCAGGAGATCCGCGAAGTGCTCACCCGACGGCGGTGGCTCAGTCGATGCCTCCAGAGAGGCTCTTACGACGCGCGTCCTGGCACGCACGCGCCCGCTGGCCGCGACCGCCGGCACGAGAGCCTCGGGAATTGCGACCCCCAGCAGGTCCTGCGCCACCGCGCAGGCCAGCAGGACGGCCTCGCCGCAGTGGCGGGCCCGGGCGCGACGGTGCAGGTCCGCCCAGTCGAGATCGGGATGGCGGTCGACCAGCCGCGCGAAGTCGCTCACCCATTTGAGCATCGCCCAGCCCTCCTTCGTGCCGTGGCCGGCCAGAAGCAGGCCAAGATTGGGCGCCGACAGGACCGGAACGGTGCGGTTCCCGACCGTCAATCCGGCAGGCTCGTTCCAGACATCTTCGGGCGCGAGGGGGAAGGGGACGTGGGTCCCGCTGAATGCCCAGTGCAGATCGATGGCGGTGCCGTCCTCCCGGGTGAAGGCGTACTGGCGCTGCGTAGCGAGGAAGGTGCGGCGGAAAGCTTGGTCGCCCTGGGGGCTGGCAAAGCCCAGGGAAACGATGGCCGCCTCGGCGGCGTCCACCTGTTTTGGCGGCACGATCAGATCGAGGTCGTTGTACTCGCGCCCCGCGAAGCTGCCATGGAGGGCGAGCGCCAGGGTCGGACCCTTGAAGGCGACGAAAGGAATGGCGGCGTCGGAGAGGCAGGCCGTCAAGCGGTACAACTCGCCCGTCAGGGCCAGTGTGCGGGCCAGATGCTGCTGGCGAAACTGCTCGAGAGCGGCCTTTTCGGTCTCGGGGATCGTCTCCCAGCCGATCCAGGCCAGGCAATCGAGAAGAGCCGGACGCACACCATGGGCGGTGGCAAGGGCCGCCAGCAAGCCAAAGTCCGTACCTTGAAGAAGCAGCTCCCTGAAGCGGGCCAGGTCCGGGCGCGGACGCACGGCCTCACAGAGCAACTCGAATTCCGCCGTCACCTCATGACCGGCGGGATCGCCGACGATGTGCGCAGGCTCAGGAAGCGCACTCGCGGGACAGCCCGTTCACGCCGCCGCGGCCGGTGTAGCGGTTCTTGCGGCCGTCGCGATTGCCCCTGGCGCCGGAGATCGTCATCGTGACATCGCGCAGCGCGCCGAGCTTGGTCAGCACAGGCGGATCATACGGCTTCTTGGCCGTGGCCGAGACAGGCTCCGCGCCATCGTCGCTGCCTTGCATCGCTTTGTCGATCATGGACTGGCCTTTCATTCCCGCGGGCCGTTTTGGAGGGTCGCTTCGACAAGACCCTCTGCCTCGAGGCTCCCGAGAATCTTCAAGATATCCGCCTTACAGACCGCTTCCGACACGTCGAATTCAGCCATCACAGAACTGCACAGGTCGGCAACCGACCGGGGCTGCTCCAGCGCATCCCAGATATGGACGCCTACGCCCTGCAAGCCAAAGTAAATCGCCCGATCAAGATCCAGAATCGCGACCTCGTCGTTGATCCTGCAGGAAACCTGACGTGCCGTTTTCTTGTAGATGCCGGGCGACCCGTTCATGCTTGCGACCGAAGGACTGCTGAGCCCAAACCTAGCAACTGTTTCCTTGCCGGGCAAATGCAATAAGCCTTTGATTTTGACCCATCATTGGCGCTTTTGGGACAGCCATCCGTCGAGGGCGTGGACCCCCAGCGACAGGGCGAGGTCGGGGTCCGGTGCGGCGAGATCCGGAAGAAGGGCGGGGTCGACGAAGCGGCCGACCCCATGGTTCTCCGGCAGCGACGGCAAGCCGGTGGCGCGCATCGTTGCGATTTCGGGATAGCAGGCGAGAGGGGTTTTCTCCCGATCCAGCACGGCCCGCGGGAGACGGTCCCGCATCGCGGCGCGGATAAGGTGCTTCTTCCACCCCCACGGAACCGGAGGGACCGCCAGCATGAACTGCAGGACGCGCAGGTCGAGAAAGGGGTAGCGCCACTCGAAGCCGGCCAGCGATTCCTCGAAGGCATGATCCTCGAAATAGGACTGCCAGATCGGGCTGGTGAAGGAGTCGTAGGCCACGGGATGCCAGGGATGGGAGGGATCGCCCCCGAGGCCGAGCGCTTCCTGGCGTTCGGACAGCTTCAGTTTTTTTGCGAAATCCTCCCGCAACCACGGCGGCAGGACGTCGAAGGGATCCAGTTCGGGTACGCGTCTCAGTCCGCTGCGACGCGCCAGCGTCTGGCTCCAGCCGGAGAACCCCTTCGCCGCGGCGTACTGGAGAAGCGCCTGCGACAGTCTCCTCCACGAGCGCTGGCGCCGCAGCCAGCCGAGATAGGCGTCCCGTTCGAGGGTAAGGGCGTTGTCCGGCCCTTCGCCGTCCAGCCAGACCGGCGCGATGGCGGCCATCTCGCGCCCGATCCGCCGGATGTTCCGGGCATTCAGCAGGCCCATCGCAGGCTCGGCCGATCGCAGTCCGTGCGAGCGCCATTGCGGATCGTGGGCGATGTCGTCGGCCGGCCGGATGCGCAGCTCGATGCCGAGATGCCGGGCGGCGAGCGAGGCGTAGTGGTCCTCGCGAATGTGCATCAGCCGCTCATAGTGTTCGCACTCCGCCACGATGCGCGAGGGATCGCCCGTCACTTCCACGGCCATCGCCGCCAGCGTCGTCGAATCGAGGCCGCCGCTCATGGCGATGCCGACCCTGCCGGACGGCAGGCGATCGGCCACGGCGCGCGACAGCAGCTCGCGAAAACGCTCATGATAGGCTTCGGCGTTGCGAAGATAGACCGGCTCCGCGAGCTCCAGCCGCCAGTAGCGGCGAAGCGACAGGCCGCCCTCGCCGAGCGTCAGCAGGTGCGCCGGGGCGACCCGCTTTATGTCGCGATAGACCGTGCGCTCGAATTCCCGCGACTGGCCGAGGACCAGAAAGTCGGCGATCCAGTAGTCGTCGAGTGCGGGCGCAGGGACGCTTCGTGCAGCGAGCCAGTCGAGCGAATCGCCGATCAGCCAGGCATCGGCTGTCCGAGTGTGGAACAGGCTGCGCACGCCCAGCCGGTCGCGTACCGCGAGCAGGCACTGGCGTTGCTCGTCCCACAGCGCGAAGGCGAAGTCGCCGGCCAGGTGATCGGTGAAGGTCTCGCCCCATCGCGCATAGGCCAGCAGGCACAGCCTCGCATCCGATGCGGTCGGGGCGGCGCCCAGTCGTGCGAGAAGCTCGTCGCGCGCGTCGAGTCGGATTCGCCCGACGATCCAGAGCCGGCCGTTCAGCGAGTCGCGCGCGCTTCCCGTCCCGGCGCACAGAGCCACCCGTCCTGCATGGCCCACGATTTCGAAGCCGTCCGGTCCCAAACCGTCCGCGAACTGCCGAGGGTCGAGCGGCGCCGGGCCGGTGCTGAACAGGGCGGCGAACAAGTCAGCCCGCCGAGCCGAAGCGCTGGCCCGCGTCCCACGCGGTGAGCCGCGTGTAGCGCTCGTGCTCCTCTTCGCCGATCACGACGGCGCCGTCGTGGACGAGCCACGCATGGGCCACGAAAGCGGAAGAAACGCGGGCCACGCCGATATGAATCTGCGACCGATGCCCGTTGGACGACAGCATGCGCTGCAGGGCAAGCGCCGAGGAAAGGCAGGTGGCGCCCGGCACGCGCCGGGTGGCCGCGCGCACCGCCCAGATGATGCGGGCGGCGGGCCGGTTGCCGGCCCGCATTCGGCCGGTCCAGTCGCGCAGCCGCGCAATCGGCACGAGATGAAGCGCGCCGCGCACCAGCATCAGCATCAGGACTGCCTGCATCAGCAGCCGGCGATCGCTGCCCGACAAAGCGAGGAAGGAGCCCAAGGGCTTCACCCGCCGACGACCCGGCGAATCTCCCGCGCGACGTCGTCGAGCGCCTCGACGGTTCTCGGATAGCGCAGGGCATGGACGGGCAGCAGACCGGCCACGCGCGCGGCGAAGCGGATCTGTCGTTCCATGCGACTGCTTTTCCCGTAGCGTGTATCCATCGCCGAAGACAGGAGCGTCCGGGCCAGTTCGAGTCCACTCAGTCGCCGGCCCGATATCGCGCCGACCGTGTCGCCCGGCGAGCCGATATGAAACAGCGCGGCGAGCGGCACGGGCGAGCGATGGCGTCGCCCCTCCCGGCGCGGCCGCACCATGATCTTGCCGCTGAGAGCGTTGAAATGACCGTCGGTGACGGCATCGGGCAGGAAACGCGTGGCCGGATCGTCGAGGAGCTTCAGGCGATAGGGGCCGGGATAGGCGAGCACGACATGTTCGGCGAAAGCCAGGCGCAGCATGTCGTCGGTGACCAGGTCGGCACCGCGGCTGATCAGATAGGCGGCGAGGGTGGACTTGCCCGCGCCGCTCTGGCCGAGCAGGCCGACGGCGCGGCCGTCCATCTCCAGCACGGTCGCGTGCAGCGTTTCCTCGCCTTGCAGGGTGAGCGAGGCGCTGACGATGAAGTTCAGGAGGTTGGCCTCGAAGGCCCGTTGTTCCACGTCGGCCAGCTTGCGGCAGGTTGCCGTCCGG
>LSKJ01000495.1 GCA_001557035.1 Rhodospirillaceae bacterium CCH5-H10 | reverse complement strand
CGGCGCCGCAGACCAGAATCAGGCCCAGCGCTGTCCCGCCAATCAGAACAGTGCGCGACAGACGGGTGACGCGCGGGCCCTCCGATCGCAGCCTAAAAGGCTGAGTGTCCGTCGAGTGTGTGGAATCCAAATGAGATTGATCGGTCATCGCTTAGGGTCTTCCGTCTGTGCGGACGATCCGGACGATTTGCTGGCTATCGCCGCCCAGTCGCAATTCGCCCGCGGCAAACAGGCGATCGACGATGAGGACATTGCCGTATGCACGGGAGTTGACG
>LSKJ01000494.1 GCA_001557035.1 Rhodospirillaceae bacterium CCH5-H10 | reverse complement strand
GCCCAGCGCCGAGCCGATCAGGATGATCTGGCCGAAGCGCAGCGTCAGGAACACGAAGATGGTCGAGATGCAGTTGAGGGTGAGATAGCGCCAGATCAGCGTGCGGTCGGAGACGCCGACGGCGCGGCCGGCTTCCATGAATTCCTGGCTCATGATGCCGATCGCAGCACCACGCGCCACGCGCGCCACGTCCGGCACGGTCGCCACCACCAGCGCGATCACCACGGCCGTGAGGCCGGCCCCGAAGATCGCCGCCACCGCGAGGCCGATCAGGATCGCCGGGAAGGCCAGCATCACGTCGACCAGGCGCATGATCCAGCCGTCGAGGCGGCGATTATAGGCCGCGATGATGCCGAGGAAGCCACCCAGGAAGCCGCCGACGATGACGCCGACCAGGCCGAGCATCAGCGTGTTGCGCGCCCCGTAGATGACGCGGCTCAGTATGTCGCGGCCGGTATTGTCGGTGCCGAACCAGTGCTCGGCGCTGGGCGGCTGCATCACCTTGGTGAGATCGGTGAGGTAGGGATCGTAGGGCGCGACCAGCGGCGCGAAGATGGCGGCGAGACCGATCGTCGCCAGCAGCAGGGCGGCCACCACGGCGACCTTGTCGCGCATCAGCCGGCGCAGGACGCCGGATCGGGCGAAGAGGCCGTTCTCTTCGGTGCGGGCGGGGGCGGCGTTGAGGGCTTCGACGCTCATGACCGCTGCATCCTCGGATCGAGATAGACGTACAGGACGTCGACGATCAGGTTGATCGACAGGAAGGCGATCGCGAGAATCATGATCGCGCCCTGCGCCGTCGGGAAATCGCTGGAGACGATGGCGCCGACGGCCAGCCGTCCGACGCCCGGCCACGAGAACATCGTCTCGGTCACGACGGCGCCGCCCAGCAGGAACGCCGCCTGCAGGCCGATCAGCGTGACCACCGGGATCATCGCGTTGCGCAGCGCGTGGTGAATGATCACCACCGTCTCGCGCAGGCCCTTGGCGCGCGCGGTGCGGACATAGTCGGCACCCAGCACCTCGAGCACGGCGGTGCGCGTCAGCCGCGCGATCGGGCCGATCAGCACGCTGCCCAGCGTCAGCGCCGGCAGCACCAGGCTCGGCAGGCCGCCGTCCCAGATCGGGCCGGTGCGGCCGGTGAAGGGGAACAGGCCCCACTGGAAGCCCATGTACTGGATCAGGACCAGGCCGATGAAGAAGACCGGCATCGATACGCCCGCGACGGAGATCGCCATGATGGCGCGATCGACCAGGGTGCCGCGCCGCACGGCGGCGAGCGTGCCCAGGGTCAGGCCGAACGGAATGGCGATCAGCATGCCGCCCAGCATCAGCTCGACCGTCGGACCGATGGTCAGCGCCAGTTCCTCGCTCACCATCTTGTTGGAGATGATGGAGCGGCCGAGATCGCCGCGCAGGACGCGGCCGATATATTCGGCGAACTGGACCGGGATCGGGCGGTCGAGACCGAGCTCCAGGCGGATCGCCGCAATGGTCTCGGCCTTGGCGTCGGGCCCGGCGATGATCATCGCCGGGTCGGCGGGCACCACCTGCAGAAGGCAGAAGCACAGGAAGAGAACCCCGAGCAGCGCGGGGAACGAGATCAGCAGGCGGTGGACGATCTGTCTTCCCATGCGCCGTCCTCGGACCGATTCGGCCAAGGGGAAGCGCGCCGGTTTCCCGACGTGTCTCGACGTTTCTCCCTGGCAGCCGCTGCTTCGGTCAGACCTGCGCGGCGTTTGTTATGCAGGGATAGTGCATGCGAAATTTGCCGATGTCACGCCCAGCCTCCGGCGTGAGGAAGAACATGGCCGGTGATGAAGCCGGCGCCATCGGAGCAGAGAAAGCAGATCGTCGCGCCGAGTTCGTCCGACTTGCCGAGACGACCGAGCGGAATCTGCGCGGTCATCTTGGCCATCGCCTCGCGATTGGCGAGCAGCGCCGGCGGGAAGTAGTCGGGGTTCTCGACATAGTTCGACCCGACTGCGTTCACGGTGATGCTGTCGCGTCCCAATTCCTTGGCGAGTGAGGAGACGAGGCCGTTGCCCGCCGCGCGCGCCGAGACATACGGCGCGTAGTTGGCGATGCCGCGCAGCGGCGCGGCCGATGAGACGAACACGATGCGGCCCGACTTGCGCTTGCGCATCGACGGCGCGACGAGCTGCGTCAGCCGGAACGGCGCCACGGCCATGACTTCGAGCGCGTCGCGGAAATCCTCGATCCGCGCCTCGCCCAGCGGTGCGCGCAGGGCCGGGTAGGCGTCGTTGTTGACCAGCGCGTCGATATGACCGTGCCGCTTCAGCGCCAGCTCGACCATCGCCGCCGGCTCGACGGCCGACAGCGCATGGGCGCCGGGAAACTGCGATTCGTACTTGTGGCGCGCGCTCGGCGTGTCGAACGACGGATCGTGCGCCAGCACCGTCGCACCCTGGGCCAGCGCGATCCTTGTGGTGCCGTGCCCTGCGAATTTCTCGACGTTGGTGATCAGGATGACCCGGTCTTTCAGCAGCATGGCGATTCCTCTAGGTTGCGGCCCCATGGACCCAGCCGTTCCCGACGATCCTAGCGCAGCCCGCCCCGAGGGACAGGCCCCGGACGGTCGTGCGTCCTTCGGATTCCGCGACGTGCCGGCGGCCGAGAAGGCCGGCATGGTGCGCGAGGTCTTCGCCAGCGTGGCCCCGCGCTACGACCTGATGAACGACCTGATGTCGGGCGGCGTACACCGGCTCTGGAAGAACACCATGGTCGACGTGGTGAATCCGCGTCCGGCTGAGAAGCTGCTAGATGTGGCCGGCGGTACTGGCGACATCGCCTTCCGCCTGCTGCGCCGGCAGGGCGAGCGGCCCGACGTCACGGTCTGCGACATCAATCCGGCGATGCTGGAAGTCGGCCGCGACCGCGCCGTCGATCGTGGGCTGCTGCGCGGGCTCACCTGGGCGACCGGCGATGCCGAGCACCTGCCGTTCCCGGATCGTTCGTTCGACGTCTACACGATCGCCTTCGGCCTTCGAAACGTCACCGACATCGACCAGGCGCTGCGCGACGCCCATCGCGTGCTGAAGCCGGGCGGGCGCTTCTACTGTCTCGAATTCAGCAAGGTCACCTCGGCGCCGGTCGGCCGGGTTTACGACGCCTATTCCGAACGCGCACTGCCGTTCTTCGGCAGGATCATCGCCAGGGATGCCGACTCATACCGTTATCTGCACGAAAGCATCCGCCGCTTCCCGCCGCAGCGCGAGCTGGCGGCGCGCATGCGGGCCGCCGGGTTCGCCAACGTCTCGTGGCGCGACATGTCGCTGGGCGTCGTGGCGCTGCACCAGGGCTGGCGCATCTAGATGTTCCGCGCACTTCGCAACGGTTGGCGCCTGCTGCGCATGGCGGTGAGCTTCGCGCGTCACGATGCGCTGTTTCCGCTCGAGTCGCTGGGCATCGCGCCGGCGCTGATCGCCTGGGCGCGCCTGTTCGCGCCGCGCGGCGACACGCGCCGTCCGGGCGAACGGCTGGCGGCGGCGCTGCAGGACATGGGCCCGTCCTTCATCAAGCTCGGCCAGGCGCTGTCGACCCGCGCCGATCTGTTCAGCGAGGAAGTGGCCGCCGATCTCGCGCGCTTGCAGGACCATATTCCAGCCTTTCCCGGCGCGGAGGCGCGCCGCATCGTCGAAAGCGAGCTGGGCCAGCCTCTCGCCGCCGTCTTCTCCAGCTTCGACGACGTGCCGGTGGCCGCGGCGTCGATCGCGCAGGTCCATTTCGCGGTCACGACCGACGGCCGCGACGTCGCCGTGAAAGTGCTGCGGCCCGGCATCGGGAAGGCCTTCGAGCAGGATCTCGACCTCTTCTACTGGATGGCCGAGCTGGTCGAGCGCACCCAGCCGCGCTTCCGCCGCCTGAAGCCGGTCGAATCGGTGCGCGCCTTCGCCGACGTCGTGCGGGTCGAGATGGACCTGCGCATGGAAGCGGCGGCCGCCGAGGAGCTGGGCGAGAATTTCGCCGACGATCCCAACTACCGCGCACCCCGGATCGACTGGGACCGTACCGCCGAGCGCGTGATGACGCAGGAGCGGGTCGACGGCATCCCGATCGGCGACCGCGACGCCATCATCGCCGCCGGCCACGATCCGCACGAGATCATGCGCAAGTGCGCCGAGGCCTTCTTCTACCAGGTGTTCCGCGACGGCTTCTTCCATGCCGACATGCATGGCGGCAACGCCTTCGTCGATCGCCAGGGCACCATCGTGCCGGTCGATTTCGGCATCATGGGCCGCGTCGACGAGGATACGCGGGGCTATCTCGCCGAGCTGCTGGTGGCGTTCCTGCGCCGCGACTACCACGCCGTCGCCGAGGTCCAGTTCCGCGCCGGCTATGTCCCGCCCGACCAATCGCTCGAAATCTTCGCCCAGGCCTGCCGCTCGATCGGCGAGCCGATCTTCGGCAAGCCCAGCCACCAGATCTCGATCGCCCGCCTGCTCGCCCAGATGCTGCGTGTCACCGAACAGTTCGAGATGAGCGCACAGCCGCAGCTCCTGCTGCTGCAGAAGACCATGCTGATGGCCGAGGGCATGGGCACCAAGCTCAATCCCAACGTCAACATCTGGGAGCTGGCGCGGCCGCTGATCGAGGACTGGATGGTCACGCATTTCGGTCCGCGCGCCACGGTGGGCCGCGCCGCCCAGGACCTGGCGCAGGGCCTGCGCCGCCTGCCGCGCCTGATCGACTGCCTGCACGTCGTGGCCGAGCACGAGCGGCGCAAGGCGGAGCGCGATGCCGATCAGCCGCCGCAATCCGGCCGCTTCCGGCCGCAGTTCGCGGAAGTGGTTGCCGTCCTGGCCCTGATCGCCGCCATCGCCGCGTGGTGGCACTGACCCGTGACGACCGACCAGATCGTCATCGGCCTCGCGATCTTCCTGCTCGCCGGCACGGTCAAGGGGCTGGTGGGGCTC
>LSKJ01000493.1 GCA_001557035.1 Rhodospirillaceae bacterium CCH5-H10 | reverse complement strand
CTCTATCCGTCGGCAGGCCGACCATTGCGAGGGCCCGCTCGGCGGCTTCGTCCGCCTTGGTGCGGCTGTGGCTGCCCTGGCCGTAGTAGCCCGCCAGCGCCACGTTCTCGAAGATGGAGAGGCGGCGGAACGGGCGCGGGATCTGGAAGGTGCGCCCGATGCCGCTGTTGATGATGCGGTGCGGCGACAGCCCCGCGATCTCGGTGCCGGCGAACTTGATCGACCCCGCGCTGGGCGGGAACGTCCCCGACAGCATGTTGAAGATCGTGCTCTTGCCCGAGCCATTGGGACCGATCAGGCCGAGAATCTCGCCCTGATCGACCTTGAACGACACGTTGTTGACGGCCGTGAACCCGCCGAAACGCTTTACCAGACCCTCGACGACCAGCACGGCACGCCCTCGTTCGTTGCGGCCGCGGCCTACTGGTTGCTGAAGCCCGAGGTCTTGGGCAGCGGCAGCACCGGCTCGCGCTGCTGCTGGCTCTTCGGCCACACCACGTACGACTTGTCGTCGACATACTGGATGATGACCGGGAAGGAGCGCTCGTTCTGGCCGGCGATCGGCGAGCCCTCGCCCGCGAACTTCACGCCGAAGCCCAGCATCGTGCCGCCTTCGGGGAGGTCGACCTCGAGCGCAGCCTTGCGGAGGGCTTCGGGATCGATCCCGCCATACTTCTTGATCGCCCGCGGCAACACCTCGGTGAAGAACACGTACGAATTGGAAGCGGCCATGCCGACATGGGCCGAGCGGATCGCGACACCCGGCTTCACCTTGTCGAATTCCTCGCCGACCATCTTGATCACCGGCGGCAGCTTCGGATCGAGCGACGCCTGGTTGGCCAGCCAGATGGAGATCGGATCGATGTTGAACACATAGTTCACATCGCTGCCCATGCCCTCCTTGAGCTTCTCGTAGACGCCGTAGCCCGCGCCGTGACCGACCAGTGCCCCGAACTTCAGGCCCTGTTCGCGCGCCTGCCGGGCGAACAGCGTGATGTCGGGGTTGTAGCCGGTGTGGAAGATCACGTCGGGACGGGCGCGCTTCAGCTTCGTCACCAGTGCCGACAGGTCGGGCGCGGTCGCCGAATAGCCTTCCTTCAGGACGACGTTGAAGCCAGCCTTCTTGGAGCCCGCCTCGTTGCCCTTGGCGACGTCGACACCGTACGAGCCATCCTCGTGGATGATGGCCACGCGCATGTCCTTCGGCTCCTTGCCGAACTTCGCCTTGGCGTTCTTCTCGATCATGTCGGCGGCCATGAGGCCGAACTGCTGGCCGCTCGCCTGGGGCCGGAATACGTACTTCAGATTCTTGTTCTCAACCACGGCCGTCGAGATGCAGGTCGTGATCCACATGAAGTTCTTGAGCTGCTCGACGCGCGCCGCGACGGGAACGCATTGCGCCGAGGAGAAGAACCCCAGGAGGAGGTTGACCTTCTCCTGCTCGATCAGGCGCACCGCCTCGTTGATGGCGACGTCGGGCTTGCTCTGCGCATCCGCATAGACGGCCTCGATCTTGTAGCCCTCGACCCCACCCTGCTTGATGAAGTTGTCGATCATGATCTTGGCGCCGACATACTGAAGCTCCGACCCGCCGCCGGCCAGCGGCCCGGTCAGATCGTAGATGACGCCGATCTTGATCTTCTTTTCCTGGGCCTGGGCGGAAACCGCCATGCCCAACGCCGCAACGGCGGCAATCACGCCTCCCAACAGGCGCACGGCCTTGTGCTTGAGCATATACCTCTCCCATAGACTTTTAGTATTTATTGCGCGCATCACAGAGTGCGCGGGAGGTTCTGTCAAGCGTTTCGCGTCAGCGGCCTTCTCCCGGCGTCAGAATCTCGAACATCATTCCCGTCGGCGGATCCATCATCGCGAACAACGCGCCCAGCTTCGGGATCTCTCCTTCGAGCTTCAGCGCACCGCTCGCGAGGGCATCGGGAATGGTGAGCTTGCGCATCACGATCTGGTCCATCGTGGCCCGCGTCGTCGTGACGGAAACGTCGGCATCGGCCGCCGTCTCTCCCATGCGATGGGTGAGCGTGCTGTGCTTCAGGGTCAGCACCAGCGTCTCGTCACGATCGGTGAAGCGCCAGTTGACGACCAGCGACTGGCCTGCGGCCTTCGCCGCATCGAGACGGATCGCCATCAGGTCGAAGAAGACGTCGCTGGTGAGGCCCGCGAGCGTGTCGGCCCCCATGCCGGGGCGCACCGGCATCTGGAAGACGCCATGGCGGAGTTCCTGCGCACCATAGAGGAAGGCGTTGCGCCAGGTCGCCGACTCGGCCTGATAGCCCATCTGTTCCAGCGCATCGGCGCAGAGGGCGCGGGCCTCCTTGTTCTGGGGCTCGGCGTAGACGACTTCCTTCATCACCTGGGCGACCCAGCGGAACTCGCCACTGGCGAAGTCGGCGCGCGCCTTCTCGATCACCGCGGCCGCGCCGCCCATATACTCGACGAACTTCGCGGCGGCCGGCGCCGGCGGCAGCGGGTGCAGGTTGCAGGGGTTGCCGTCGTACCAGGAAAGATAACGCTGATAGACCGCCTTCACGTTGTGGCTCACCGAGCCGTAGTAGCCGCGCGCCGACCAGCGCTCCGCGAGCCCCGGCGGCAGGTCGATCACCTCGGCGATCTCGGCCGGACGCCAGCCGCGGTTCATGTAGCGCAGCGTCTGGTCGTGGATGTGCTTGTAGAGATCGCGCTGCGCCTCGAGGTAGTCGATGATCTTCGCGTTGTCCCAGGTCGGCCAGTGATGCTGGCCGATCAGCACCTTCGTCTTGGGCCCGTACATCGCGATCGCGTCGCCGATATACTTGGCCCAGATGCGCGGATCGCGCGCCACCGCGCCGCGCAGCGGGATGAAGTTGTGCAGCAGCGGGCAGGCATTCTCCGCCATGTTGAGCACGCCGAGCTGCGGATAGAACATGTGCATCTCGGCCGGCGCCTCGGTCTCCGGCGCGAGCTGGAAGACGATCTCGATGCCGTCGATCGTGTGCGTCTCGACCGCCTTGGCGATCGACTGGGTCGGTGCGATCAGGCCGGGCGTCCCGCGTGCCACGCTCTTGCCGAGACCGGCATCGACCTGCCCTCGCGCGCCGCGCGGCAGCATCGTGCCGAACTGGAACTGCGCGCGCCGCGACATCGGCGCCCCCGCCAGCACGTTCTCGCCCGAGATGGCCTCCATGAAGCCGGCCGGCGCGATCACCTTGACCTTTCCCGCCTTCACGTCGGCCTCGTCGACGACGCCGCGCACGCCGCCGTAATGGTCGATGTGACTGTGGGTGTAGATCACCGCGACCACGGGCTTGTGCGGCCGGTGCGCGTAATAGAGTTCGAGCGCCGCACGCGCGACCTCGGCGGTCGTCAGCGGATCGATCAGGATCAGCCCGCTGTCACCTTCGATCACCGTCAGGTTGGCGATGTCGAAGCCGCGGAGCTGATAGAGCCGGTCCGTCACCTTGAACAGGCCGTTGGCGAGGTTGAGGCGGGCCATGCGCCACAGGCTGGGATTGACCGTGCTTGGCGCCAACTCGCCGTCGATGAAGGCGTATTCGCCCAGGTTCCACAAGACCGTGCCGCCGCCCGTACGGACGACTCCGTCCGGGACCTCGGCGATCAGTCCCTTCCGCGCAGCCTCGAAGTCCGCCGTATCCGAGAACGGCAGCCGCGACGCCATCGCGGCGTTCGCGGCCCTGGTTGCGGGTTCGGCGTCGCGTGCGGCGTCGAGATGGGAAGAAGGAACCGGAACGGCCGACGCTGACGCCATGAATGCTATCCTTCGACCTTGATGTTGTTGTCCTTGACGACTTTGGTCCAGCGCTCCGTCTCGAACTTGACC
>LSKJ01000492.1 GCA_001557035.1 Rhodospirillaceae bacterium CCH5-H10 | reverse complement strand
GTCGCGCGCCGTCACCGCCACGAACTCGTCGTCGAGCACCGGCGTCACCTCCAGACCTCGCCCGCCCGCCGGCAGCGTCACCAGCCCGATGTCGAGCGCATTGTCCTGCACCGCCTTCACCACATCGGAGGTGTTGCCGGTGGCAATGGTGATCTCCAGCTCGGGCAGCTTGCGGCGCAGGCTGCGCAGCATCGGCGGCAGGCGGAAGATGGCGGCCGTGGCGCCGGTGCCGAGCCGCACGCGCCCAACCTCGCCGCTCGTGAACCGCGCGAGCCCTTCGAGCAGGGATGCCACCGCGCCATCGACCCGGGCCGCGTGGTCGAGCAGTTCACTGCCGGCCGCCGTCGGCGTCGCGCGCCGCCCCACGCGCTCCAGCAGGCGCACGCCGAGCCGCTTTTCGAGCTGGCCGATCTGCTGGCTGATCGCCGGCTGGGTCAGGTTGAGATGGGAAGCCGCGGCGGAAAACGAACCCAGCCGCACGACTTCGGTGAAGGCGCTGACATGATCGAGATTGAGACCGCGCATTGCAAATTTTCTCTTATGGTTTTCATAAGATAACAAGATTTCTCTTATGTCTCCATCTGCCGCAGATTCCGCCCATGCCAACTCGCAGCAGGCTTGGAGACATGGTCATGGAGATCGGTCGGTACATCGGCGGTTCGCCCTGGTCGCGAATGCGCCAGCAGGAAGCGCTGCGCAATCTCGACGACCGCCTCCTGTCCGATATCGGCTTGTCGCGCGAGCAGGTGCTTTCAGGAGGAACGATGATGAGGACGGCCGTCGACGTTCGCGACGCCCGCGAAGGCGACATGCGCTTCGTGCAGGAAATCTACGCCCACCACGTGCTGCACGGGCTGGCGAGCTTCGAGGAAGCCGCGCCCACCGTCGCGGAGATGATCGCCCGCCGCGAAGCCGTGCTGAAGCTCGGCCTGCCCTATCTGGTGGCCGAGATGGACGGCCGCATCGTGGGTTACAGCTATGCCTCCGCCTACCGTCCGCGCCCGGCCTATCGCCACACGATCGAGGATTCGGTCTATGTCCGCGACGGGCTTGCGGGCCACGGCATCGGCCGGGAACTGCTGTCGACCCTGATCAAGCGCTGCGAAAAAGGTCCTTGGCGGCAGATGCTGGCCGTCATCGGCGACAGCGCCAACGCCGGCTCGATCGCCCTGCACGGCAGCCAGGGCTTTCGCCAGATCGGCAGGCTCGACGCCGTCGGCTTCAAGTTCGGCCGCTGGGTCGATTCGATCCTGATGCAGCGGCCCCTCGGGAAGGGCGACTTGGCCCTTCCCTGAGCGGCGCCATCGTCACTTCTTGGCCGGCGACCAGCCATAGATCTTCTGCAGCGATCCACCCATCAGCGTGGCGCGATCACTGTCGGACAGGCGATCGGTGACGCGGAAGGCATCGACGCCCTCCTTGTATGTCAGCAGCGCCACGGCGCGGGTCCAGTCGGTACCCCACATGCAGCGGTCCAGCGTGAAGGCGTCGAAGATGCGGCCAAGCGGGTCCCAGATGTCCTTGTAGGGGAACTTCTCGTGGCTCAGCGTGCAGGCGCCGGTGATCTTCACGACGACGTTCGGATTCCTGGCCAGATTCAGCAGCAGCGGCAGTTCGTGCCAGGGGTCCTTCGGAGGCGGCGGCGCCATCGGCTGCTCGAGGCCGAGATGGTCGATGACCAGCGTGGTGTTGGGATTGCGCTTCGCCAGCTCGCCGACCTGCGGCAGGCGCCCACGCGCCATCAGGTTGACCGGCAGGTCGTGCTTTGCGGCGGCCGCGAGCACGCGGTTGATGCCGGGATCGGCGGCGTCGGTCGAAATCTCCGGCGTGAACATGATGCGGATGGCGACCGTGCCGTCCATCGTCGCCCAGTCGGCGATCGTGCCCTCGACCTTGGGATCGTTGGCATTGACCGGCTTGATGACGCCGAAGCGGCCGGGATGCGCCTTCTGGACGCCCACGGCATAGCTCTCGTCCCAGCGGTACATTGTGTAAACAGAAACCAGAAGCGCACCATCGACGCCGACGGAATCCATCGCCTTGATCATGTCCTCGGCGGTGACCTCGGGCGGCCCTGCCAGCACGGCAGTCCACGGGCGGCCCGGGTGATTGCGCTCATAGCAGTGAACCTGGGCGTCGATCGTCGGCATGCGCTTCTCCCGTGATGATTTGGCGGACGGTACCGCCACCGTGCCATTTGTCATCGAAATTCGGGGCTGCCACCCACCATGCGGTACGGGTCCACATGGCGCTCATCCCAATGGAGTTGTCAGGGCGAACGAAGTGAGGGACGTTTCGCTTCCATGACCGTCGAAGCCGTACGTACGTTCCTCGCCCAAAGCGCGCCGGACCTGGAGGTCCTGGAACTCGAAGCCAGCACCGCCACCGTCGAGAGGGCGGCGCGCGGCCACGGTGTCGTGCCCGCGCAGATCGCCAAGACCCTCTCGCTGCGCATCAAGGACCGCGCATTGCTGATCGTGACGTCCGGAGATGCACGGCTGAACAATCGCAAGATCAAGGACGTGCTGGGCGGCAAGCCGCGCATGCTGAGCGCCGACGAGGTTGTGGCGCTCACCGGCCATCCGGTGGGCGGTGTCTGCCCGTTCGGCCTCGCGACGCCCCTTCCGGTCTATTGCGACGTCTCGCTGAAGGAGTTCGACGAAGTCGTCCCTGCTGCCGGCTCGACCAACTCGGCGGTCCGCATCGCGCCAGAGCGTATGGCCTCGCTCGTCGGCGCCGAATGGATCGACGTCTGCGAGCGCCCAGATGGCACCGCGGAGCACGCGCAGCCATGAGATGGCGGGATATCCTGCGCGACCTGTTCGCGGCCCCGCCGATGCCGAAAGGAAGTGCATCCCCGCGATCCACCCGGTTCGACCTCGGGGTTTGCCCGGGCTGTCGCGGCCTGCGTCTGGTGGACAGTCCGCGCTGCGAGCATTGCGGCAGTACCGCCAGCGTCACCGCAGACGCCTGACTGCGCTATCGTTCCGCCGCGTTGCGGCGGCCCTCGCTCTGAACGGCGACGAGTGGTGATTTCGACATGAAGGTATTCAGCGCGATCGCCGTCCAGGGTGTGGTCGAACAACTCGTGCCGGCCTTCAAGCGAGCCCATGGCTGCAAACTCGACTTCACCTGGGCCACCGCGCCGCTGCTCCTGAAGCGGCTTCAGTCCGGCGAGAAGGCCGACGCGTTGATCCTCAACCGGGCCGTGACCGACACGCTCCTCGCCTCCGGCGACATCGTCGCGGGATCGGACGTCGTGATCGCCAGCTCGGCCACAGCCATCGCGGTGAAAGCCGGTGCGCCGAAGCCCGACATCTCCACGCCCGAGGCGCTGAAGCGCGCGTTGCTGGATGCCCGCGCGATCTCCTACACCCATCCCGCGGCCGGCGGCGCCAGCGGCATCTACTTCGCGAAATTGATCGACCGGATGGGTATCGCCGACGAGATCAACGCCAGGACGAAATTCCCGCCGCCCTCGGGCTATTCAGGCATGTTCCTGCCGACCGGCGAGGTCGATCTCGCGGTCCAGCAGGTGCCGGAACTGCTGCAGGTCCCTGGCATCGACATCATCGGCCCCCTGCCCGGCGACCTGCACATGGTTACGGTGTTCGTCGCGGGCATCCCCACGGACAGCACGCGGCCCGTGCTGGCAAAGGCCCTGATCGAGAGCCTTCGCACGGAAGAGGCCAAGGCGCTCTTCCGGGCGAAGGGGCTAGAGCCGGGTTAGGCCTTCGCGACCTTCTGCTCTTCCAGGCGATCGGTGGCCGGCGGCGGCGTGCGCGACAGGGCGGCGATCTCGGCGTGAAGTTCAGGCGTCATGGCCACGTTCACCGAATCCAGGGAGGCCTTGAGCTGGTCGAGATTGCGCGCACCGATGATGGGCGCGGTGATCGCGGGGTGCGCGCCCACCCAGGCGATGGCGGCGCTGACCGGATGCAGGCCCTTCGCCTTGCAAAGCGCGACGTACTTCTCGGCCGTCTCGAAGGCCCATTCCTCGCCGTAGCGCGCCTCGTACATCTTGTTGGTCTTGAGACGTCCCGAGGCCTCGCCGGAATACTTGCCCGACAGGAGACCGGCTGCTGCCGGGCTGTAGGGAATGACGCCGATCCCGTTGGCCGCCGCCATCGGCAGCAGTTCGACCTCGGCCTGGCGCTTCACGAGGTTGTACATCGGCTGGATGACCTGCAGGCGCGCCCAGTTGTTGCGCTCCTGGATGTCGACCGCGCGCTGGGTCTGCCACGCCGACCAGTTGCTGACCGCCGGATAGATCACCTTGCCCGAGCGCACCAGGTCCTCGAGGCCGCGCATCATCTCGTCGATCGGCGTCACCGCGTCGTGGCGATGCAGGAACAGCACGTCGATGCGGTCGGTCTGCAGGCGGCGCAGACTGGCCTCGACCGCCTGCACGACATGACGGCGGTTGGCGCCGCCGGCGTTCACGTCGGGGCCGGTCTTGTTGAAGCACTTGGTGGTGATCACCAGCTCGTTGCGATGATCCTTCGCCAGCCGGCCCAGGATCTCCTCGGACTTGCCCTTGTTGTACTCATTGGCTGTGTCGAAGAAGTTGATGCCGGCGTCGCGCACCGCCTTGTACATCGAAGCCGAGGTGGCCTCGTCGGCGTCGCCGCCGAAGGACATGGTGCCGAAGCAGAGTTGCGAGACGTGGATGCCGGTCCGGCCGAGGAGCTTGGTTTTCATGCCTGCGTTCTAGCACGGAGGGGCAAGGTTCTGCAGCCGCCATGGAAAACGACCGGGCTTCGCTTTATGAGAGGCCCCATTATTTCCAGCAGGATGTGTCGTGGCGAGAAAGACAATCGCGAAGAAGCCGAAACCCGCCGCGCCGCGGCGCAGGAAGACGAGCCGCCCCAACCTGCCGGAACGCATCCTGGACGTGGCGGAGGAACTCTTCGGGCGTGTCGGCTATGGCGGCACGACCACGCGCGCCATCGCCAGCCGGGCCCGCGTGAACGTGGGACAACTCCACTACTACTTCGAATCCAAGCGCGCGATCTTCGAGGCGGTCGTCGCCCGGCACGGCACCGAGGTCACGGAACGGCGGCGGCAGTTGCTGCTGGAGGCTCAGGCCCGCTACCCACGCGGGATTGTCCCACTCGACGTGCTGGTCGATGCGCTGGTCCGTCCGCTGCTGATGGCCGAGCCGCGCGCCGGCAGCCAGCGCCGCACCTCGATGCAGATGCACGCCCGCCTGTTCACCGATCCCGACGACACCGCGAGCATCGTGCGCGCCGACATCTACGACGAGACCAACGCGCTCTATGTCGAGGCCATCCAGCGCGCCCTGCCGAAGATTCCGGCGAAGACGCTCTACTGGCGCTACTACTTCATGATGGGCGCCTACGTCTGGACGCTGCTGCAGCCCGGCCGCCTGGAATCGATCTCCCAGGGAAGATGCGACCCTGCGGACATGGAAACCGCCATCCGCGAGATCGTCCCCTTCGTCTGCGCCGGCCTCGCCGCGCCGGTTGACCGTTAGGCTGGCTTCACGCGGCTCTTCAGCCGGCAGCGGCATTTGTCGAACTGGTGGAGCTCCACCATGTTGCCGCACGGATCGTTGAGGAAGAGCTGCTCGGCATCGGGGCCCGTGGCACCTTTGAGCGACCAGTAGTTGGCGCCCAGCCGGTCGAGTTCGGCCTTGGTCTCGACGATGTTCTCGACGGCCAGCGCGACGTGCGGCGCGGTTGGATCCTTGCCCGGCCCCTGGGCAAATCGCGAGGGGACGTCGCCGCCGATCAAATGGATCTGGCCGACCTCGCCGATGTTGATCCACATGCCGGGAATGCCCGGTATCTCGGGACGACCGGTGTCGTGCTCCAGGCCGAGCACGCCGGTGTAGAACTTCTTTAGGTCTTCGATGGTCTTGTCGCCGGCGTCGATACGCACGCCCTGATGATGAAGTTCGAGCACCTTGATAGCCATCTCTGCTCCTCCCGAGAGCTGTTCCGTTGCAGCGAAGTATCGTGGTCGTCCGTAGCTTGGTCAATCGACCAACAAATTAGGTCACTTGACCTGAACGCGTGACACAAGCATCGTTGCCGCCAAGAACAAGCGGCAGATCGCCGGGAGGAATATTCGATATGCGGACCCAGCGGGCCGCCGACTGGACACCGTCGGCGACGTTGCCCAGCAAGCCGGTCTCGTTCGCCGGCGTCACCTACTCGGAGATGCTCGAGCGCGCCCGCACGCTCGTGCCGACGATCGGCGCGCGCGCCGAAGCCTGCGAGAAGCTGCGCCGCCTTCCCGACGACACCGAGCGCGACCTGCACCGCACTGGCCTCTTCCGCATGGTCCAGCCGGCGCGCGTCGGTGGCGCCGATCTCGATGTCGGCATCCTGGTGGACACTTGTGCCGAGATCGCCCGCGTCTGCCCATCGACCGCCTGGAACCTCGGCAATCTCGGCAGCCATCACTGGATGCTGGGCTACTTCCATCCCGAGGCGCAGGACGAGATCTGGGACGCCTCCCCCGACGTTCTGATCGCCACCTCGCTCGCTTTTCCCGCCGGCCGCGGCCGCAAGGTCGAGGGCGGCTACGAGGTGTCGGGCCGCTGGCCGCTCTCCTCCGGCGTCGACAATTCCGACTGGAACATGCTGGCCTTCATGGTGCGCGAGCGCGATGACGGCCCGCCGGTCGACCAGCGCTTCTGCCTGGTCCATCGCTCGCAGTACGAGATCATCGACACGTGGCATGCCGTCGGCCTCGCGGGCACCGGCTCGAAGGATGTGGCCATCAAGAACCTGTTCGTGCCAGACGTTCGTACGATCTCGGCCTGGACGATGAACGGCAAGCCGCACGCCGGCTCGGTCGTGAACACGTCGCCGCTGTTCCGCCTGCCCATGCTGGCGCTCGGTCCCTATGTCCTGTCGGGCGTGATGCTGGGTTGCGCGAGGGGCGCCTACGAGACGGTGGTCGGCGCGGCGCGCAAGCGCAACGCGACCACGACGGGCCAGCCGGTCGGCGCCAGCCAGGCCGTGCAGATCAAGGTCGCCGAGGCCAGCGTACGGATCGACACCGCCGAGATGATGATGCGCCGCGCCTGCGAGCACGCGATGACCGTCGCGCGGTCGGGAGCCGAGCCCACGCACGAGGACAAGCTGCGCTATCGCCGCGACGCGTTCTTCTCGGCCCGCCTCTGCCTCGAGTCCGTCGACATCCTGATGGGAATCGCGGGATCGAGCGGTCTCTACCTCGGCGGCTCGATGCAGCGCCTGTTCCGCGATGCGCACGCAGCCAACGCACACGTCATGTTCTCGACCGACGTTCAGGGAGCATTGTTCGGGCAACACGCGCTCGGCATGGCCGGACCGCCG
>LSKJ01000491.1 GCA_001557035.1 Rhodospirillaceae bacterium CCH5-H10 | reverse complement strand
CGCCTGATCCGGGTGGCGGTGGGACGCGATCCCGAGCAGGCCATGCCGATCAAGGGCACTTTCACCGGCCCGCCGGAAGTCACCGTCAATGCGTCCGTCGACGTTCAGGTCCACACCCTGTCGCCGGCGCCACTTCCCGATCCAGCGGTCCCTCTGCAACCCGATCCTGCCGCTCCCGCGTCCGTGGCCCCGCCCATTCCCGCGCAAGCCCTTTGACATCGTGCGGCGACGGCGGTTGAGTGGGGGAAACGGCAGGTTACGCCGATTGCACTCGGGGGCGGGTTTCTGGGCATTTCAATCGACGCAGTGGTGCGGAGCCTGCTTGGATTGGGCGGCGTCCTGCTCGTCTGGCTGGCCTGGCCGGTCGCACGGAGTGCGTGGCAGGCCCAGCAGGCCGACAAGGCGACCACGGCGCTTCGCCTCAACTACAGGATCACGCTCGACGAACTGCTGAACGCCATCGATGCGGTCGATCGGGCTGTCGAGTCCGACCCGACTGCCGGCCGGCATCTGCAGCGTTCGGAGCTTCTCGTCGGCGCAGCGCTGTCGCCGAACTTCGCGCGTTCGCCCGAACAGCGCTCGGAGTGGCTGAAGCGCGCCCAGGACGATCTCGATGTCGGCCTTGGCCGCGATCCGGCGCGTGGTGTCCCGTGGGCTCGCCTGTCCGCGGTCCGGTATGCGCTCTCGGGACCATCGCAGCGGACGGTCGCACCGTTGCTGATGTCCATCGATACCGCGCCGATGCTGCTGCCGCTGTGGCCCGCGCGCCTGACCCTGATCCTGGATAACTGGCAGGTCCTGACCGTCGAGCAGCGCGAGAAGATCGCGCTCTATGTGGCGCGCACCTGGCAACTCTCGTCCCGGCGCGACTGGTTTGCCGACGCGATCCGCAACCCGATCGACGAGCTTTTCGTCCGCTACTTCGTGCGCAACGAGCCCGGCGCACAGGAAGAGCTTTCCCGACTGCTGGCCGAGCGCCGGAAGCAGAAGCCATGACCGAATGGACCGAGAAGGGCCACGAACCCGGTGTCGTCGTCCTGCACGACTGGCGCTGGTTCGCCCGCCGCGCGATCGACCGCACGACCGTCTTCATTTTCTTCGCCATGGTGACACTCGCGGCCCTGCCGATGGGTGCCAACCGCGACTGGGCCTGGGCGCCGCTCTGCGTCATGCTCGGCCTGATCTCCATCCCGATCGCCCTGGGCCTCGGGGTCCGCGGCGGTCATTCGGTGGGATCGGTCGAGCGGATTCCGTTCCTCGTGCTGATTGGCTGCTGGCTGTTCTTCGCGATCTTCGCGGTGTGGCAGACGACGACGTGGACGCCGCTCACCGCCGATGCGTGGCTGTTCCAGCGGGCCGCCGAGATTCTCGGCAGCGCCCGCGCGCCCATTCCGGCGATCGCCGCCGACGCGGCGCGGAATTCCCTTCTGAAATGCCTGGCCTGCGCGCTTATCTTCCTGATCGCGCGCGCCGTGTGCCGCGACCGCGACAATGCCCGATGGTTCCTCATGGCGCTGGTGATCAGCGGCGTGCTGGTCGTGGCCTATGGCATCGCCATGCAAATGTCGACGAACTCCTGCTACCTCGGCAGCTATCTGCGCAAGCAGTTCGAACTGACGCCGACCGACCGTTGCCCCATGGGCGGCACCTTCGTGAACAGCAACTCCTTTGCCTGTTACATGGGAATGTCCATCCTGGCGGCGCTCGCGCTGGTTTTCAGCAAGCACACCCCGCGGGATGCGGCGAACCTGCCCCATGGCTATGACGACGACGACGAGGAAGTCGGCTTCCTCGACTGGTTCACCGGTCCGCGGGTCGTGTTCCTCGCCGTTTCGCTGCTCATGCTGGGCGGCATGATGATGTCGGCCTCGCGCGCCGGCTTCGGTGCCGCGGCGGCGGCACTGCTGGCGTTCGGCCTTCTGCTGATGCGCGGCCGCTGGCGGTCGCGTCCCGATCTCGGCCGGGTATTCATCGCAGGCGTGGTGCTGTTCGTCGTGGTCGGGATCATTGCCGGCAGTGCGCTGCTGTCCAAGTTCGCCGTTTCGGCCGACGATTCGTCACGGCTTCGCATCTGGTCGGCGGCGTTCCAGGCGATCGGCCTGTCGCCCTTGATGGGCTGGGGGCTGGGCAGTTTCGGCGACGTATTCGCACTGTTTCAGCCGCCAAACAGCCTGCAGCCCAACGATATCGCGCATTCGACGCCGCTGGAGACCATTGTCGAACTGGGTGTTCTCGCGGCTATTCCGGCCATGGCGATCGTTCTTCTGCCGTGGGCGGTCTGCCTGAGGGGGGCACTGCGGCGCCGGCTGGCCAATCGCTATCTTCCTGCCGCGGCCTTCGCCATCACGGCGGTTCCGATCCTGCATTCGCTGATCGACTTCAGCCTGCAGATGCCCGCCATCGGCTTCGTCACGGCCGCGTTGTTGGGCATGGGGTGGGCGCAGGCCTTTAGCCGGGGCGAGCGCTGAGGCAATGCTTTACGCCCCGACGGCGGACATTATATAATCATCGCAAGTGCAACTATGCGTATCGATCCGCAGGCTGGATGACGGGCTTGGGTGTGCACCGGGGGACATGGGGTGCGGAAAGCGATCGTCACTGGGGTAGACATGCCGTCCGATGAGCCGCGGACAGGCCGAACGACGCGCATGCGCTCCGCGCCGCAGCGCTTCATCGAGACATGGGTCGATGCGGTTCTCGGTTTCCTGTTCTGCGTCGTGCTGCCGATCCCGCTCTATGCCAACGACGAACCGTTCGTCGGGCCGTTCGACGCCTCGGAACTGACCATCGTCACGACCGCCATCGCCTACGCGATCGTGTGGTACTGCGGACGGCGACTGGATGCGTTTCCCGGCGCCGGCCTCAACATCGCTCAGGTCGTGCCGGTGGCCATCATCACCTACGCGCTGATCGCCACGGTCCTGCTGCTGTTGCGTCTGGACTATTCGCGAGTGCAGCTCTTCGGTTCGGGCATCCTCACCGTGCTGTGGATGGCCGTAATCGCCCAGCTCCGCGCCCGTTATCTGGTGCGCAACTACGCGGTGATGCCGCATTCGACGATCGCGACCCTGCCGAAGCTGCCGACCTGCCGCTGGCTCGACTTCGACGACGTCCGTCAGCGCCGTCTGCGCGTCGACGCGATCGTGGTCGACCTGAGCATCGACCTGGGAGACGGCCAGATGGCGGCGCTGGCCGATGCCGCCATCGCCGGCGTGCCCGTGCTCGACCGTCGCTACGTGGTGGAAAACGTGACCGGCCGCACGCCGCTCAGTGGCCTGTCGCCCAACGAGTTCGGTTCGTTGTTGCCGTCGCGGCAGTACCTCGTCGTGCGCCGTGCCCTTGAATGGGGATTGACCGTTCTTTTCCTGCCGCTGCTTCTGCCGATCCTGGCGATCATCGCGTTGATCGTCCGGCTCGATAGCCCGGGGCCCGTCTTCTTCCTGCAGACCCGCATCGGCCGTCGCGGCCAGTCGTTCCGCATGGTCAAGTTCCGCACCATGTTCGTGGGCGTGCCGGGGCCGAGCTTCACGACCTCGTCCGACCCGCGCATCACGCGCAGCGGGCACTTTCTCAGGCTCTGCCGCCTCGACGAGCTGCCGCAGCTGTTCAACATCCTGAAGGGCGACATGAGCTGGGTCGGCCCGCGTCCGGAGGCGGCCTCGCTGGAGCAGGGCTATGTGCGGGACATCGAGCACTTTGCCCTGCGCAGCATCGTGCGGCCGGGCGTAACCGGCTGGGCGCAGATCAACCAGGGCTATGCCCACGAGGCCGACGCGATGCGCGCGAAGCTCGAATACGACCTCTACTATCTCAAGCACTGCTCGCTGTGGCTCGATCTGGTGATCGTGCTCCGGACCTTCGCCGTGGTGTTCCGCGGCACCGGCGCGCGCTAGACTCCGGCGCGACAGCATGTGCGGCATAGCAGGCATCCACGCCTATCTCGACGTCGCGCCCCGGGTCGACCGCGGCGAGCTCGTTCGCATGAACGAGCGCATGGTCGCCCGCGGCCCCGACGGCAGCGGCCTGTGGCTGAGCGACGACGGCCGCACCGGTTTCGGACACCTGAGGCTTGCCATCATCGACCTGTCTGAGGGCGGCGCCCAGCCGATGCACGCCAGCGACGGCCGGCTCAGCATCACCTTCAACGGCGAGATCTATAACTATCGCGAATTGCGCGCCGAGCTGCAGGCGAGGGGGCGCACCTTCCGCAGCGGATCGGACACCGAGGTCCTGCTGCAACTCTACGCGGAGTACGGCGCGGCCATGGTGAGCCGGCTGCGCGGCATGTTCGCCTTCGGAATCTGGGATGCGGACAAGCGCACGCTGCTGCTGGCGCGCGATCCGCTGGGCATCAAGCCGCTCTACTGGGCCGACGATGGCTGGACGGTGCGCTTCGCCTCGCAGGCGAAGGCGCTGCTGGCGGGCGGCGCGGTCTCGCGCGATCCCGATCCGGCCGGCATCGTCGGCTTCCACCTGTTCGGCAGCGTGCCGGAGCCTTTCACAGTCTGGCGCGGCATCCAGTCCCTGCCGGCGGGAACGACGCTGACGGTGGATGCCACCGGGCCCGGACTGCCGCAGCGCTACTACGACGTGGCGGCGGCGCTGGCCGACCGGGCGTCCTCTGCTTCCGCCAAGGATGCCAATGCGCGCGTCGCCGGGGCCGTGCGGGAGTCGGTGCGCTATCATCTGGAAGCCGACGTGCCGGTTGCCGTGTTCCTGTCGGCGGGCATCGATTCGGGTGCGTTGCTGGGAACGATGGCGGGGCTCGGCGTCCGGGACATCACCGCGGTGACGCTGGGCTTCCAGGAATTCCAGGGGATGCCGCTCGACGAGGCGCCGCTCGCGGCCGAGGTCGCGGCACGCTACGACGCGCGGCACATCGTGCGCACCGTCGACCGTGCCGAGTTCGAGCGCGACCTGCCGGCGCTGCTGGACGCGATGGACCTGCCGACCGTCGACGGCATCAACACCTGGTTCGTCGCCAAGGCCGCGCATGAGGCCGGCATCAAGGTGGCGTTGAGCGGACTCGGCGCCGACGAGTGTTTCGGCGGCTACCCGTCTTTCGTCGACGTGCCGCGTAGCGTCCATTGGCTGCGGCCGGTCTCGTGGATTCCCGGGATCGGCGCGCTGGCACGACATGCCCTGTCCGGTGCCATATCCGCCGGCCTGAAAATGCATCCCAAGGCGGCGGGCGTACTGCAGTATGGCGGCAGCTGGGCCGGCGCCTATCTCCTGCGCCGCAGCGTCTATATGCCGTGGGAACTCGACGAGGTGCTCGATCCGGCGCTGGTCGAGGAGGGGTTGCGCCGGCTGGCGCCGCTCAGCCGCATCGCCGACGCGATCCGGACGGGTCAGCCGCTCGGCGACTTTGATCGGGTGGCCGCGCTCGAAACGTCGCTCTACATGCGCAACCAGCTCCTGCGCGACTCCGACTGGGCCGGCATGTCCCACGGTGTCGAGATCCGCGTGCCATTCGTCGATCCCTTCTTCCTCGCGGCGCTGCCGCCCGGGTCTGTGCTGGCCGGCATGAATGCCAAGGACGCCATTGCCGCGGTGCCCGAGCCGCCCTTGCCCGACAGCGTCCGTCATCGCCGCAAGACCGGCTTCTCGACACCGGTCGGGCGCTGGCTGCGCGAAGCGGCCGGCGCGCCCCGGCAAGGGGGCATCGATCTCTCCGCGGCTTCGCGCGCCTGGGCGCTCGATGTCTGGCGCGCCGGCTGGACCGGCCCGGCGGCGGTCTAAGCGGCGCGATGGCCTCCCGCATCCTCGCCCTCGTGGGCGATTGCTACGGCGCGCGCGGCGGCATCGCCCGCTACAATCAGGACCTGTTCGACGCGCTGGCCGACGGTGACGTCGAGATACTGATCCTGCCGCGCCATGGCGATGCCAGCGGAATCGCCCTGCCGCCCGGCGTGCGCCAGAACCCACCGATCTTCGGCCGGCTGAGATTCTCGTTGGCGGCGATCGTGGCGGCGTGGCGGTTCCGGCCGGTCGACACGGTGTTCTGCGGCCACGTCTTCATGGCGCCGCTGGGCTACCTGCTCGCGCGCCTGCTGGGGGCGCACTACTGGATCCAGGCGCACGGCACCGATGTGTGGAAGGATCGCCGCGGCCTGGTGCGGCGCCTGATCGGCCGCGCCGATCTGGTGAGCACCGTCAGCCGCGAGACACGGCGCATCCTGCTGGGCTGGGTCGACCTCGCGCCGGAGCGCGTGCGCGTTCTGCCCGATACGGTGCAGGATGTTTTCACGCCGGGGCCGCCCTCCGAAGCCCTGCGCGAGCGGCTCGGGCTCGGGGCCGGGCCGATCCTCCTCACCGTCGGGCGGCTCGCCGCGAACGAACGCTACAAGGGACACGAGCCGGTTTTCTCGGTGCTGGCGCGCCTGCGGGAGAAGTTCCCGCAACTCGTTCATGTCGTTGCCGGAGACGGCGACGACCGGGCGCGTCTCGAAACAGTGGCGGCCGAAGTGGCGCCCGGTGCGGTGCGCTTCCTGGGCTTCGTGCCCGACGCGGACCTTCCCGATCTGTATCGACTCGCGGACCTCTACGTCATGCCGAGCACGGAGGAGGGGTTCGGCATCGTCTATCTCGAAGCGGCCGCCTGCGGCCTGCGCGTGGTCGGCGGCAAGGGCGGCGGCACCGCCGATGCGATTCCCGACGAGCGAGTCGGCGTCATCGTCGATCCCGCCGATCGCCAGGCACTCGCCGACGCCATCGAGCAACAACTTGCATTGGGACGGGCCGATCCGGCAGCCGTCGAACCCTATCGCCGGCCCTCTTTTGTCGCTGCGGCCCGTGCACTCTACGCTCGCCTTTCGGACCAGCCGCGTCGTATGACTTCCCGTCCATGATTTCCAGCGACCGCCCTTCGCAGCGGCTCATTCTCGAGGCCGGACGTGCCGATCGCCAGTACTGGCGCGACTTGTGGCGATATCGCGAGCTGTTCTTCATCCTCGCCTGGCGCGACGTTGCGGTGCGCTACAAGCAGACGGTGATCGGCCTGGCCTGGGCGTTCGTGCGGCCGTTCATCACCATGGTGGTGTTCACGATCGTCTTCGGCAAGCTCGCCAAGCTCCCGACGGAAGGGGCTGCGCCCTACGCGGTGCTGGTGTTTGCCGGCCTGTTGCCGTGGACACTGGCTTCCTCGATCCTGAGCGATGCGTCGGGCAGCGTGTTGACCAACTCGCAACTGGTCAGCAAGGTCTACTTCCCGCGCATCATCATACCGTTTGCGACCGTGATGGTCGGCCTCGTCGACTTCTGCGTGAGCCTCGTCATCCTGGCAGGGGTCATGCTGTGGTATGGCGTGGTGCCCGACTGGCACATCCTGATGCTGCCGTTCTTCGTCGCCCTGGCGGTGGCCGTGGCCATCGGGCCGGCGCTGTGGGCGGCGGCCGTCGTCGTCAAGTACCGCGATTTCCGGTTCGTCATTCCCTTCGTCGTGCAGATCGGCCTCTACGTCTCGCCGGTCGGCTTCTCGGCCAAGGTCGTGCCGCCGGAATGGCAACTCCTCTACAGCATCAACCCGATGGTCGGCGTGATCGACGGCTTCCGCTGGGCCATCCTGGGGGGCGACAGTCCGCTCTACCTGCCGGGCTTCGCGGTCAGCCTGCTCGTCACCGCGTTCATGCTGTGGCTCGGCATCCGCACCTTCCGCCGCACCGAACGCGGCTTTGCGGACCTGATCTGACCATGGCCGAGACCGTCATCCGCGCCGAGAAGCTCGGCAAGAAGTTCATCATCGGCCACAAGGTTCAATACGGGGGCATTCTCGGCGAGGCGCTGGTGCGCAGCGCGCGCGGCATCGTCCGGCGCGGCGCCGACATGCTGCGCGGCCGGGCGGTCATCGAGGGCGACGAGGTCGAGGAGTTCTGGGCGCTGCGCGACGTCGATTTCGAGATCAAGCGCGGCGAGGTCGTCAGCATCATTGGCCACAACGGCGCCGGCAAGACCACGCTGCTCAAGATCCTGTCGCGCATCCTCGAACCGACCCTGGGCCGCGTCGAGTTGAACGGACGTGTCGCCAGCCTGCTCGAGGTCGGCACTGGCTTCCACCAGGAGCTGACGGGCCGCGAGAACATCTTCCTGAACGGTGCCATCCTCGGCATGACGCGCCAGGAAGTGCTGTCGCGCTTCGACCAGATCGTCGACTTCTCCGGTGTCGAGAAATTCATCGACACGCCGGTCAAGCGCTACTCGGTCGGCATGTATGCCCGCCTGGCCTTCTCCGTCGCGGCCCATCTCGAGACCGAGATCCTGTTCGTCGACGAGGTGCTCGCGGTCGGCGATTCGGAGTTCCAGAAGCGCTGTCTCGACCGCATGTCGGCCGTCGCCAGCGAAGGCCGCACGGTCCTGTTCGTCAGCCACAATCTCGCGGCCGTCGCTGCGCTCACCAAGCGCGGCATCGTGCTGAAGGGCGGCCAGCTCCTGTTCGACGGCCCGATCGACGCGGCAATCGCTCGATATTCGGCCTCGCTCAGCAAGGGCAAGGCCGACCGGGATTGGGGCAAGGGGCATCACTCCGCGATCATCTCCGCCGATCTGCTCGACGCCCAGGGACTGCCGACCGAGACCTACGAGCCGGGAACGCCGTTCAACGTGCGCGTCGAGGTCGAGACCACGAACATGCCGGGCCTTGGCCTCGAGCTTCAGCTGCGCGACGCCAACAACCTGCCGGTCGGATTCTATTCCTCCAGCATCTTCTCGCAGGTCGCGCTGCCGAGCGAACCCGGCCGGCACGTCTTCACGCTGAGCCTGCAGCCGCTCTTCCTCGCGTCGGGCGATTACAGTTTCGACATCGCGACCAACTCGCTGACCATCGTCGTCGACCATGGCGTCTCCAACGCCATTCCGTTCAACGTGGCGGCATCGAGCCCGGGCGGCATCGCCTACGACTTCAAGCAGAGCCTCGGCAACGGTGTGGTCGCCCTGCAGCTCGCCGCGCCGCTGCGCATCGAGCGCAAAGAGCCCGAGCCGGCCTGACCGCCGCCGCCATGCAACGCGCGGTCTGCATCGTCAGCCCCGGCAATCTCGCCTCCAACCCGCGGGTGCTCAAGGAGGCGGACGCCCTGCACGGTGCGGGGTACGGCGTCACCGCCATCGTCTGCAACTACAACGCCGCGCTGCGCGAGGCCGACGACGAAATCGAAGCGGTTGCGCCCTGGAAGGTGATCCGCGTGCCGCGCTCGGCCGACGAGGGCGTGACCGCGCGTGCCGCCACGGCTCTGGCGAAGGGGCTTTCGGCCGTCGGATCGAGGGTGCCGCTCGGTATCGCCGCGCGCAGCGCCCGCACGCCGGTCTCGGCGCTCCTGCGCCGGACGCGCGAGGTGAAGGCCGATCTCTATATCGCCCACTATGTTGCAGCGCTGCCGGCCGCCGCCGAGGCCGCCCGCCGGCATGGCGCGCTGCTGGGATTCGATGCCGAGGATTTCCATTCCGGCGAGGGCACGGGCAGCGCCGACGATGCCTTCCGCATGCGCATGATCGGGATCGTTGAGGGCGCGATCCTGCCCGAGTGTGCGCACCTGACCGCTGCCGCGCCGCTGATCGGCAAGGCCTATGCAGCGCGCTACGGCATCGCCGAGCCGGTTACCGTCCTGAACGTCTTTCCTCTGTCGATGGCGCCCGCCGTGCCCAAGACACGAGGCGAGGGGGCGGCGCTGCGCGCCTACTGGTTCTCGCAGACGATCGGGCCGGATCGTGGCCTGCAGGCCTTCATCCAGGCCATGGCGCAGACCACCGCACCAGTGACGCTCGACATTAGGGGCAGCAATCGCTGGGGCCATGGCGATGCGTTGCTGGCGCTGGCGGCGTCGCTCGGCATCGGCGACCGCGTGAAGCTGCTGCCGATGGCGCCGCCGGGCGAGATGGTGAGGCTGGCGGCCGACTACGATATTGGCCTGTCGCTGGAGACCGATGTCAGCGAGAACCGCCGGATCTGCCTCACCAACAAGATCTTCACCTACCTGCTGGCCGGGTTGCCCGTGATCATGAGCGATACGCCGGCGCAGAAGCTGCTGGCCGCCGATCTCTGGCGCGCGGCCCGGCTGTGCTCGCTGTCCGATCCGGCGGGACTGGCCCGGACGCTGGA
>LSKJ01000490.1 GCA_001557035.1 Rhodospirillaceae bacterium CCH5-H10 | reverse complement strand
CATCGCGTTGCCTTCCCCCTCCCGGCCTCCCCCGTAAAACGGGGGAGGTGAAAGAGGCTTCGCGCTACTTCGCGTACTTGCCCGTGAGCTGCGGCGTGTGCGGCCCCTCGCCGCCCTTTTCTTTGTGCTGCAGGCGCATGGTGCGGGCCCAGGTGCGCTTCAGTTCGTCCTTCACGCTGAACTTCAGCGTGCCGATCTTCTCGACCGTCAGCTCGATCTTGTCGCCGTCCATGAACGAGTGCAGGCCGCGATGGTTGGTACCGGTGGCAACGATGTCGCCCGGCTCCAGCGTGTGGATCGAGCTCACCCACTCGATGATGCGCGGAATGTGGTGCGCCATGTCGGAGGTATTGAACTTCTGCATGACCTCGCCGTTGTTGGTCAGCGTGATGTTCAGGTTCTGCGGGTCGGCGATCTCGTCGGCGGTGACGATGCACGGGCCGATCGGCGCGAACGTGTCGCGCGATTTCATCTGGAAGAAGACGTTGCCCGGCGGCGGCAGGCCACGCGCAGAGCCGTCGATGAAGCAGGTATAGCCGAAGATGTGCTTGAAGGCGTCGGCCTGCGTCGCCCGCGTGGCGCGCTTGCCGATGACCAGCGCCATCTCCGCCTCGCCCTCGAAGATCGTGGCCGGCGCATCCGGCAACACCATCGTGTCGCCGTCGCCGATCACCGCGGTCGCCGCCTTGTGGAAGGCGTTGATGGCCGGCTTCTCGGGCAGCGTGCCGTCTTCCATGTAGTTCACCGCCATGCAGACGATGTTGCCGGGCTTCGGCACCGGCGGACGCAGCTTCACGCCGGACAGGGCCACGCCCTTGCCGTCGGCGGCGGCCTTCTCGACCTTGGCCTTGTAGGAATCCCATTTGGCGATCAGGCCGATGATCAGGTCCCGCGAGTCGAGGTGCGGGATGTCCTTCACGGCATCCGTCACGTCGACGACCTGGTCGCCCTTGATGACGCCCAGGCGGTAGTCGTTGAAATAGCAAAGCTTCACTTCTTCTCTCCCTCTTCGAAAATTCTCCCGACGGCTACCGCGGACACCGTTTCCCGCTTTTCACGATCGGACGGCGGGTCTAGCGTTCCTCCAAAGAGCGGAGGAAACAATGGCCGTAATCAAGGCTGCGGAATTTGCCTGGCCCAGGATGGAGGCGCCCGACCTCGACCAAATGGAGGAGTTTCTCACCCATTTCGGCCTGATCCGGTCCGAGCGCACATCCGACGCGCTCTACATGCGTGGCACCGACGATCATCATCACCTGCATGTCACGCACAAGGGTGGCACGAAGTTCATCGGCTTCGCCTATCACGCAGCCGACGAGGACGACCTCAGGCGGCTCGCGAAGCTGCCGGGCGCTTCCGGCATCGAGACGATGGACGAGCCTGGCGGTGGCAAGCGCGTGCGACTGACCGAACCCAACGGCTATCAGATCGAAGTGGTCGCCGGGCAGAAGCGCGTCGAGCCCGTCAAGGTCGCCCGCGACGAGCACAACACGGCTCGCGAGCCGGGACGCCGCGTGGGCCGCGTGATGCGCCTCGGCAAGTCGCCCACATCGATCCAGCGCATCGGCCATGGCGTGCTCTCGTCGCCGAGGGTGACCGAGACCGTGGCGTGGTTTCGCGAGACGCTCGGCATGATCCGCTCCGACGACGTCTATGTCGGCGAAAAGGACAACATCATCGGGTCGTTCAACCGACTCGATCGCGGCGACGCCTACGTCGATCATCACGTCTTCTTCTGCAATCACAACACGCGGGCCGGTTTGAACCATGTCTCCTACGAAGTGCAGGACATCGACTGCGTCTTCCAGGATCACGAGTACATCAAGCGGCTGGGCAAATACGACCATATGTGGGGCATCGGCCGGCACCTGCTGGGCAGCCAGGTCTACGACTACTGGTGCGATCCGTGGGGCCGCGTCCACGAACGCTGGGCGGATACCGACCGGCTGAACGCAGCCAATGGCGGTAACCTGCTCAGCGCCGAGGAAGGCTTCCAGTCGCAATGGGGCGACCGGCCGCCCGACCGTTTCCTGGGCCACGCCAGCCCCTGAGACCGTCACCTACTTCGTCTTGAACTTGTCCGGCAGGCGCTCCTCGTTGCCGAGCGCCACCTTGCGCACGCCCTCGCTGTCGGGGCTGGGCGGGAAGCCTTCGGAGGCCCGTGGCGCCGGCGTCTCGACGACGGTGTTGGAGAGACGGCCCACGCCCGTGACCTCGATGTCGATCGTGTCGCCGACTTCGAGCGGCCGCGAGTTGGCGGGCGTGCCGGTCAGCAGGATGTCGCCCGGCAGGAAGGTGATGTGGCGCGCCAGGTCGGCGATCAGGTAGCCACAGTCGAAGATCTGCTCGCTGACCGCTCCCTCCTGCACCATCTTGCCGTTCTTGTAGCTGCGCAGCGTCGACTGGCGCACATCGACGCCGGAGACGAGGCCGGGGCCGATCGGACAGAACCCATCCATGCCCTTCACGCGTAGCATCGAGCCCGCATCGGTGTCGCGGAAATCATGGCAGCCGAAATCGTTGGCCGGCGCGAAGCCCGCGATGCAGTCCCAGGCCTCCTCGCGCGTCACGTTCTTCGTGACCTTCGAGAAAACCACGGCCATCTCGCCTTCGTAGTTCACGTACTTGTAGCCCTTGGGCTTCACCAGCTCGCCCTTGTGGGCGTTGAGCGCGGTCAGCGGCTTCTGGAAGTAGGTCGGCGTCTTGGGCGGCGTGTGCGTGTTGTTGAACTCGTAATAGCGCGAGATGTAGTTCACGTGGACGCACAGGATCTTGGTCGGATTGCACGGCGGCAAGTGGACGACGTCCTTCTCCTCGGCGGTGCGGCCGTCGGCGAAGACGATCTTGCCGTCCTTGAATTCCACCCAGTAGGCGCTGCCGTCCTTCATGACGTGACGGACTTCCTTGCGCGGTCCCTCGAGTGCGCTCATCTCAACAACTCCCCTTACTGAAGATCGAACCAGACATGCACGTTGCCGGTGCCGGCCGCGTTCTCGTATTCCGAGAGCTGCGTGCCGCGGGCCCGGCAATTCCTGCCGCCCAGCGCCCCCATCATCTGCGCATAGTGCGCCCCCCGCCCCTCGTACTTGGCCGCTTCCAGCTCCGGGAAGCGGTCGAGCACGATGTCGTGCCGCCCCTGCTTCCAGAGTTCCAGCACCTCCATGTCGAGCGCACGGTTCTTCGGCTCCGAGACATTGTCGGGATGCCAGACACGCGG
>LSKJ01000489.1 GCA_001557035.1 Rhodospirillaceae bacterium CCH5-H10 | reverse complement strand
GAACAGGCCCGACCCGCCGCCGAAGGCGATCGCCTCGCGGCCGGACCGCTTGGCCAGCAGGAAGAGCCTGAGGTCGCGCACGCTGGTGCTGGCGGGCGCCAGTTGCGAGGCCCGGTCGATCACCTCGACCGCTTCCTCGTCCTCGTTGGCATGGGCCAGCGCATGCGCCAGCTCGACATGGATTTCGGCCTTGTCCGGCGAGGCGGCCAACGCCTGGCGCAGGTACCGGATGCCCTGGTCGCGCTCGCCCAGCCGGTTGGACAGCACGCCGGCCATGTAGAGATATTCGCCGTTCTCCGGATCGAGGCGCAGCGCGTCGAGGATCGCGTCGAGCGCCAGCCGGTTCTTGCCCATGGAAGAATAAGAGGCCGCCAGCAGGTGGCAGACCGAGGCGTCGTCCGGCTGCTCGTCGCGCAGGCGCAGCAGCAGCGGGATCGCCCGGCCGTGATGGCTGAGCTCGAACAGGATGCGGGCAAGCTTGTCGCGCGGCGCCGCCGCGTCGGGCCAGAGGCGCGCCGCCCGTGCCGCCGCGCTCGAGGCGGCGTGCAGGTCGCCCGACCGGTAGGCGAGCTCGATCTCCATCAGGAGGCTCTCCTCGGTGGGCGTGCCGGCGTCGTTGACGGAGTGGACCGCCTGCAGCGCCTCCTCGATGCGGTTCGCCTGCACCAACAGCCGCGCCCTCTGCAACTGGGCGGCCTGGCTCGGGCCACACAGCGTCGCCCGCGCCTCGGCGGCGGCGAGTGCGCCCTCGATGTCGCCCGCCTGGAGGCGCGCCTGCACCAGCAGGTCGTGCGCCGGCTCCAGCGCGGGGTCGTGCAGCACGGCGAGGGCCGCGTTCGTCGCGGCGCCCGCCGCATCGCCACTCTCGAACAGCAGGACGGCCAGGCGATGGTGGAACGGCGCCGACGCCGGTTCGCGCGCCACCAGCAGCGTCATGGCTCGAACCGACGTCGCGAGATCGCGGTTCACATAGGCGACCTCGGAGGCGACCAGCAGGTCCTCGATGGATAGGGCGGCCACGGCCTCGTCGGAGGACAGGCGCGCGCGCACCTCCTCGATCGGCGTTTCCGCCGAAAGTCGCTCAGCGTCCGCCACGATGGCCCCGGCGCGAGTTGACAAGAACCGGCCCTGCCCTCAGCAGTAGCCCGCGCCGCCGCCCCCGTGTTCGAGCTCCTTGCTGGTCATGATCAATTTTCATTGCCGACACTATAAGGGTTCGAAACCCTGCATCTTCAACAAAACCGAGGGCATGGAGTGCCCGACCTGCACCCGCGCCGACGAATTCGGCTGCCGCGTGCTGATCGTCAAGCTCGATGCGCTAGGCGACGTGCTGCGGACCGGCAGCCTGGTCCCGATCCTCCACCGGCTGCATCCGCGGCCCTACGTCTGTTGGATCACGCGGCCCGAGGCGGTCGAGATCGTGCGCATGATCGACGGCGTCGACGAGGTGGTCCCGCTCAACGTCGACGGGCTGGCGCGCATCGCCGAGGGCGGGTGGGACCATGTCTATGCCCTGTCGAACGACCACAGCACCGCCTCGCTCGCCACCACGGCGCGCGCGGCGAACCCGCCGGTCGGCTACTCGATGAAGGACGGCCGCCTGCACCCGAGCAACGCCGCCGCCGGGCGCTGGCTGGAGATGGCGGCCTTCGACCGGCTGAAGCGCGCCAACAGCGAGAGCTACCAGAAGCTGATGCTCGACATCGTGGGCGTCGACGGACCGATCGAGCCGCCACGGCTGACGGTCGAGCAGAAGCATCTCGACCATGCGGCCGGCTGGATCGCGGGCCTGTTTGCCGGCAGCACGCGCCGCCGCATCGCGATCAACGTCGGCTCGGGTGCCCGCTGGCCCAAGAAGATGCTCGAGGCTGAGCAGATCGCGGCCTATGCCCGGCTCGCGCAGCAGCGGCTCGATGCCGACATCCTGCTCGTGGGCGGACCGGCCGAGATCGCGAAGACCGAGGCAATCCTCGCCGCCTGCGGACCCGGCACGCCGGTCCGGTCGGCGCTCACCTCGCACTCGGTGCCCGAGTTCGTCGGCGTGCTGCGCCAGGTCGATGCGCTGCTGTGCGGCGACACGCTGGCGCTGCACATCGCCACGGCGATCGGCCTGCCGACCGTCTGCCTCGTCGGCCCGACCAGCTCGGCCGAGCTGGCGGATTTCGACGGGCTGGTGCTCAAGAGTTCGGTCGACACGCTGGATTGTCTCGGTTGCTACGGCGATTGCCGCAAGGTCGACAACTGCATGTCCCTGTTCGACCTGGAGCAGCTGGTCGAGCTGACGGCCCGCCAGCTCGACCGAACGCTTTCGCCGCTCCGCGTCAGAGGATGAAGTCGGAGAGCTGAAGCCCGCCGGTGGTCGTGGTGATCGCGATCAGGGCCAGATCCGTGTTGGCGTTGAAGACGCCCGGATCGTGCTCGACATAGATCGTGTTCGACGTGCCCGACGTCTGGATCAGCAGATTGTCGGCGGTGATGCCCAGCGCCGAGAGGTCGATCTTGTCGGTGCCGAGCTGGAAGCCGACGATCGTGTCGTATCCCGTGACCAGGTTGCTGTCGAGATAGTCGGCATAGACGAAGGTGTCGGTGCCGGCGCCGGCATAGAGCGAGTCGGCGCTGCCGCCGCCGTCGATGATCGAAGAGTCGTTGCCGGCGATGATGACGTCGCCGCCGGACGAGCCGATCACGTTCGGCACGTTCACGATCGAGGCTTCGAGCGTGAAGATGCCGTCATTGTTCGCCCCGTCGTTGACATAGGCGTTGTGGCCGTTGAGCAGGTCGACATAGATGCTGCGGCCGACCGCCATCTCGGCGAACGAGATCGTGTTGTTGGCGAAACCCGTAACGCCCGCCATCTGCGACGCGCCGCCCCACACCTGGTTGACGCCGTCATCGTCGACATTGCCCAGCAGGAAGGTGTTGTAGGCGCCGCCGCCGTAGAGGGCGTTGCTGCCGCCGTCGCCGTTCAGCACCGTGACGGCGCCCGCGTCGGCCGCCGCCTGCGCGGTGCTGGCGTAGAGCAGGTCGTCGCCGCCCAGGCCATTCAGTCGACCGCTCGTGTTACCGCCGACGAGAAGGTCGTCGAACGCCGAGCCCGTCGCATTGTGGATGCCGCCGGCAAAGTAATCGACGGCGATCGGCGTCACCGTGGACGGTCCGTTCCAGTAGCTCGCACCGACGTCGCCGCGTTGACCGATCTGGGCCGGCAGGTCGACATAGACGCCGCCGATCGCGTCGTAATAGCTGACGGCACCGCTTCTCAGGACGGGGTTGGCCGAGATCCAGACGGTGATGTGCTGGCTGGAGAAGGCGTCGACGGTGTCGGCGGCCGAGACCGTCACCTGATAGCCCGGCGTCGCACCCGCCGACGGCAGGTCGCTGAGGTCGGGGGCGGTGATGAAACTCAGCTGATTGCCGCCGACCATCTGGAACAGCGCCGCATCCTCGCCGCCGGTGATGGCATAGGAGATCGTCTGGCCGGGATCCACGTCGACGGCGGTGACGGTCGTCACCAGCGTCTGGCTGGTCACGATGGTGATGCTGGCCGTCGGTCCGCCGCCGTTCGAGGTGATGTCCGGCGGCGTGCCCGGAGGCGTCGGTCCCGGCTCGTTGCCGACGATGAAGTTGGCCGCCCCGCTTTCATCGTCGATCTGCATGCCGGTATTGGGCAACGGCGCGCCGATCTTGTTCTCGCCGATGACATTGTCGACGATCTGAGTGCTCGCGGCGCCGGCCGCGATGGTGACGCCGTTGCCGGTGTTGCCGCTGATGTAGTTGGCGCGCGGCTCGTCCGGACCCGCGGCGACGCCGCCGATCAGGTTGCCGGTACCGGTGCTGGACACCAGGACGCCGCCCTGGCCGTTGCCGAAGCCGTCCGTAATGGTCGAGCTGGTGCCGATCGCGCTGTTGAACACCTGGTTGTTGTAGGCGCCGCCCGTGATCTCGATGCCGTAGCCGCCGTTGTTGGAGAAGGTGTTCTGCGGGATGACCGAGCCGTTGTAGCCGCCGATGATGTTGTCGTGCGCGGTGCCGCTGATGACGATGCCGCTGCCGCCATTGGCCATGCTCGGGATGCCGATGCCGGTATTGACCGTCGTGCTGGTGCCTTCGGTGTCCAGGCCTACGATGTTGGGATCGACGGTGACGCCCCAGGCATCGCCGGTGATCTCGATGCCGTTGTTGGTGTTGCCCGAGAAGACGTTGGTGCGGATCAGGATGTTGCCGCCCGTCGAATCGATCAGGATGCCGTTGTTGCCGTTGGGTGCCGAGCCCTGGAAGGCGAGCAGGCCGCCGAACGTGTTGAAGGTCGTGAAGCCGCTGGCGGTATCGGTGACGTAGATGCCGTTCTGGCCGTTGCCGGCGGAGACGTTGCCGAGCGGGATGACGCCGCCCACCGTGGTGTCGCGCGAATCGCCATCGACCAGGATGCCGTTCAGGGCGTTGCCGACCGTGGTCGCGTTGTCGGCGCCGATGCCGAAGAAATTGGCCTGGATGGTGGCGTTGTCGGCATTGGTGATGTGGACGCCGTTGCCGCCATTGCCGCTCAGCACGTTGTAGTAGACGAAGGGCTCGGTATAGAAGTCGCAGCCCAGCAGGGAGTTGTTGTCGGCGTTGAGGATGTGAACGCCGTCGGCGGCGTTGCCGATCGCCGAGGTTCCGTCGGCGTCGGTGCCGATGAAGTTGCCGCTGAGCACGTTGTTCTCGGACCCGTTCTGGATCAGCACGCCGTTCTGGCCGTTGCCCGAGATCAGGTTGCCGAGCGGCGGCGTCACCAGGACCGGCGGGACGATGGTGCCCTTGTTGCCGGTCGGATCGTTGGCCTGGCCGGTCGACGAATCGACGTAGACCGTGCCGCCGATCATGTTGTCGTGCGCACCGTTGGTGATCAGGATGCCGTTCTGGCCGTTGGCCACGGCCGCGGTGCCGTCGGCGTTCGTGCCGATGCGGTTGCCGACCACGGTGTTGTCCGACGAGCCCCAGAAGGCGATGCCGTTGCCGCCATTGCCGGAGATGACATTGGTGACGGTGTCGGGATGGCTCTCCGGGTTGAGGCCGATCAGGTTGCCGGACGAGGTCGAATTGACGTGGATGCCGTCGAGCGCATTGCCGAAGGCGCTGCCGTCGGCATGGATGCCGATGTAGTTGGCGTTCAGCGTGATGTCGGAGCTGTTGAGCGTGATGCCGTTGCTGCCGGAATTGCCTAGCGCCAGGCCGAATACCGCCGAACCGCTCGATCCGCCCGAGAAGGTGAGGCCCGCATTGCCGCCGAAGTTGATCTCGACCGTCGGAACGCCCAGCGCCGCGAAACCCGGCGCGGTCATGCCGTCGAGCGTGACCGGCTTCAGGATGGTGGGCAGGGAACTTGCCAGAACGATCTCGCCGGCCACGGTGAAGACGATCGAGTTGCTGGCGGCGTTGCTGGAATTGAGCGCGGTGATCGCGGCCCTCAGCGAACCCGGTCCGGCGTCGTCCAGGGTGGAGACAGTGAAAGTGGTCATGCCGGATTCTCCGTTGAGTTGAGCTTGCGTCAGGAAAGCATGCAGGCGCGGCATTCCCTTATCACAACTCGCTGATTGCTCGATGCATCAAGAGTTGAAATGCCGGCCATTCAGCAACACCGATGCACCGATGGAAGAGTATGCGGTCGCAAACGTCGTGTGTTTGCATCCGCGATGCGATCAGGGGAGCGAGCCGATGACCCCGTCGAGCAGATAGTCGGTGCGCTGCAGGGCTTCGGCGGTGGCGCCGAGCGTGGCGCCCGCCGCGAGGACGCGCCGGCCGCGGTTGTCGTCGAGCGGTCCGGTGAAGATCGGCTGGCCTTCCTTCATCGCGGCGATGGCGCGCGTGGCCGCTGCGATCGCCTCCGGGCCGGCACCGGCGCCGAACGGACTCGATCGCACATAACCCTTGTCGTAGCCGCCGGTGACGAAGTCGGGCAGGGCGCCGCCGCTACGGCAGGTCTCCACGAAGCCTCGGAACATCGCGGTCCAGTGATAGTCGGCGCCGGTAATGTAGCCGCGGGGGGCGAGTGGCCCCTGGTCGAAGGCATGGCCGCAGCTCCGGACGCCACGACTCTCCGCCGTCGCGATGACGGGCGCGGGCGCATCGAGATGGCAGGTGATCACGTCGCAACCCGCATCGATCAGCGCATTGGTCGCCGCGGCGTCGCGCGTCGCATCCTCCCAGCCGCCGGTGAAGGTGACGTGAATCTTGGCCTGCGGATTGGTGCGGCGCGCGCCCAGCAGGAAGGCGTTCACGTTCAGCAGCACGGAGCCGAGCGGCAGGCCGGCCACGAAGCCCAACCGGTTGGTGCGCGTGGAGAGTCCGGCCGCGACGCCGTTCACATAGTGGCCCTCGTGGATCAGCGCATTCTGGCTGCCCAACCGGGCCGGCCGCTCCTTCAGGGGGAGCAGCGAGGCTTGCCGGAAGGCGATGCCGGGATACCGCTGCGCCGCCGCGCGCAGGAACGGGTCGTTGTCGAAGGCGGTCGAGAAGACGATGCCGGCGCCGGCCGCGACCAACCCGCCGAGGGCGCTGGCATAGGCGCGCGTCGCGACATCGTCCCGCCCGCTTCCGTAGTCCGTGCTTTCCGGCAGGTAGGGTGCCTCGACCAGACGCACACCGGGCAGTCGCGCGAGTTCGGCCACGGCCGCGGCATGCGACTGGTTCCAGCCCCAGTCGAGTCGCGGGCCGATATAGACCGATCCGACGGTGAATCCGGCCGCACGCGCCGCCCGGCCGGGGACGAGGGGGGAGGCCAGCGCTGCCGTGGCGAGGAGCGTCCGCCGTCTCATCGCCCTAGAGCGGCCGGCAGTTCAGCGCGACGGTGCGCATCGAGCGGCCGGCCTTGCCGTCGCACCCGAGCCGCTTGCCGTGGGCGTAGAAGGGTGGATCGAGGAAATAGTCGAAGTCGTCGGTGTCCTGCGCGTTGACGATCCGGTAGAGCTTGTAGGGACCGTTGTCGCAAATGATCTGCTGCGCATCGACGAACAGCGTCGCCGGCGCGATCAGCACATGCTCGATGTTGGGATTGGCTGCGCAGAACTTCTTCTGAAGCTCGGCATGGCTGCCCCCTTCGATGATCGGAATCGGCTGCGCGGCCACCGTTCCCGCCAGCACGCTGACCGCGGCGGCAATTGACCAGACTGATAGGTTCACCGCGCTCCCCCGAGGCCGCCCCGGCCGTCATTGTGGCGGACGGAGCGGCGCGGGGCCAGCCTGCGGGCGTTACGCCGCTTCGCGGTAGGGCATCGCGCCCAGATAGTTCTTCTTGCCGACCGGCACGCCGTTGTGGCGCAGGATCGCGTAGGTCGTCGTGACGTGGAAATAGAAGTTCGGAATGACGTGCTGGACGAGGAATTCCTCGCCCGAGAGCGACTTGCCGTTCCAGCGCGGCTGGGTGATCCGCCGCTCGGCCGCCCCGGCGAATGACTGGGCGGTGAAGCCCTTCAGGTAGGCAACGGTGCTTTCGATGCGCGCCTTGATCTCGGCCAGCGTCGCCTCGGTGTCGGCGTGGACCGGCGCATCCTTCTCGGTGCCCGCCAGCCGCGCGGCGCCCAGCTTGGCGGTGTCGCAGGCGATCCGGATCTGCTGGATCAGGTCGAACTGATCGGGCGCCAGGCGCGCGTGCAGCAGCACGGCGACATCGAACTTCCTCTCTCCGGCGTTTTTCTCGGCCTCGTTCAGGATTTCGACGAGATTGCCCAGCATTTTGGAGAACTGGCCGACAACGAGCGTATGGATCATGCGAACCTCGGGTGGATGTGGAGGAGAGGAGCGCAGGGCACTACGCGATTCCATCGCCTGCCGCCAGAGCGCGCGCTCGCTAGGGCCTTTCCGGTCGACGCAGTATCACCACTGTAAAGACCACCTCACCTTGAGTAGCGCTCCCCCTCGAGTACCTCGGGGTAAACTCCGGAGCGCGTCTCGAAGGGTGGGCACGCGCACCG
>LSKJ01000488.1 GCA_001557035.1 Rhodospirillaceae bacterium CCH5-H10 | reverse complement strand
GGCCTGATCCTGCCCACGGCAGGGCGGGCTTCAATCGGATGGGCGGCGATCACCGAACCGCGTTCGGAGACCGGCATCGTTTTCCAGGCACCGACCCTGCTGCCCTGGGCCAGCGTGCTCGACAACGTGCTGTTTCCGCTGCGGATGATGCACCGCATCGATTCAACCAGTACCGACAAGGCGATGGCACTCCTGAAGCTGGTCGGGCTGGCCGGCTTCGAAGGCAAGTCGCCGCGCGAGCTGTCGGGTGGCATGCAGCAGCGGGTCGCGATCTGCCGCGCCCTGGTGCACGATCCCGACATTCTCCTGATGGACGAGCCGTTCGGGGCCCTCGACGCGCTGACGCGCGAGGAGATGACCATGGAGCTGCTGCGCATCTGGAGCGAGCGGCCCAAGACGGTACTGTTCGTGACCCATTCGATCACCGAGGCCGTGGTGCTGGCGGATCGCGTGGTCGTGATGTCGCCGCGGCCCGGCCGCATCCAGGAGATCATCGAGATCGGTTTGCCGCGGCCGCGCAGCTTCGAGACCGAGGCCACGCCGGAATTCCACGAGGCCAGCCAGCACATCCGCCAACTCATCTTCGGAACACGCCATGTCGGTCCAGGCCGCGCCGCCGCTTGAAGAGCGGCAGAAGCCGCCCCGCCGCCGGAAGAAGAGTGCGGCCCTTTATGAGGTCGTGCTGCCGCTGATCGCCACGGTTGGCCTCTTTCTCCTGTGGGAAGCCGCCTGTCGGGCTTTCAAGATTCCGGGCTACCTGCTGCCGGCGCCGACCGAGATCTGGAAGGACACGATGGCGATCGGACCCACGGTCGCCGGGCATACGATGGCGACGTTCAAGACCGTGATGCTGGGGTTCGTCGTGTCGATCCTGATCAGCCTGCCGCTGGCCGTGGTCCTGACCGCGTCGCCCGCGATCGCGGCGGCGGTCTATCCGTTCCTGGTGTGGACGCAATCGATACCGAAGGTGGCGCTGGCGCCCATCCTGGTCGTGCTTCTGGGCACCAACGAGCTGCCGCGCATCGTCATCACCGTGCTGGTGGCGTTCTTTCCGCTGGTGATCTCGGTTGCGACGGGGCTGCTCTCGGTGCCGCCGGAGCTGATCGAACTCAGCCGTGCCTGTCGTGCCTCGAAGCTCAGCGAACTGCTTCGAATCAGGCTGCCCTATGCGATCCCGTTCATCTTCGCCGGCCTCAAGGTGGCGATCTCGCTCGCGGTCGTGGGCGCGGTCGTGGCGGAGTTCGTCAATGCGGATGCGGGGCTGGGTTTCCTGATCCAGACTTCGACCGCATTCTTCAAGGTGCCGGTCGCGTTCGGAGCGCTTATCATCCTGTCGGTGATGGGCGTCGTCCTGTTCCAGCTCGTGGTCGCGGCCGAACGGATATTCTTCCCGTGGTCGAGCAGCAACACGACACCGGGTGCCTGACCAGCCGCGCTAGGGGAGTGAGTAACATGGCAAAGAAGCCGAAAGCGCCGATGACGGTGATCCGTGGCGGTCGCGTGGTCGACATCAAGGGCCATTCCGCGCCCAAGGCCGATATCCTCGTGAAGGGCGATACGATCGTCGAGATCGGGCCGAAGGTCGCGGCCCCGGATTCCGCCACGGTGATCCATGCCAGCGGCAAGCTGCTGCATCCGGGGCTGATCAACGGGCATACCCACAGCCACGGCAACCTCGCCAAGGGCATGGTCGATCGCGTGACCCTCGAACTGTTGCTGACGGCCGGCCCCTATATGAGCGGTGCGCGCACGCTGGAGGACAAGTACCTGTCGAGCCTGATCGGCGCGGCCGAGATGGTGATGAAGGGCTGCACCGCGGCTTACGATCTCGCGGCCGAGTTCCCGATGCCGACGGCGGAAGGGCTGGCGGCCATCGGTCAGGCCTACGCCGACGTGGGCATGCGCGCCATGCTGGCGCCGATGGTGGCGGATACGAGCTTTTTCCAGGCGATCCCCGGCCTGATGGACCAACTGCCGCCGTCGCTGCAGAAGGAGGTCGAGGCCTATCGGCTCGCGCCCTACAAGGCGAGCGTGAAGCAGATGAAGAAGGCGTTGCACGGCTGGAAGCTCGACGGGCAGGGCGTTCATCTCGCCGTCGCGCCGACCATCCCGCATCACTGCAGCAAGGAGTTCCTGCTGGCCTGCCTGAAGCTCGCCAGGGATTACGATACGGGCCTGCACAGCCATGTCTCGGAATCGAAAGTCCAGGTGGTGGCCGGCTACAAACTCTATGGCAGTTCGCTCACCGCCTACATGGATTCGCTGGGACTGGTCGGGCCGAAATTCACCGTCGGGCATGGCGTCTGGCTGGACGGCGACGACATGAAGCTGCTCGGGGACAAGGGGGCGTCGGTCTCGCACAATCCCGGCTCCAACATGGTGCTGGGCAACGGTATTGCCGACATGCGCGGCATGCTGGATGCCAAGGTGAACGTCGGCATCGGCACCGACGGCGCCAGCTGCTCGGACAACCAGAACATGTACGAGAACATGCGCCTGGCCTCGATGGTCTCGAAGGTGCAGGGGCCGGATAACCGCAAGTGGATCCGGACCGAGGAGGTCCTGCACGCGGCGACGGCCGGCAGCGCCCGGGCG
>LSKJ01000049.1 GCA_001557035.1 Rhodospirillaceae bacterium CCH5-H10 | reverse complement strand
CTTTCACCTCCCCCGTTTTACGGGGGAGGCCGGGAGGGGGAAGGCAACGCGATGATTCTGAGTTCGAGAGGGATCGGGCCTGTGGCTCTCCCCCTCCGGCCTTCGGCCACCTCCCCCGTATGACGGGGGAGGAAAGCTGAAACCAAGTGCCGCTACGCCGTAGCGTTCAGGTTGATCCCGGCGCGGCGCATGTCGCTCATCATGCGTTTGCGGCTGTCGTCGAGGTCGATGGCGGCGGTCGCCTCGACCACGACGGCGACGTCGAAGCCCGCCTGACGCGCGTCGATGGCCGACCAGGCGACGCAGTAGTCGAGGGCCAGGCCGCAGAAGACCAGCCGGGTGAAGCCGCGCGCCTTCAGGTAACCGTCGAGGCCGGTGCGCGTCATGCGGTCGTTCTCGCGGAAGGCCGAATAGGAATCGATGCCGGTGTGATAGCCCTTGCGCACGATCATCTGCGCCTTGGTGACGTCGAGATCGGGATGGAAGTCCGCCCCCGGCGTGCCCTGTACGCAATGGTCCGGCCACAGGGTCTGCTCACCGTAGGGAAAGCGCATGCTGGAAAAGGGCTCCGCGCCCTCCCATGAACTCGCAAAGGAAGCGTGGCCGGCGGGATGCCAGTCCTGGGTCAACACCACATGGTCGTGGCGGCCGATCAGGCGATTGACCAGCGGGACGATGGCATGGGCGCCGGCAACGGCCAGCGCGCCGCCTTCGCAGAAATCGTTCTGCACGTCGACCACGACCAGGGCCTCGTTCGGCATCCGTTACGCTCCGTCACTGATCGGGGGGATGTCACCCAGCGCCTGGTCGTGCTCGAACGCGGCGATCCAGGCGTCCAGGGTCTTGCTTTCGATGGCGCCGCGCAGGCCGCGCATCACGTCCTGGTAATAGTGAAGATTGTGCCAGGTGAGCAGCATCGCGCCGAGGATCTCGTCGGCGCGGATGAGGTGATGCAGGTAGGCGCGGCTGTGATGCTTGCAGGCGGGGCAGGCGCAGTGCTCGTCGATCGGCCGCGGATCGTCGCGATGGCGGGCATTGCGCAGGTTGAGTTCGCCGCGCCGCGTGAAGGCCTGCGCCGTGCGGCCCGAACGGGTCGGCATGACGCAGTCGAACATGTCGATGCCGCGTTTCACCGCGCCCACGATGTCGCCGGGGCGGCCGACGCCCATCAGGTAGCGCGGCCGATCCTGGGGCAGCATCGGCACGGTGTAGTCGAGTGTCGAGAACATCAGCTCCTGGCCCTCGCCGACGGCAAGGCCGCCGACCGCGTAGCCATCGAAGCCGATGTCGATCAGCGCCTTGGCGCTTTCCTCGCGCAAGGCGGGGAAGGTGCTGCCCTGCACGATGCCGAACAGGCCGTAGCCCGGCCGCTCGGTGAAGGCCTTGCGGCCGCGTGCGGCCCATTTCATCGACAGCCGCATCGAGAAGGCGGCTTCCGGCTCCTCGGCCGGCCAGCTCGTGCATTCGTCGAACGACATGGTGATGTCGGCGTCGAGCAGGCGCTGGATCTCGATCGAGCTTTCGGGCGTGAGGCGATGCTGCGAGCCGTCCTTGGGCGAGCGGAAGGTGACGCCGTCGGGATCGAGCTTGCGCAGCTCCTTGAGCGACATCACTTGGAAGCCGCCGGAGTCGGTCAGGATGGGACCCGGCCAGTTCATGAACTTGTGCAGGCCGCCCAGGGCTGCCACGCGCTCGGCGCCCGGCCGCAGCATCAGGTGGAAGGTGTTTCCCAGCACGATCTCGGCGCCGGTCTCGGCAACCGACTGCGGCAGCATCGCCTTCACGGTGCCGGCGGTGCCGACCGGCATGAAGGCGGGCGTCTCGATGGTGCCGTGGGCGGTCGTGATCCGGCCGCGGCGGGCGGCGCCGTCGCTGCCCAGCAGTTCGTAGGAAAGGCTCATCGGCGCAACAGACAACAATCGCCGTAGGAATAGAAGCGGTATCGCTTCTCGATGGCATGGGCATAGGCCTGCTTCATGCGCTCCAGCCCGGCGAAAGCCGAGACCAGCATGAACAGGGTCGAGCGCGGCAGGTGGAAGTTGGTCAGCAGCAGGTCGACGGCGCGGAACCGGAAGCCCGGCGTGATGAAGATGTCTGTCTCACCACTCCACGGCTTGATCGCCCCGTCGTGCAGCCTTGCAACGGACTCGAGAAGACGCAGCGAGGTCGTGCCGATCGACACGACGCGGCCGCCCAGGATCCGCGTCGCCTCGACCGCGCGCGCGGTAGCGGCGGAGACCTCGCCCCATTCGGCGTGCATCGTATGGGCGTCGGTGTCGTCGACCCTCACCGGCTGGAAGGTGCCGGCACCGACATGCAGCGTCACGCCCGCCGTCGTGATGCCGCTGTCGGCGAGTGCCGCCATCAGCTCGGGCGTGAAGTGAAGTCCGGCGGTGGGGGCGGCGACGGAACCGTCATGCTTGGCGAACAGCGTCTGGTAATCCTTGCGGTCCTGCGCGTCGGCGGTGCCGCCGCGGATGTAGGGCGGCAGGGGTACCGCACCCTGTCGTTCGAGCGTTGTGAGAAAGGCGTGGCCCTCCCGGTCGAACTCCAGCACCAGGGAGCCATCCTCGGCCTTGGACACGACCGTGGCGCCGAGATCGTCGAAGGCCAGAGCATCGCCCTCGCGAAGGCGCTTGGCGGGCCGCGCGAAGGCGCGCCAGCGGCGATCGCCGAGATCGCGGATAAGCAGCGCCTCGACGGCAACGTCCTGGCGCACCCCATTGCCCGGCCGCGTGCCTTTGAGGCGCGCGGGGATGACCCTGGTGTCATTGAAGACGAGCAGGTCGCCGCGTCGCAGCAGGCCGGGCAGGGACCGCACCGTGCGGTCGTGCAGCGTCTCGCCGGTGACATCGAGCAGACGGGCGGAATCGCGCGGGGAGACGGGCCGCTGGGCGATCAGCTCGTCCGGCAGCGCGAAATCGAAGAGATCGACACGCATCGAGTAAGGGTCTGGCCGCCGTCGTCAGGTCTGGCCGATGTCCATGACCACGCCGTCCGAATCATCGGCCGGCGGCTGGGCATGAAGGTCGGCTAGGGCCACGAAGCGATGGACGCCGTCGACCACGATCCTCTTCACGCGCGCCCGCGTCTCGAGGCAATGCAGGTGCGCCAGCGTCTCGCCGAACGCGAAGACGATCTGGTTGTTGTCGAGATGGCGCGGGAACAGGACCGGCACCATGTCCCAGCCAGTGGCACCGTTCGGCCCCATGCGCGAGATCGCCAGCTCCATGTCGTTCAGTCGCGCATCGTGATGGGCTACGAGCTGGTCGAGGCGGGTGTGCAGGCCGATGAAGGGGAAGCCGTGGCTCGGCAGGACAAGTGCGTCGGCCGGCAGGCGGCGAAAGCGCGAGAAGCCGTCGAGGAACCAGGTGAGCGCATCGGCCAGCGGCTCGTTCGGCCACACGCCGACGTTGGTGCTGATCTTGGGCAGGACCTGGTCGCCGGCGATCATGACGTTGAGTTCGGGGCACCACAGCGAGGCGTGCTCGGGCGCGTGGCCGCGGCCGACAATGACATCCCAGCGATGGCCGCCGATGGTGATCGGGTGCGCATGGATCATGCGGCGGAAAGCGGTCGGCAGCGGCACCACGCCCTTGGCATAGCCGCCCTTGTGGCGGTGGAAGTTGGCGATGCGGTCGGCCGGCACGCCGTTGCGCGCGACATGCGCGGCGCGCGTCTCCTCGCTCTCGACGAAGTCGTTGCGCGCGGCCTGCGCGCTCATGTACTCGCCCAGCGTCATGTAGAGCGGCGCGTTCCACTTCTCGCACAGCCAGCCGGCGAGGCCGATATGGTCGGGATGGAGATGGGTGCCGATCACGCGCACGACCGGTTTGCCCTGGAGCTTCTCGGCGAAGATCTTTTCCCAGAGCGTTCGCGTGTCCTGCGAATTGATGCCGGTGTCGACGATCGTCCAGCCGTCCTTTTCCTCGATCAGCCACAGGTTGATGTGGTTGAGCTGGAACGGCAGCGGCATGCGCAGCCAGTAGATGCCGGGGGCGACGTTCTTGATGTCGCCGGGCTCCGGCACGTCACCACAGGGAAAGCGAAGCTGGGCCAGCAGGCGCTGGGACTCGGAGAGGGCGTCGGGCATGGGCTTGAAACTAAAGCATCTTTCCCGCGGCGTCTGCCCGGGGGCGGCGCATGCCAGCTTTACGCGGGTTTGAGTGCCCGCCAGGCGATGTCCTTGCGGTAGAAGCCCTCGGGCCAGTCGATCAGGTCCACCGCGCGGTAGGCGCGGGCGCGGGCCTCCTCGACGGTTGGGGCCATGGCGCTGACGTTCAGGACGCGGCCGCCGTTGGCCAGGATCCTGCCGTCCGGGCTGGCCTTGGTGCCGGCGTGGAAGATCTGCACGCCCTCGACCCTGGCGGCCTCGTCGAGGCCCTTGATCTCGCTGCCCTTGGGATAGGAATCGGGATAGCCCCTGGTCGCCATGATCACGGTGATCGCGGCGTCGGGCGACCAGCGCAGGTCGAGGTGCTTGAGCCCGCCCTCGGCGCTGGCGAGCAGCGCCGGCAGGAGATCCGACCGCAGCCGCATCATCAGCACCTGCGTCTCGGGATCGCCGAAGCGGCAATTGTATTCGACCAGTCGCGGCCCCTTGGCGTCGATCATCAGGCCGGCATAAAGCACGCCCCGGAACGGCGTGCCGGCCTTGGCCAGTGCCCGCACCGTGGGCAGCACGATCTCGTCCATCGTGCGCTGCTGCATGGCGGCGTCGAAGATCGGGGCGGGCGAGTAGGCGCCCATGCCGCCGGTGTTCGGCCCCGTGTCGCCGTCGAAGGCGCGCTTGTGGTCCTGGGCGGCGACCAGCGGCAACACATGCTCGCCGTCGGTCAGGGCAAAGAAGCTCGCTTCCTCGCCCTGCATGAATTCCTCGATCACCACCGAGGCGCCGGCGGCGCCGAAGCGGTTGCCCGAGAGCATGTCGCGCACGGCCTCGACCGCCTGGTCGACCGTCTCGGCGATGATCACGCCCTTGCCGGCCGCCAGCCCGTCGGCCTTGATCACGATCGGCACGCTCTGCGAGCGGATGTAGGCCTCGGCGGGCGCGACCTCGGTGAAGCGCTCATAGGCGGCGGTGGGGATGTCGTTGGCGCGGCAGAGCTCCTTGGTGAAACTCTTGGAGCCTTCGAGCCGGGCGGCCGCCTTGCTCGGGCCCCAGGCCTTGATGCCGGCCTCGGCGAAGGCGTCGGCCATGCCGGCGACCAGCGGCGCGTCGGGCGCGATCACCACGAAATCGATCTTCAGGCGCCGGGCCAACGCCACCTGACCGGGGATGTCCTCGGCGCCGACATCCTCGATGCATTCGGCGACCTGGGCGATGCCGGCATTGCCGGGCGCGCAGTAGAGCTTGGTGCAGAGCGGAGAGGCCGAAATCGCCCAGCACAAGGCATGTTCGCGGCCGCCGCCGCCCACCACGAGGATTCGCATGGCGAGGCTTTGACCACAGTTTGCGCCGGGGGCACAAGCCGCTAGGTTCGGCCGGCATGGATAACCTCGACGCCCCCGCCGCGCCTTCGAACGTCCCGGAATTCTCGGTTTCCGAGCTTTCCTTCGCCCTGAAGCGCGAGATCGAGACGGCCTTCCCGCGGGTGCGCGTGCGGGGCGAGATCAGCCAGCCGTCGTTCCCGCGCTCGGGCCACTGCTATTTCCGTCTCAAGGACGAGAATGCCGTGATCGACGGCGTCTGCTGGAAGGGCACGATCCCGCGGCTCGGCATCCGGATCGAGGAGGGGCTGGAGGTCATCGCCACCGGCAAGCTCACGACCTACGCCGGCTCCTCGCGCTACCAGATCATCGTCGACCGGTTGGAGCTGGCGGGCGAAGGCGCCCTGCTCAAGCTGCTGGAGGATCGGCGCAAGAAGCTGCAGGCCGAGGGGCTGTTCGACCCCGGCGCCAAGCGCCCGCTGCCCTACCTGCCGCAGGTGGTGGGCGTCGTGACCTCGCCGTCGGGCGCCGTCATTCGCGACATCCTGCATCGCCTCGGCGACCGCTTCCCCTGCCACGTGCTGGTCTGGCCGGTTTCCGTGCAGGGCGAGAAGGCGGCGGGCGAGGTGGCCGCGGCAATTGCAGGCTTCAACCGACTCGCCGTGGATGGAAAAGTGCCGCGACCCGACGTGCTGATCGTGGCGCGCGGCGGCGGCTCGCTGGAAGACCTGTGGGCCTTCAACGAGGAGATCGTGGTGCGTGCCGCCGCGAACTCCGAAATCCCGCTGATCTCCGCCGTCGGCCACGAGACCGACACGACCCTGATCGACTTCGCCTCGGACCGCCGTGCCCCAACGCCGACCGCCGCCGCCGAGATGGCGGTGCCGGTGCGCGCCGACCTGATGACCGAGACGCTCGACTATGCCAAGCGCTTGGTCGGCGGCATGACGCGCCTGCTGCGCGAGCAGGCGATGGAACTGGCCGGCCTCGCGCGCGGGCTGGGCGATCCGCGCCGCCTGATCGAGGAACGCCAGCAGAGGGTCGACGTGAGCGGCGAGCGCCTCGCGCTGGCGACCCGCCAGCTCGTCGAGCGCCGTGCGCATCAACTCTCGGCCGCGCGCCTCGTCAGCCCGCAGGCGGTGATCGCCGCCAAGGAACAGGCGCTGGTCGCCGAGGGACGGGCGCTCACGCGCGCCGTCGACCGCTTCAAGAGCGACGCGCTGCAGAAGTATGCCCGTGCCTTCGACCGGCTGGACCAGCTCGGCGATCGACTGAAACGCCACGGCAACGATCTTCTCGTGAACGGCCAGCGCCAGGTCGACCAGGCCGCCAAGCTTCTGGAGAGCTACTCATTCCACTCCGTCCTGAACCGCGGCTTCGCCCTGGTGCGCGACCAGGACGGCAACCCGGTTCTCGCGGCCGCCAGCACCAGCGCTGGCCAGACGATCAGCATCGAATTCAACGACGGTTCTGTAGGTGCGCGTGTGACGGATGGCGCTGGCCCAGCAAAGTCTGCGACAGCCCCCCCGTCACCGCCGCGCCGCCGCGACGGTGGCACCGGCAATCAGGGGTCCTTGCTGTAGCCTTCCCCTTCCCTAGCCCTCCCCCGTAAGACGGGGGCGGGGACATGAACTCTTATTCCCGCCCCCGTCTTACGGGGGAGGGCTAGGGAGGGGGCAAGCAACCGGTGATTGTTTTTCCGACATAATTTCGTCCATCCATCATGTCCAACTAGGTCCATGAAGAGCTACGCCCAGGACCTGCGCAACAACGCCACCGACGCCGAGCGCCTACTGTGGGGTCGGCTGCGCCGTCGCCAACTCGGTGGCTTCAAGTTCCGGCGCCAACGTCCAATGGGTCGATACATCTGCGACTTCGTCTGCCTAGAAGCGTCCATGATCATCGAACTCGACGGCAGCCAGCATTTGGTCGACGCTCCGTACGACGCAAATCGCGATGCGTTCTTGCGGTCGACCGGCTTTCGCGTTCTGCGATTCTGGAATGGCGACGTGTTGTCTCGCACTGACTCCGTCGTCGAAACCATCTACGAGGCGCTGTATCGTCCCGGGATGGAGGGGCGCTTCGATTGAGGCTTTCCCCCCTCCGGCCTGCGGCCACCTCCCCCTTGTGACGGGGGAGGAAAAGTGAAGGGGAAGAACAATGACCAGCGAACCGCTGTCGGCCGAGACGATCAGGAACTTCATGTATGCGAGTACCGCCACCGTCTCGATGCAGATGTTGAAGCGCGGGTTTCGCAATGTCGCGGTGAACGGCGTGAAGCCGCTCAATCCGGCGGCGGCGCGGATCGTCGGGCCGGCCTATACGCTGCGCTATATCCCGAGCCGCGAGGATATCGACAAGGCGCCGAGCCCCAGCGATCCGCCGAATGCGCAGCGCACGGCGATCGAGGAATCGCCGGCGGGTTCGGTGCTGGTGATCGCCACCGAAAGCAATACGCGCTCCGGCACCTTGGGCGATATCCTGGCGCTGCGTCTCAAGGTGCGCGGCCTCGCGGGCGTGCTGAGCGACGGGGCGATGCGCGACTCGCCCGTGATCGGCAAGTTCGACTTCCCGGTCTACTGCTCGGCCGCCGCCGCGCCGCCCAGCATGGCCAATCTCCGGCCCGTCGAGGTGCAGGTGCCGGTCGGCATCCGGGGCGTGCCCGTCTATCCCGGCGACGTGATCGTGGCCGACGAGGACGGCGCCATCGTCGTGCCGCGTCATCTCGCGGACGAGGTGGCGCGCGATTCGTTCGAACAGGAGCGGCTGGAAAAATTCGTCGCGATCCGCGTGAGCCAGGGCCATCCGATCAGCGGCACGTATCCGCCGAACGACGAGACGAAGAAGCTTTACCAGGCGTGGATCAGGGCCGGAGAGCCTGCCGGCGGCTGAGGAGGTTCGTCATCATGCGCATTCCATCGATCACTGTCTTGTTGCTGCTCGGCCTGGCCGCCTGCGAGGGCTCGAACGTCGGGATGGCATCGCGGGGACAGGACATCGCCGGCAAGCAGTTCGCGCCGCCGCCGCCCGGCATGGGCGCGGTCTATTTCGTCAATCCTGCGACGGCGAGTCCGGTGTTGAACGTGACAGCCAACGGCCTGGAGATCGGCGCGCTCGGCACGCAGACCTGGATGCGCACGGAACTGGCACCCGGTCCCTACACGCTGCGCTGCCGCGGTGGTGGCTCGGCCAATGCGATGAACATGAGCATCGCCCCCGGCAGCATCCGTTACGTCGACGTCCAGATGCTGCCCGGCCAGTACGTCTGCACCATCCGTGAGACCGATCCCGGCTCGGGTCAGTCTGCCGTCATGAGCGGAGCGCGCGCGGCGCAGTACTGACGAAGCGCCTAACCCGGATGATCGCCGTAAGGCTTGGTGATCAGTTCGAGCAGATGGCCGTTGGGGTCCTCGAAATAGACGCCCCGGCCGCCGTACAGATGATTGATCTCGCCCGCGCCGCTTTTGTTGGGATGGGCGTAGTAGGGGATGCCGGCCTTCCTGATCTTCGCGAACGAGGCATCGAACTCGGCGTCGTCGACGAGGAAGGCGTAGTGCGTCGTGCCGGGATTGGGTGTGCCGATGAAGTCGAGGGTGACGCCGTTCGACGTCTGCACCGGGCGGAACGGACCCCATTGCGGGCCGGCTTCGACGCCCAGTATGTCAGCCAGGAACTCGGCCGACGCGTCCTTGTCCTTCACATGGACGATGAGATGATTGAGGGCTGGCATGGCAGTCTCCTGCGGGCTGCTCCTCACGTAGTCAGGGCCTGACGAGACTTCAAGCCAGGGCGCGGTCGGCCGATCAGCCGCCGCCCTTCTCGCAGACGAACGCCTTGAAGGTTATGATGTCGCTCGGGACACCCTTCTCCTTGCAGTAGGCCTCGAACTCTTCCGGCGTCACCGGCACCATCTTGATGGCGTGGCGGCGGCTGCGCCAGTCGGCCATGCGGCTCATCTCCTTCATATGCCAGTCGGCATAGGAGCTGAGCGGGTAGTGCTTCACGAGGCGCTGCAGCGCTTCGTGGTCGGATGCGGTCACCTTGGCGAAATACTGGATAGCCATGCCGGTCTGCCCTTGCGATGCGGACGCCGCAATTACCCTCCCACGCGCGGCCCCGCAACCCGAATGACTCGGCGGAAAAGCGGCTAGGATGAGGCGGCGTCGGGCGCGACCCGGTGGCGCAGCGGTTGCCAGTGACCGCGCGGAATGGGCTGCAGCGTGTCGAGGAACTGCCGCGCACAGCGCTCCCAGGTGAAGGTCTCGGCGTGGCGGCGGCAATCCACCGCATCGCGCGACACGGCCGCGAGGCAGGCGGTGCGCAGGTCGGGATCTACCGCTCCCACCTTGGGGTCGGTGACGACGTCGAGCGGCCCCGGTACCGGATAGCCGGCGACCGGCACGCCCGAGGCCAGCGCCTCGACCATCACCAGGCCGAACGTGTCGGTGAGACTGGGGAAGACGAAACAATCGGCTTGCGCATAGCGATACGACAGCTCCTCGGTGTCCACCGAGCCGAAGAAGTGGACGCCGGGATAGCGCTTCTGCAGCGACTTGAGCTGCGGGCCGCCACCCACCACCCACTTGCTGCCCGGCAGGTCGAGATCGAGGAAGGCCTTGATGTTCTTCTCGATGGCGACGCGGCCGGCATAGAGCCAGATCGGCCGCGGCTCCACGAGGCGTTCGCGCGGCCGCGGACGGAAGGCTGTGATGTCGACACCTCGCGACCAGGGCACGAGATTCCTGAAGCCGCGCGCCGTGAGTTCGTCGCGGATTGCCGGCGAGACCACCAGCACGGCCGCCGACGGCGCATGGAAGCGGCGGACGAAAGCGTAGCTCCACGACAGCGGCGCGAAGATGCGGGCCCGGACATACTCCGGGAATCGCGTGTGATAGGCGGTGGTGAAGGGAATTCCGCGGCGCCGGCAGAAGGCACGCGCGGCCCAGCCCAGCGGACCTTCCGTCACGAGATGGATGGCATCGGGCGCAAACAGCTTCAGCATGTGGCTGAGGCGCGCCGACGGAAACAGCGAGAGGCGGATCTCGGGATAGGTCGGACAGGGCAGGGTGCGGAAGCGGTCGGGCCCGAAAACCTCGACCTCGTGGCCCTCGGCGCGGAGGATGCGGGCCACCGTCTCGAGCGTGCGCACCACGCCGTTGATCTGGGGCCGCCAGGCGTCAGACACGATGGCAATGCGCAAGGCGGCTACTCCGCGGCGAGCTGGACGGGCGCGAACGGCAGGCGCGACGAACGACGCGCGACCTCCTCGGCCCAGTGCACGATGCGCAGGCGACCGTCGAAATCCTCGACCAGCGCGGTGCAGCTTTCGACCCAGTCGCCGTCGTTGCAGTAGAGGATGCCGTCGATGGTGCGCATCTCGGCATGATGGATGTGGCCGCACACCACGCCGTCGACGCCGCGGTGGCGGGCTTCGGTCGCCACGGCCTTCTCGTAGTCGGCGATGAACTGCACGGCGTTCTTCACGCGGTGCTTCAGGAAGGCCGAGAGCGACCAGTAGGGCAGGCCGAGCTTGCGGCGTCCCCAGTTGAAGATCGTGTTGAGCCGCAGCGCGGCGGCATAGGCCCAGTCGCCGAGGATGGCGAGCCAGCGTGCGTAGCGCACGATGCCGTCGAACTGGTCGCCGTGGATCACCAGCAGCTTCCGGCCGTCCGGCGTTTCGTGGATCGCCTCGTCCTGCACGCGCACGTCGCCGAAGGTGAGCTGGCAGTATTGCCGCGCCGCCTCGTCGTGGTTGCCGGGGATATAGACCACGTTGGTGCCCTTGCGGGCCTTGCGCATGATCTTCTGCACCACGTCGTTGTGGCTCTGTGGCCAGTACCACCAGCGCTTCAGACGCCAGCCGTCGACGATGTCGCCCACCAGGTAGAGATGCTCGCTCTCATTGTGCCTGAGGAAGTCGAGCAGCAGGTCGGCCTGACAGCCGCGCGTGCCGAGATGGATGTCGGACAGGAAGATCGCCCGGTGGCGCGCGGGCTGCGCGCTTCGCTCGTGATGGGTCATGGAGGCACGGTCATGTGGAAAAGAACTCGACCGACACAAAATCTGTTGTGCGCGATTGCACGGTACGCATTGGATTGTGTAAGGGAGCCGTTGCGTGGAGGTGTCTCGGTTGTGACGTTTCGATGACATTCGCCCCTGTGACGCATTCCGTCCTCCTCATCCTCAATCCGACCGCGGGCCGGCGACGGCGCGGCCTGGTCGATGACGTGGTGCGTTGCGTGCGCGCGGCGGGCTGGACCGTCGATGTCGTGGAGACACGGGCGGCAGGGGATGCGCGGCGCCTGGCGGAGACCTGCGACGCGGCGCGTTACGGCGTCGTCGCCGTGGCCGGCGGAGACGGGACGATCAACGAAGTGGTGAACGGTCTCGCCGCGCGTGCCGCGACCGCCCCGCCGCTCGCGTTGGTGCCGCTCGGCACCGCCAACGTGCTGGCACATGAACTCGGGCTGGAGTCCACCGCGTCGGCATTGGCTCGAGTCATGACGGCGGGCCATACGGTGGCGATGCATCCCGGGCGGGCCAGCGAAACGGGCGCGCCGCGCTGCTTCTCGCTCATGGCGGGCGCGGGCTTCGACGCCAAGGTGGTGGCCGGCGTCACCGCCCCGCTGAAACGCCGCTGGGGCAAGGGTGCCTATGTGTGGCGCTCGCTGGTCGAGGCGTGGCGCTACCGGCCGGTGCGCTATGCCGTCGAGATCGATGGCAAGCGTTACGAGGCCGCCTCGGTGATCGTGACGCGGGCGCGCCACTATGCCGGTCCCTACGTGGTGGCACCGGAGGCGGCGCTGGAAACGCCGCTGCTCCATGTCTGCCTGTTCGAGCGCTGGGGCTGGATTCAGGCCCTGCGTTTTGGCGCCGCCCTCGTGCGCGGCATGCTGCCCGTCACGTCAGGCTATCGCGTGGTCTCGGGTCGTGAGGTGAGGATCTCGGTCCTGAACGATGCCGGCGAAAGCCGCCGGCAGCCGGTCCAGATCGACGGCGACGATGCCCTGACCCTGCCGGTGACGATCGGCGTCTCGACCGAGCCCGTGCGGCTGTTGCGGCCATAAAACTCTTCTCCTCCCCCGTCTTGTACGGACCGGAGACATGGTGAACGGCTGTTCGGAGACATGGTGAACACTCTG
>LSKJ01000487.1 GCA_001557035.1 Rhodospirillaceae bacterium CCH5-H10 | reverse complement strand
CCACCGACCTCGCCGATATCCCGCTCGATCTCGAAGCCGCACCCGACTTCAACCGCCGCGTCTACGAGGTGGCGCGCACCATCCCGCCCGGCCGCACCATGACCTATGGCGAGATCGCCCGGCGCCTGGGCGTGCCGCACGAATCGCGCGAGGTCGGCCAGGCGCTGGGCAAGAACCCGGTCGCCATCATCGTGCCCTGCCATCGCGTGCTGGGCGCCGACGGCAAGATGGGCGGCTTCTCGGCCAATGGCGGCGTCTCGACCAAGCGGCGCATGCTGGAGATCGAGGGCGCACCCGAGGTCGGCGCGGGGCCCCTCTTCGCGGCACGATGACGGGATTTCCGTTCAGGCCGGCGAAGGCCGTCGCGCATCTCAAGGAAGCCGATCCGGCGCTGGCGGCGATCATCGAGACGGTCGGCCCGTTCCGCATGCAGCTCAAGGTCTCGCGCAGCCTGTTCGGCTCGCTGGCCGAGGCCATCGTCTACCAGCAACTCTCCAACAAGGCGGCGGCCACGATCTACGGCCGGGTCGAGGCGCTCTATCCCGGGGCGACTGACGGCTTCACGCCGCGCCAAATCCTGAAGACGCCGGACGAACATCTGCGCGGCTGCGGACTGTCGCGCGCCAAGGTGCTGGCGGTGCAGGACCTCGCGCGCCGCGTCGACAGCGGCGAACTGCCGACGCTCGACGAGGCGCATGGAATTGCCGACGCCGAACTGATCGAGCGTCTGGTGAAGGTGCGCGGCATCGGCCGCTGGAGCGCCGAGATGTTCATGATGTTCCGGCTGGGCCGCCCCGACATCCTGCCGCTCGACGACTACAGCCTGCGCAAGGCCTATGCGAAAGCCTTCAGGAAGCGCGCGTTGCCCTCGCCGAAGGCGCTGGAGAGAGCCGGCGAGAAGTGGCGGCCGTATCGCACTGTCGCGAGTTGGTACCTCTGGCGCGTGCTGGATCAGCCGCCCGCGTAGCGCGGTAAAGGCGCGTTCATGTGCCGCCACTGGAGTGACACGTTTGCTGTGACATAATCCGGGCATGGCCCTACCGTTTTCGAATACCGTCGACCTTACCCTTCAGCGTCTTCGCACCGCCTTCATCGATACCGCGCGCGGCGCACGTGAAGCCGTCGGCGCGCCGCTTCGGCCCGATCTTCCCGATGACGACATCCCCCGCCTCAAGAGCCGCATCGACGCCTGCCTCGAAGGCAAGGGCGGCGAGACGGCACGGCGCGGGCGCGCGGCGGAACTGGGCCAAGCCTACCTCTCGCTGTCGCCGGCCGGGCGCAAGAAGTTCCTTCTGACCCTGGCGCGCGATTACGGCCTGCCGCGGGAAGCCGCGATGAAGACCGTCGACAAATGGCGCGCCGGCAAGGAGCCGGCACGGGCGCTGCGCCGGGAGCTGGAATCGCCGGCGGTGCGGCTGCTGCGCGAATTCGTGGGCGTACCGCAGGGCGTGAAATTCGTGGTCGACCTGCGCGCCGAGCTTCTGGCGCTGGGCAAGAGCGATGCCGCCGCCAAGGCGCTGAGCGAGGACCTGCGCTCGCTGCTCGGCGCCTGGTTCGACGTGGCGTTCCTCGACCTGGTGCGCATCGACTGGGCCTCGCCCGCCTCACTGCTGGAAAAGCTCGTCACCTACGAGGCGGTGCACGCCATCCGCTCGTGGCGCGACCTAAAGAATCGGCTCGATTCCGACCGCCGCTGCTTCGCCTTCTTCCATCCGCGCATGCCCGACGAGCCGCTGATCTTCGTCGAGGTGGCGCTGGTCGACGGCATGGCGGGCAACGTGCAACGCCTGCTCGACGCACGCGACGAGACGCACGATCCCAAGCGCGCCAACACCGCGATCTTCTACTCGATCTCGAATTGCCAGCAGGGCCTCGCCGGCATCAGCTTCGGCAACTTCCTGATCAAGCGCGTCGCCGATCAGCTCTCGCGCGACCTGCCCAACATCAAGGACTTCGCCACCCTCTCGCCGATCCCGGGCCTGCGCCAGCATGTCGAGCACCGGGCGAAGATGGAGGGGGATGCGATGCTTACCCAGAGCGAGATCGCCTCGCTGGGACCGGTGACGGATGAAGCCCATGGCACCGCCGCCGTCCTCAAGCTGCTGGCGCGGCCGAACTGGTGGGAGGTGCCGGCGATCGACAAGGCGCTGCGCCCGATCCTGACGCGCCTCGCCGCCGTCTACCTCACCGCCACCGACAAGGGCCGTGCGCTCGACCGGGTGGCGCACTTCCATCTCGGCAACGGCGCCATCGTCGAGCGGCTGAACTGGCTGGGCGATACCAGCGCGAACGGCTTCAAGCAGTCCTACGCGATGATGGTGAACTACCGCTACAAGCTGTCCGACGTCGACGCCAACCACGAGGCCTATGCCACCGGCAAGGTCGTCGCCAGCCGCGAAGTGCGGGCGCAGGCGAAGGGGTAGGAGCTGGGGAGCGCCCCAGCTACTTGTTGAGATACTCGAGCTTCAGGCCCGGACGCGGCCATTCGAAGCTCACCAGCTTGCCGGTCATCGACAGCGTCGCGTAGGCGGTGCGCAGGTCCTTGCCGCCGAAGCAGACGTTGGTGACCATCGGGTCCGGCAACTTGTGTTGCGTCACCGACTGGCCGTCCGGCGAGATGTCGGAAACGGCGCCGGTGATCAGGGTCGCGACGCAGATGTGGCCGGCCGAATCGACGGCCAGCGAATCGAACATCTGGTAGCCACCGAGGCCTGCAACGACACGGCCCTTCTCGCCACGATAGGCGCCGTTGGCGTCCTTGATGGTGCCGGGTGCGGAGAGGTCGAAGGCCCAGAGGCGCGCGGTCGGCGTCTCGACGACATAGAGCGTCTTGCCGTCGGGCGACAGGCCGCAGCCGTTGGGACGCTCCAGCGGGAACACCTTCTGCTCGATCTTCGAGCCATCGGCCTTCGCGTAGTAGACGGCGCCGCGATCATTGTCGTACTCGCGCGTCTTGCCGAGGTCGGTGAACCAGAAGCCGCCGGCATCGTCGAACACCAGGTCGTTCGGCCCGTTCAGCTTGCGGCCGTCGCAGCTGTCGTAGAGCGTCTCGAACTTGCCGGTCTCGGGATCGACCACCTGGATCGAGCCGCCTTTGTAAGAAGCGGGCTGCGTGCCCGGGAACAGGCGGCCGTCGGGCCGCTCGATCCAGTTGAAGCCGCCATTGTTGGTCACGTAGATCTTGCCGCCGGGACCCATCGCCGCGCCGTTCGGGCCGCCGCCCAGCTTGGCCACGATGTGATGCTTGCCGTCGGGCGTGACGCGCGTCAGCGTCTCGCGTGCGATCTCGACCAGGATGACCGAGCCGTCCGGCATCGCGACGGGGCCTTCGGGAAACTTGAGGCCCGAGGTGATTTCCTTGAACGGCGTCGTCATGGTCGTCTCTCCCGTTGTTTGTTATTTGCCCTTGAAGGCGGGCTTGCGCTTGGCGAGGAAGGCAGCGACGCCTTCCTTGAAGTCCTCGCTCTTGCCCAGCTCACGCTGGAAGTCGCGCTCGACGTCGAGCTGTTCGGAAAGCGTGTTGCCGCTGGCGCGGTTCATCGCCTCCTTGATGCGCGCGAGCGACATCGTCGGCCCGTCCGCAAGGCGCCGCGCGAGATCGCCGGCCGTCTTCATGAGATCGGCATCCTCGACCACGTCCCAGATCAGGCCCCAGTCCTTGGCCTGCTGCGCGCTGATCTGCGGCGCCAGCATCGCCAGCGCCCGCGCGCGCTGCTCGCCCACCAGGCGCGGCAGGAACCAGGTGCTGCCGCCGTCGGGCAGCAGGCCGATGCGTGCAAAGGCCTGCAGGAACGAGGCGGACTTGCCCGCGACGGCGATGTCGGAGGCGAGCGCGAAGCTCATGCCGACGCCGGCCGCCGGGCCGTTCACCGCCGCCACGATCGGCTTGGGCACGCTGCGCATCAGGCGGATCACCGGATTGAAGAACTTGTCGAGCGCCTCGCCCGAGTCCGACGTGTTGCCGCGGTCGGGATCGGCGAGATCGGCGCCGGCGCAGAAGCCGCGGCCCGCGCCGGTCAGAAGCACGGCGCGCACCGATGTGTCGGCCGCGAGGTCTTCCCAGCACGACTTCAGCTCGGCGATCATCTTGCGCGACACGGCATTCAGCCGGTCCGGCGCATTCAGCGTCAGCGTGGCGAGGCCGTCTTGCTTGGCGATCTGGATCTTCTCGTAGGTCATTTGTCTCTCAATCAACGTCCGGTGAAATTCGGGGCACGCTTGGCAAGGAAAGCCGCGACGCCTTCCTTGAAATCCTCGCTCTTGCCCAGTTCGCGCTGGCGGTCGCGTTCGAGGTCGAGCTGCTGGTCGAGCGTGTTGGTGGCCGCGGCGTTGATGGCGCCCTTGATCGCGGCATAGGAGCGGGTCGGTCCGCTGGCGAGCCGGGCGGCGATCTTGCCGGCCTCGTCCATCAAAGCGGCATCGTCGACCACCTGCCAGACCATGCCCATGCGCGCGGCCTCCTCGGCCGGCACCGAGGTGCCCAGCATCGCCAGCGCACGGGCGCGGGCGTCACCCACCGTGTGCGGCAGGAACCAGGTGCCGCCGAGATCGGGGATCAGCGAGATGCGCACGAAGGCCTGATCGAAGCGGGCCGAGCGGGCGGCGATCACGATATCGCAGGCCAGCGCCAGGTTGGCGCCGCCGCCCGCCGCCACGCCGTTCACCGCGGCGACGATCGGCTTGGGGAGATCGCGCATGGCGCGGATCATGGGATTGAAGATCCGGTCCATCGCGGCGCCGACGTCGCGCGGGCCCTGGGACGAGGCATCGCCCGGTCCACCGCCGGCCAGATCGGCGCCGGCGCAGAAGCCGCGGCCGGTGCCGGTCAGCAGCACGCAACGCACAGAATCGTCCTCGCGGGCGCGTTTCAGCTCGGCGTTCATGGAGTCGATCAGCGCATGGCTCATCGCGTTCAGCCGCTGCGGGCGGTTGAGCGTCAGGGTCAGGATGCCGCCCTCGAGGGCGGCCAGAACGGGCGTTTCTTCCATGCGGAGAGACTGGCATGGCGGAATTTGCCGCGCCATCCGGTCGCGTCGCATCGCGGCACGCCCTACCGTATCCCAGACCCATGGCCACGATCCTGATCCTGGTCGGCACCGAGTCGGGCAATGCCCAGATGGTGGCCGACGCGCTGCAACCCGTCCTGGCGGGAGCCGGGCACGCGGTCGACGTCACCGACAAGGCCGCGACCGCCGCCGACCTCCAGGCGCACGACGTGCTCCTCGTGGTCTGCGCCACCCACGGCTCGGGGGACATCCCGACCAACATCCTGCCGCTGGTGGAGGCCCTGCACCGCGACAAGCCCGACCTGTCGGGCCACCGCTACGGCGTCATCGCGCTGGGCGACATGACCTACCAAGACACGTTCTGCGGCGGCGGCAAGAAGGTCGACGAGGCACTCGAACGCTGCGGTGCCCGAAAGGTCGGCGACCGCCTGGAGGTCGACGCCTCCGAACAGCCCCTCCCCGACGAGGAAGCTCTCACCTGGATCGAAGGCTGGAAGACGAAGATTTGACGGAAAGGTCCTTCGCTGCGCTCAGGATGACAACGTTGTTGGATCGACGCAGTGCGCCAACTCAAAAGAAGCTGTCATCCTGAGCGCAGCGAAGGACCTTTAATCAGTCCGAGAGCGTAAAAATCTCGACCGGTTCGCGGACGCCGCGAAGGCGGTGTTTGCCGAGCGACTTCATCGGTCGCGGGCAGTCTTCCTTGAATTCGGCGGAGGCGCAGACGCGGACGCCCAAGGCCTTGGTGAGGCCTTCGAGGCGCGACGCGCGATTGACGGCGGAGCCGATGACGGTGAAATCGAGCCGGTCCTCGGTGCCGATGTTGCCGAAAGTCACCGTGCCGACATGCAGCCCGATGCCGAACCTGATCGGCTCGGCGCCGCCCGTGGCGCGCGCCTCGTTGGCGGCTTCGGCGTCGTCGATCAGCTGCCGGGCGGCTTCGAGTGCGGCGGCCGTCACCATCGGCATGAACAACGCATCCTCGGCCGGGAAGTAGGCCATCACGCCGTCGCCGATGAATTTCAGGATCTCGCCGCCATGCTTGGTCAGCGCATCGCCGACGAGCTGGAAGTAGTTGTTCAGCAGCTCCAGCACCTGGTCGGGCGGCAGGCGCTCGTTGAGGCCGGTGAAATCGCGCAGGTCGGAGAACCACAGGACCGCGCGGATCTCCTCGCCGTCGCCGCGCCGGATCATGCCGTGCAGGATGCGCTGGCCGACCTGGCGGCCGAGATAGGTCTCGGCGACGGTCTGCGCGACACTCTCCTCGATATGCATCTCGGTGATGGCGCCCATCATGTCGACGAGCCGGGTCAGGTCATCGATGTCGGCATCGCCGAACCCGCCCTTGGCGTCCGTGGCGAAGGCCACCACCGGCATGGGCCCATCGCGGCGGATGTGCATCGGCAGCGAATAGTAGTCGGTGCCGCCGCCGCCCCTGACCTCGTGCAGCACTTCGTGATGCCGCTCGGTCAGGCTGTCGAGTCGATAGCGCACCGGTGCCCCACTCTCGCGGACCTCCTGCAGCGGGCTGCCGATATAGGCGGAGGTGAACTGCACGCCGTAGGCGCGGGCGATCGATTCCACCCGCTCGCCCCGCCGCCACAGATAGCCCATCGCCTGAAGCTGCGGATGGACGAGCTGCAGGCCGACATACATGCGCCAGACCGGCACGCCGGCCTCGAGCACGCGGTTCATCAGCTGCTCGATGAAGGCGTCCGGCCGCCGGATGAGCCGGCCCTCCCGCTGCAGCCATTTCGCGACGGGAAGCAGCCGGTCGGTCGTGGGTGCGGCCGTTACGGGTGCCTCGGGGCTCAGGAGCCGCTCACGACGGCGGCGACTTCCTCGCCGGAGGTGCGGAAGACGCGGCTGGCCGAGACGTCGGCGATCTTCTCGATATTGTCGGCCACGTCCTCAATGGTCGGCGCGCGACCGTCGATTCGCAGCCCTTCGGCCTCGCGATACTCGATGCGCGCGAAAGTCCCGGCGCCGGCGCTCCAGATGTCGCCGGTGCGCTGGCACTGCTCGCTGCACAGATAGGCGACCATCGGCGAGACGAACTCGGGCCGGAGCTTGGCCAGCGCCTCGGGCGTCATCAGGCTCTCGGTCATGCGCGTGGCGGCGATCGGCGCCAGCGCGTTCATCATGATGTTGTACTTCTGGCCTTCGAGCCTGAGCGCATTCATGAAGCCCACGACGGCGAGCTTGGCGCCACCGTAGTTCGACTGGCCGAACGTGCCGTAGATGCCCGAATTTGACGAGGTCACGACGATGCGGCCATAGGCCTTGGCACGCATGATCGGCCAGGCGGCGTGCGTCACGTAGGCGGTGCCGAGGAAGTGGACCTTCACGACGAACTCGAAATCCTCGGTCGTCATGTTGTGGAAGGTCTTGTCGCGCAGCACGCCGGCGTTGTTCACCACGATGTCGACCGTGCCGAAGGCATCGACGGCCGTCTTCACGATGTTGGCCGCCGTCGCGGCTTCGGCGACGGAATCGTAGTTGGCGACGGCCTGGCCACCGGCCGCCTTGATCTCGTCGACCACCTTGTCGGCGGCGGCATGACCGCCGCCCTTGCCGTCGACGGCGCCACCCGGATCGTTCACGACCACCTTGGCGCCGCGGCTGGCCAGCAGCAGCGCATGCGCACGGCCAAGCCCGTTGCCCGCGCCGGTGACGATGGCGACGCGGTTGTCGAAGCGGATTGTCATTTCTCATTCTCCAAAAAAATCTTCAAAACGACCTCACGAGGCATGACCCCTCCGTCGCGGTATGACCGCGACACCTCCCCATTTGAATGGGGAGGACGACTTCCTTCCCCATTCAAATGGGGAAGTCCCCGCGCCTTGCGCGGGGGATGGGGTCATGCGTCCTTTTTGAGAATCACGACCGAGGCCACCGCCTCTTCCATGCCGATCACGCCGCCGCCGTTTTCGGCGAGCGCGACCTTTGCCCCTTCCACCTGCCGCGCGCCGGCCTCGCCGCGCAGCTGCGTGGCGAGCTCGGCCAGCATCGACAGGCCGGTGGCGCCGACCGGATGGCCCTTGGAGACCAGGCCGCCCGACGTGTTGACCGGCAGCTTGCCGCCGGGGCCGGTGGCGCCCGACTCGACGAACTTGCCGCCTTCGCCCTCGGGGCAGAAGCGCAGCATCTCGCACTGGTAGATCTCGCAGAAGCTGGTCGCGTCGTGGACCTCGGCGACGTCGATGTCCTCGGGCCCCAGTCCGGCCATGCGGTAGGCCTTGTCGGCGGCCGCCCGCGTCAGGCCCGGCTCGTCGAGATTGCGGTACATGCCGCCGGAAAAGCCGACTCCCGCGATCTTGACCGCGCGGTCCTGCACGTCCTTGGGCTGCTTCGCGAGATACTCCGCCGAGCAGAGCAGCGCCGCCGCCGCGCCGTCGCCAATCGGTGCGCACATGGCGCGGGTCAGCGGGAAGGACACGGGCCGGTCCTCCAGCACCGACTGCGGCGTCATCTGGAAGCGATACTGCGCCTTCTCGTTCAGCGCGCCGTAATTGTGGTTCTTGGCCGCGCCGGCGGCGATCTGGGCCTGTGTCGTGCCGTACTTCCACATGTGCCACTTGGCCTGCATGGCATAGGTGTCCATGAAGATGGTGCGATCGTCGCCCGGCTTGAACTCGGAGCCGACCATCTTGCCGACCCGGTTCATCTCCTCGACCAGCCGGTCGTGCTGGCTGGTAATGTAGCCCTGGTTGAACAGCCCGGCCGTGCGCTCAGGCGCCTCCGGGCTGAACAGCTTCTCGACGCCCAGGCAGAAGGAAAGTTCGTGGGTGCCGGCCAGCACGTCCTTCCATGCGCCCATGAAGGCCGTGGAGGCGGTGGCGCAGGCATTCTCGACGTTGAACATCGGCACCCGCGCGGGGAACAGCCCCTCCTCGACCAGCGGCTGGAACAGCGCCTGGCCGCGAATCGAGTTCTGGCCCCAGAAGCCCATGCCGCAATTGCCCAGCCAGCCGGTCTCGATATCGGAGCCCTTCTCCAGTCCGGCATCCTTCAGAGTGCCGAGATAGGCCTCGCGGGCGAGATCCCCGAAGGAGAGGCCGGGGTGCTTCTTGAAGACGGTCGTGTAGGCGCCGATCACGTAGACGTCGCGCATGGGGCGGTTTCCTCAGGTTGGCTTTGGCCGCATTTGAGCGTATCCAAACGGCTTACGCTAGGAGAACGAACATGGCTGTAGCGGCCCAGGCGAGACCCCTCAACGTCGATGCCACGATCGCCGAGCTGAAGGCGCTTTTCGGCGACCGGGTCAGCACCGCGCACGCCGTGCGCGAACAGCACGGCAAGGACATTTCGTATCACGAAGCGCACCTGCCCGACGCCGTAGTCTTCGCCGAGTCGACGGAGGAAGTGCAGCAGATCGTCCAGCTCTGCGCCCGCCACAAGACCCCGATCATCCCGTTCGGCACCGGCACCTCGCTGGAGGGCCATATCAGCGCCCCCAACGGCGGCATCTCGCTCGACGTCAGCCGCATGAACAAAGTGCTGCAGGTCAATGAGGCCGACCTCGACGTGGTGGTGCAGCCCGGCGTCACCCGCAAGCAGCTCAACGAATACCTGCGCGCGACCGGTCTGTTCTTCCCGATCGACCCCGGCGCCGACGCCTCGATCGGCGGCATGACCAGCACACGCGCCTCCGGCACCAACGCGGTGCGCTACGGCACGATGCGCGAGAACGTGCTGTCGCTGCAGGTCGTGACGCCGGACGGACGGATCATGCAGCTCGGCCGCCGCTCGCGGAAGTCGAGCGCGGGCTATGACCTGGTGAAGCTGTTCGTGGGCTCCGAGGGGACGCTGGGCGTCATCACCGAGATCACGCTGCGCCTCTACGGCACGCCGGAATCGATGGTCGCCGCGACCTGCGCCTTCGACAGCCTGGAAGGCGCGGTCAACACCGTGATCCAGACCATCCAATCGGGCATCCCGGTGGCGCGCATCGAGCTGATGGACACCTACACCGTCGACACGGTGAACCAGTATTCCAAGCTCTCGCTGCCGCGGAAGAACCTGCTGCTGCTGGAGTTCCACGGCACCGAGGCCGGCACGAAGGAGCAGGCCGAGATGGTGCAGGCGCTGGCCGCCGAGCATGGCGGCGGCGACTTCGCCTGGACCAGCCAGGCCGAGGAGCGCAGCAAGATGTGGCAGGCCCGCCACGACGCGGCCTGGGCCGCCAAGGCCTACAAGCCGGGCTGGGGCATGTGGGCGACCGATGTCTGCGTGCCGATCAGCAAGCTCGCCGAATGCATCCTCGAGACGCAGAAGGACATCCAGGCCAACGGTCTCTATGCCCCGATCGTCGGCCATGTCGGCGACGGCAACTTCCATCTCACCATGATGGTCGACCCCGACGACCCGACCTACCTGCCGCGCGCCGAGGCCCTCAACGACCGCATGGTTGCCCGCGCTTTGGCGCTGGGCGGCACCTGCACCGGCGAACACGGCATAGGCATCGGCAAGATCAAGTTCCTGTACGAGGAGCACGGCGAGGCCGTGTCGCTGATGCGCTCGATCAAGAAGGCGATCGACCCGGACAACATCATGAACCCGGGCAAGATCATCGGCCCGATCAACTGATCCAGCCCGGCCTAGAGCGGGGCGCCGATCTGGGTCACGGGCTGGATGGTGGTGAAGTTGGCGATGTCGCCAAAAACTTCGGCCGCGCGGGGTCCGGTCAGGCTGGCATTCAAGGCTTCGGCGCTTTCGAAGCTGAAATGAGCGATGGCCAGGTAGGGGGCCGCCCCGCCGTCTCCGGCGGAGAGCCCATGGAGTACCTGCACGCCACAAAGGCCGGAGGACTTGAAGGCCTGCTCCACCAGCGGGATGTGGTTGGCTTTGTAGTAGCCGGCGTCGAAGCGGGCACCGGTGGTGGCGGGATAGAGGACGCTGAAGACGATCATGGAAACTCCTGCTGTTTCGGCACCGCGACCGGCGGCGCGCTACGGCATGGACCATAGGCCGGCGTTCGGATTTAAGGTTCTTGGATCATCTGAAGAATTCTGAACGACCCATGACCGGCCAACCCCTTCCCGAGATCGCTTTCGGCCCTTTCCGGTTGGACGTGCGCAATCGACGCCTCTACCGGAACGGAACAGCCATCGGCCTGGGGGAGCGGGCGCTCGACGTGCTCTGTGCCCTGGTCGCCGCGGAAGGCGCGCTGGTGACGAAGTCGGAACTGATGGCAAAAGTCTGGCCGGGCACCAGGGTCGAAGAGAACAACCTGCAGGTGCAGGTCTATGCCCTGCGCCGTGCGCTCGGCGAGGATGGTGACAGCCGCGGCTATGTCCGCACGGTCTCGGGACGCGGCTATCGGTTCATCGGCGACGCGCCGGCCATCGGCGAAGCCGCGGCAGCCGCGCTTCCGGCCCAGGAAATCCGGTACTGCCGGACGACCGACGGCACCCACCTCGCGATAGCCACCCTGGGCGACGGATCCCCCGTGGTGCGCGCGCCGGCCTGGATGAGCCATGTCGAGCATGACCTGCGCACCACGATCTGGCGCGAGGTGTTGACCGCTCTCGCCGGCCGCCACCGGCTGGTCCGCTACGACGCACGGGGCACGGGCCTTTCCGACCGGAACGTCGAGATTTCCTTCGAGGCCGCGGTCGGCGACCTCGAAACGGTCGTCGATGCCATGGGGCTCGAACGCTTCGCGCTCCTTGGACTGTCGCAGGGTGTCGCGGTCTCCATCGCCTATGCCGCCCGCCATCCCGACCGGATCAGCCGGCTGGTGCTGGCCGGAGGCTATGCGCGCGGCTCGCTGGTGGTGGCACCGCAACGTGCGGCCGCCGTGGAAGCCATGGCCACGCTGGTTGCGGAGAATTGGGGCAGCGACAATCCCGCCTTCCGGCAGCTCTTCACCTCGCTCGGCTTCCCGGAGGCCAGCACGGCGCAGATCCACGAAATCAATGAACTGCAGCGGGTGTCTGCCTCGGGTGAGACGGCGGCCCGGATTCTGAAGATGCTTGCCCACGTCGACGTCTCGGCGGAGCTTTCCAGGGTGCGCGCGCCGACACTGGTGCTGCACAGTCGCGACGACGCCTGGATACCGGCCGAGCGCAGCCGCGAGATCGCCCGTGGAATTCCGGGCGCCCGCTTTCACGAAATCGCGGGCGCCAATCATGTCGTGCTGCCGCCGGGACCGCTGTTCGACAGCTATATGGCCACGGTTCTGGCGTTCCTCGCGCCCGATCCCAGGACATGATCCTCGCCCTGCGGATCTGGGTGATCAAGAAAGCGATCGGCCCCGACACCATCATGAACCCGGGCAAGATCATCGGGCCGATCAACTGACAATGTTCATCGCGTCACGATGTACATTGTCATCCTGAGCTCAGCGAAGGATCCTTAAGGCAACGAAAAGATCCCTCGCTACGCTCGGGATGACAGCGCAAATAAGAAGGGCCGGCTTTCGCCGGCCCTTTGCATTTTAGTGCGCCTTACTTGGCGGCCTGGATCATGATCTCGACCTTGAGGCCGGGAGCGGCGAGCTTCGCCTCGACCGTCGCGCGGGCCGGGGTGTTGCCGGGGGAGACCCAGGCGTCCCAGACTTCGTTCATCTGGCTCCAGGTCGAGATGTCGGTCAGCCAGATGTTGGCCGAGAGCACCTTCGACTTGTCGGTGCCGGCTTCGGCCAGGAACTTGTCGACCTTGTCGAGGATCTGCTTGGTCTGGCCCTTCACGTCGGCCTTGGCGTCGTCGGCGGTGAGACCGGCGAGATAGACCGTGTCGCCATGGACCACCGCGCTGCTCATGCGGGCGCCGACATTGATGCGCTTGATGCTCATGCTTTCTCTCCTCTGGAAACTCTAAAAGCGGGCGGGACCTTAGCAGAGCCTAGATCGCCGCGACGACCATGATTTCGACCTTCATGTTCGGGTCGTTCAGGCGGGCCTGGACGGTGGCGCGGGCGGGCGTGTGGCCGGGCACGACCCAGGCGTCCCAAACTTTATTCATGGCGGCAAAATCCGAGATATCGCTCAGCCAGATCGTGGCGGTGAGGATCTTCGACTTGTCGCTGCCGCCCTTGGCCAGCAGCGAGTCGATCTCGCCCAGCGCCTGCTGCACCTGGCCGGTGATATCGGCGCTGGTATCCTCGGGGATCATGCCCGAGCAATGGATGCGGTTGCCCAGGGTCACGGCCTCGCTCATGCGCGGGCCGACGTCGATTCGTACAATGTTGCTCATGGCGGCGAACCTAAAGCGCCTCTCCGGCTCGCACAACGGACCGGGGACGCACTCCGCCCTCCCCGCGCCGCCGGTTCGCGTTACAGTCCGGGGAAGCCTATCGGAGAAAACGCCATGACCATCCGCCGCCCGCTCGACGGCATGCTCGTCCTCGATCTCGGCCAGATCTACAACGGCCCCTATTGCGGACTGCAGCTCGCCTTCATGGGCGCGCGCGTGCTCAAGATCGAGCCGCCGGAAGGCGACGTCGTGCGCCGTCGCAAGCGCGAGGTCGAGCCCTATCCGCTGGTCATGCTGAACTCCAACAAGGAGTCGGTGGTCCTCGACTTCAAGCAGCCGCGCGGCAAGGAACTGTTCCTGGCGCTGGTCGAGCAGGCCGACGTGCTGATCGAGAATTTTGCCGCCGGCGTCATGGATCGCCTCGGCCTCGGCTACGACGTGTTGAGCAAGCTGAACCCGCGCCTCGTCTATGGCGGCAGCTCGGGCTTCGGCCTGGACGGCCCCTATCGCGACCTCGCCGCGATGGACGTCACCATCCAGGCGATGAGCGGCATCACCAACGCCACGGGCGACGCCGACGGTCCGCCCACCAAGGCCGGCGCCGCGGTGTGCGACTTTCTCGCCGGCATCCATCTCTGCGCCGGCATCCTGGGCGCGCTGGTGCAACGCGAACGCACCGGCAAGGGGCAGCGTGTCGAGGTCGCCATGCACGAGGCCGGCGCGATCTCCATCGCCTCGGCGCTGGGCGCGGTGATGGACGGCGACAAGAATGTGCCCGATCGCACCGGCAACCGGCATCCCGCGCTCGCAATGGCGCCCTACAATACCTATCGCTGCCGCGACGGCTATGTCGCGATCTTCACCTCGGCCGAGCGCCACTGGGTGTCGATGTGCGAGATGCTGGGCCGCGAGGACCTGCTCACGAACCCCGAATTCACGACCACGCCGGGTCGCGCGAAGAACATGGCGGTGATCGACGACATGGTCGGCGCCTGGACGATCGACAAGACCAAGGACGAAGTGCTGGCGCTGCTCAACACGGCGCGCGTGCCTTGCGCCCCGGTGAAGACCGCGCGCGAGGTCGCCTACGACCCGCATCTCGAAGCGCGCGGCTTCTGGGTCGATGTCGAGCATCCGCGCCGCGGCAAGACCCGCGTGCCGATCTCCGCCATCCGCCTCCACACCGGCGGCAAGTCCGAAATCAAGCGCCCGGCGCCGACGCTGGGGCAGGATACGGACGCGGTGCTGGGTGAGTTGCTCGGGCTGAAAGCCGAAGAGCTGGTGCGCCTGCGCGCCGATGAAGTCACTGTGCCAGTAACGGAACGGAAGAAGAAGTAACGAGCGAAAGAGGAAACCGCCATGCCGATCATCGACTCGCAGGTTCATGCGTACGAAGCGAACACGCCGAAGCGGCCGTGGGCCACCGTGCCGAACTGGCCGCCTCACGTGACCGGCGATGAGATGGTGGCGGCGATGGACAAGGTCGGCGTCGACGGCGCGATCTTCATCTCGTCCTTCTCGATGTACCGCTACGACGGCAGCTATGCCGAGGAAGTGGCGCGCCAGCACCCGGGCCGCATGGCCATCGTGAAGCCGGTCGATCCGGACGACCCGAACGTGGCCGACGTGGTCGCGAAGTGGAAGGAGACGCAGGGCGCCGTCGGCATCCGCATCTTCCTGCGCGAGGAGGAGAAGCGCGCGCCCGACCATCCCGGCCTGGACCGCATCTGCAAGGCCGCCGTGGACTACGACCTGCCGCTGAACTTCCTGTTCTGGGGCAGGGTCGACGATGGCATCAAAATCATCGACCGCCATCCCAACACACGCTTCATCGTCGACCATCTCGGCCTGCTGCAGCCGCGCGATCCGCCGGCGCCGGCCAAGCCGTGGGCCGACCTGCCGAAGATCCTCGACTTGGCCAAGCGCCCCAACGCCGTGATCAAGGTGAGCGGCGCCTGCACGCTGTCGAAACAACCCTACCCGTTCCCCGACATCTGGGGTCCGCTGAAGCGCGTGTTCGACGCCTGGGGCTTCGAGCGCTGCCTCTGGGGCACCGATTGGACCCGCGCCTTCGCCGTCGTGAACTACGAGAACGCCGTGAAGCCGTTCCTGGAGACGAAGACGCTGAGCGACAGCGAACGCGCGATGCTGATGGGCGGAGCTTGCGCCAAGGCTTACGGCTGGTCGCCGAAGAGGTAAAAGCTCAGTCGTCCTGAGCGAAGCGAAGGACCTGACAGATCGACCACCGGACTCCCTGACGAGCGCGAGATCCTTCGCTTCGCTCAGGATGACAAGAGAAGAGCGCGGCATGCGAGGGCCGCGCTCGCTTCAATTTTATCAGGCCGTCGAACGCACCAACTTGCCGGGGCGGGCACCGGTCTCGACACCCTTCTCGAAGATCGGCGTGCCTGAGCAGATCGTCATGTCGTAGCCGTCGACGCTCTGGACGAGGCGGCGGCCGCCGGCCGGGAGGTCGAAGACCATCTTCGGGCTGTGCAATGTCAAGCCGTCGAAGTCGATGACGTTGACGTCCGCCTTCAAGCCCGGCTGCAGGCGGCCGCGATCCTTGAAACCGTAGAAGTCGGCGGTGCTGCTGGTCATGCGCTTGACCACGAACTCCAGCCCGAGACGGGGCCCGCGCGTGCGGTCGCGCACCCAATGCTGCAGCATCGAGGTGTTGAGCGAGGCATCGCAGATCACGCCGCAATGCGCGCCGCCGTCGGACAGGCCGAGGATGGTATGCGGATCCTCGATCAGCTCGCGCACGACCTCGAGATCGCCGTGCACGTAGTTGGTGACCGGGAAATAGACCATGCGGTTCTCGGCCCCGACCAGGTAGTCGTAGCAATATTCCTGCGGCGTGACGCCGGCGGCCACGGCCAGCGCCTCGATGCTGCGCTCCGGCGCGGGCTCGTAGTCCGGTCTGTCGCCCAGCGGATACATGCGGTCCCAGCGCGTCGCGATCTGGCGCGACAGCGGCGGCAGCACTTCGAGCAGGCGCGGCGAGGCTTCCTGCGACAGGATCAGGCGGCGCACCTCGGGCGTGCGCAGCTTCGCCAGCATCTCGGCCGGCGGCAGGTGGGCCAGAGCGGCATAGCCCTCGCGCAGGCCGAACGGATTGAGCGAGGTGTTGAGGCCGAGCGTCAGGCCGACGGGGCGCCCCGCGACCTGGGCATAGAGCGGCAGGTTGTCGGCGCGGCAGGCGCGCACGCCTTCCATCAGGCGCTGGTAGCGCTTGGGATCGTAGCTGCGGTCGGTGAGCAGGAACCAGACCGGCCGGCCGCTGTGCTTGGCGACCTCGCGGACCCAGTTCCACTCCGCCTTCTCGTCGTCGAAGTCGGACAGGAAGCCGAAGGTGCCGACACCGGCCCGGCCCATCGCCTTGCCGATCGCGATCAGCTCCTCGTGCTCGGCATAGCGGCCGGGCACCAGGTCGCCGGCCAGGGTCTTGTGCTGGTCGGTGCGGCTGGTGGTGAAGCCGACGGCACCGGCCTTCAGCGCTTCCTCGGTGAGCCGCGCCATCAGCTCGATATCGTCGGCCGTTGCCATCTCGCGCTTGATGGCGCGCTCGCCCATCGCATAGACGCGCAACGGATGGTGGGCGACCTGGGCGCCGATATCGATGGTGCGCGGCAGACGATCCAGCGCGTCGAGATACTCCGGGAAACTCTCCCAGTCCCACTTGAGGCCTTCGGTCAGGGTGATGCCGGGAATGTCCTCGACACCCTCCATCATCTCGATCAGGGCCTTCTGATGCTCGTTGCGCACCGGCGCGAAGCCGACGCCGCAATTGCCGAACACGAGGGTCGTGGCGCCATGCCAGGAGGACGGCGCCAGCACGGGATCCCAGGTGGCCTGGCCGTCATAGTGGGTGTGGACGTCCACCCAGCCCGGCGTGACCAGCCGGCCCTCGGCCTTGACCTCACGCTTGGCGGGACCGGCCTTGCCGCCGACCTGGATGATCCGGTCGCCGTCGAGGGCGACGTCGCCCTGGAACGCCGGCGCGCCCGTACCGTCGACGATGGTGCCGTCCCGGATGACGATGTCGTGCATGGCCTGTCCCGCTGTTCTGTAATGGGACGGTAAGACTTCCACACACGGCCGGGCCCGGAAAGCCCGGAGCCATGCATTACAGGCGTGCTGCCATTCAGAGCGAAACTACGCTCGTTCGCGAATGTCGCTGAACTTCACCTTCGGGCTCTTCTCGGCGATGTAGCCCAGCTCCCACGCATTGCGCGCCAGGAACACCGGGGAGCCGTCGCGGTCCTCGGACATGCCGCCGCGGTTGGCCGACATGAACTCTTCGAGGTCGGCCTTGGTTTCGGCCGAGATCCATCGCGCGGTCTCGAAGGGCGCGGGTTCGAGATCGATATGGACGTTGTATTCGGCCTCGACGCGGGTCTTGAGCACGTCGAGCTGCAGCTCGCCGACGACGCCCACGATGTGGTCGCCGCCGATGACCCGGCGAAACACCTGGGTCACGCCCTCTTCCGCCAGATCCTCCAGCGCGCGCCGCAGTTGCTTGGACTTCATCGGGTCCTCCAGCCGCACGCGGCGCAGGATTTCCGGCGCGAAGTTGGGGATGCCGACGATCTTGATCGTCTCGCCTTCGGTCAGCGTGTCGCCGACGCGCAGCACGCCGTGGTTGGGGATGCCGATGATGTCGCCGGGCCAGGCCTCGTCGACGATCTCGCGCTCGCGGGCGAAGAACAGGATCGGCGAGTTCACCGACAGCACCTTCGACGTGCCCACCTGCGTCAGCTTCATGCCGCGGCGGAACTTGCCGCTGCACAGGCGCAGGAAGGCGATGCGGTCGCGGTGGTTTGGATCCATGTTGGCCTGGACCTTGAACACGAAGCCCGTGACCTTGGGCTCGGTCGGCTCGATGGCACGCGGCTCGGCGGGCTGCGGCCGCGGCGGCGGCGCCCAAGCCGCGATCGCATCCAGCAGCTCCTTCACGCCGAAATTGTTGTAGGCCGAGCCGAAGAACACCGGCGACAGATGGCCGGCGCGATAGCTTTCGAGATCGAACGCCGGATAGCCGGCACGCACCAGCTCGACCTCTTCCGCGAAGTCGGAATCGGCGATCTGGTAGTTTTCGATCACCTCGCCGATGCGGCTGCGGTCGGTGTTGTCGAACACCAGCATGCGGTTGTTGTTGAGATCGAAAGTGCCCTTGAAGTTCTGGCCCGAGCCGGTCGGCCAGGTCATGGGCGAGACGTCGAGCGCCAGGGTCGAGGCGACCTCGTCCAGCAGCTCGATCGGGTCCTTGGACTCGCGGTCCATCTTGTTGATGAAGGTGACGATCGGCACGTCGCGCAGGCGGCAGATCTCGAACAGCTTGCGCGTGCGGGCCTCGATGCCCTTGGCGGCATCGATCACCATCACCGCCGAATCGACGGCGGTGAGCGTGCGGTATGTGTCCTCGGAGAAGTCCTCGTGGCCCGGCGTGTCGAGCAGGTTGAAGACCGCGCCGCCATACTCGAAATGCATCACCGAGGTGGTGACCGAGATGCCGCGCTGCTGCTCGATCTTCATCCAGTCCGAGCGCGCCCGCCGCGCCTCGCCGCGCGCCTTGACCGCGCCCGCGACATGGATGGCGCCGCCGAACAGCAGCAGCTTTTCCGTCAGCGTCGTCTTGCCGGCGTCGGGATGCGAGATGATGGCAAACGTGCGCCGCAGGGCGGCCGGATGGCCGGCCAGACGGGCGTCGGATGCGGGAGAAGTCGCGGAATCGGGCACTTTTTGGGGGGTCCTTCGGGGTGGCGAGGGGGTAGCGG
>LSKJ01000486.1 GCA_001557035.1 Rhodospirillaceae bacterium CCH5-H10 | reverse complement strand
CCGCCAGCGGCGCGAGCGCAAGGATCGGGATCGCGGTCAGGCACACCAGCGCGTTGCTGCCGACCAACTTCGTAGCCCAGCTTCCCGGGGGTGCCAGGAGCAGCTCGCCGGCCAGGCCCGCCGCCGCGATCAGGGCAACCGGCACGACGCCCCGGCGCCACGTCCCCGACGACAGGGGCCGCGCCAGTGCGATGCAGGCGCCCGAGGCCGCCACCAGCGCGGCCAGCACCAGCAAGAGCTTCAGGTCGAATCGCCAGGTCGCGAAGGCGGCCGCCAGATCCACCCGCGGCCCGAACTCGAGGACGAAGATCGCGAGCGACACCAGTCCGCCGAGCGCGACGGCGCGGGCCACGGCGCGTGCGAGCGGCGCGGCGGAGTGCGCCCGGTCGGCGACCAGGGAAGCGACGAGCTGCTCGGTCTTCATGTCCTGTCCTTGCGATAGATCGCGGCGAGCGTGCGCAGGGCGCGATGAAGGGTCACGCGAACGGCCCCCTCGCTGAGGCCCAGTCGTGCGCCCACCTCGCGGGCGCTCTGGCCCTCGATGGAAATGCCTTCCACGATGCGCCGCTGGCGCTCCGGCAGCTGGCCCAGCATCTGCCGGGCGTCCAGCGCGCTTCCTTCTTCCGCCGCCTCGGGCGCGGCGAGCGTGTCGGAATGGTCGTCGATATCGACATGATCGGTGAAGCCGCGGCGACGCAGATGATCGACCAGCTTGTGATGCGCGATCGCCCGCAGCCAGGGCTGAAGCGGCTGCGTCTCGTCCCAGGTGTCGCGCTTCAGATGCATGGCCAGCAAAGTCTCCTGAACGATATCCTCGCAGTCGGAACGCGGCCGGCCGGCGGCGGCGAGACCGCGCAACGCCACTCCCCGCAACCACGCCGCGACGAGGACCAGCAGGCGGCGATAGGCCTCGTCGTCCCCCTTCCGGGCTGCCCGCATGAGCGCGGAAAGATCGTCCGGGACAGGCAACAGGCTCGATTCCTTCACGTATTCGTGTTGAGGGGGCCAGACATTACAGGCCATCCCGAGAAAAAAGATACCGCCGGCGATGTAACGCCCGGACACGATCCTGCGAATGACCTCTTGCGGGCCGACAGTGGCTCGATAGCCAGGAGGATTTATCCATGATCAATCGCACCACCAATGCCGCCCTCGCGGCCGCCGTCGCCGCCGCCGCCCTGATGTCGGCCGGCGCCAACGCCCAGACCGCCAATGCCGAGAAGGAGCGCTGCTATGGCATCTCCATGGCCGGCAAGAACGACTGCGCCGCCACCGGCAACAACTCCTGCTCCGGCCAGCAGAAGGCCGACTATGACACCAAGGCCTGGAAGTACGTCGCCAAGGGCTCGTGCGCGACCATGGAAGTGACCCTGAAGGACGGCATGAAGCGCAAGGGCACCCTGATGCCGATGTAAGGACAGACGTCGTGACGGCGGACCGCTCCCCTCGTGCCGGTGCCGGGCTGAAGCCCGAGCACCAGCAGCACATCCTCGACACCCGGCCGGATGTCGGCTGGTTCGAGGTGCATGCCGAGAACTACATGGGGGCGGGCGGTCCGCCGCATTACTTCCTCGAGCGCATCCGTGCGCTCTATCCGGTTTCCCTGCACGGCGTGGGCCTGTCGATCGGCTCCGCCGGCGGCATGACGCCGGGCCATCTCGCCCGCCTGAAGACAGTCGCCGAGCGCTATCAGCCTTTCGTGATCTCCGAGCATCTGGCCTGGTCGACCCACGACGGCGTGTTCCTGAACGACCTGCTGCCACTTCCCTACACGGAGGCGACGCTGGCCCTTGTGGTGCGGCACGTCGAGGAAACGCAGGCCGCGCTCGGCCGGCGCATCCTCATCGAAAATCCATCGACCTACCTCCGCTTCGAGGGCGAGGAGATGGAAGAGACCGAGTTCCTGCGCGCGCTTGCGCGGCGCAGCGGCTGCGGCCTGCTGCTGGACGTCAACAACGTCGTCGTGTCGGCCGTCAATCGCGGCTTCGACCCACAGGCCTATCTCGATGCTTTTCCAGTCGAGCATGTCGGCGAGATCCACCTGGCCGGGCATGCGGTGCTGGACGACGGCGAAGGACCGCTCCTCATCGATACGCATGATCGAGCCGTCTCTCGCGAGGTCTGGGATCTCTATCGCCGGCTGATCGCGCGACGGGGCCCCATCCCGGCACTCGTCGAATGGGACACCGACGTACCCGCCTGGCCGATCTTGGAGGCAGAGGTGGCGCAGGCCGAAACGGTGCTGCGCGGGGCCGATCTATTGCAGGCGCGTGCGGCCTGACATGCGCCCGCTCGCCGATATCCAGCACGACTTCACCGGTGCCCTGCTGCAGGCCCGCTTGCAGGTGCCTGCCGCCGTGGCCGAGTTCACCACCGGCCGTTCGCGCGAGCGGCGCTTCGGCGTCTATCGCAACAACGTCAAGGCAAGCCTCGTCGCGACACTGACGGCGAAGTTCCCCGTCGTTCATCGCCTTGTCGGCGAGGAATTCTTCGAAGCCACCGCCCTCGTCTTCATCGAGCGGCATCCGCCGCGATCGCCCGTCCTCGCCGAGTATGGCGGCGACTTCGCCGTCTTTCTCGAAACCTTCGAGCCGGCCGCCGATCTGCCCTATCTGCCGGACGTCGCCCGGCTCGAATGGGCGCGCCAGCGGGCCTTCCACGCAGCCGATGCCGCCTCTGTCGCGATCGACCGGCTGGCCGCCCTTGCCGCCGGCGACCTCGGGGCCGCGAGGCTCGTCCTGCATCCCGCCGCCACCGTCATCGTCTCGCCCTGGCCCATCGTGTCGATCTGGACGACCAATACGTTCGACGCGGAAGTCCGGCGGATCGGCCCGGACCGCCCCGGTGAAACGGCCCTCGTCACGCGGCCGGACCACGAGGTCCTCGTGAGCCTCTTGCCGCCTGGCGCAGACCTGCTGCTCGCCGCTCTCGACGAGGGCGCCACGCTGGGCGACGCCATGATGAACGCGCCCCACGCCTTTGACCTTCCCACCACGCTTGCCTCGCTCTTCGGCGCGGGTGCGATCTCCCGCATTCTCGAAGGACTGCCCGCATGACTGCCCTGCTGCTCCGCCTCGACGCGCTTCTCGCGCACATTCCGCATGAACTGCTGGCGCTGCTCGCGCGCCTCTCGGTCGGCACGATCTTCCTGCGCTCGGGACTGCTCAAGCTGGAGGGCTGGGCCAGCGGAACGACGCTGGCGCTGTTTCGTGAGGAGTACCGGCTGCCGCTCCTGCCGCCGGAACTCGCCTCCTGGATGGCAACAGGCGCAGAACTCAGCCTGCCGATCCTGCTCTTCCTCGGTCTCTTCACGCGTCCGGCCGCGCTCGCCCTGCTCGGCATGACGCTGGTGATCGAGATCTTCGTCTATCCCAACGCCTTCGACACGCACGGCGTCTGGGCGGTCGCGCTGCTCTATCTCGCCAAGTTCGGCCCGGGCAGCCTCGCGCTCGACCGCCTGCTCTTCCGGCCGTCCCGGCCTACCGCTTACGGACGGGCTTGAGGTCCGAGGCGATCGGATAGGCCGTGGTCGACTTCACGCGCTCCATCGAGAAGCGCGAGGTGACGTTCTTGAGCGGCATCGTGTCGATCAGCTTCTTGTAGAACTGGTCGTAGGCCTGCATGTCGGTCACCGAGACGCGCAGCATGTAGTCGATGTCGCCGGCCATGCGATGGAACTCCATCACCTCGGGCATGGCGGTGACGGTGCTGGCGAACTTGGAGAGCCAGGCCGAGGAATGGTCGCCGGTCTCGATCGACACGAACACGGTCAGCCCCATGCCGATCGACTCGGGCGAGATCAGCGCCACCCGCTTCAGGATGACGCCGGACTTCTCCAGCCGCTGGATGCGCTTCCAGCAGGGGCTTTGCGACAGGCCGACCCGATGCGCGATCTGCGCAAGCGACAGGCTCGCATCCTCCTGGAGGAGCGCCACGATCTTCTTGTCGATGGCATCCATGATTTCAATATCCGTAAGCGGCGGTCCGTCAGTCTAGACCGGAAGCGACTCCAGGCGAACCGGGCCGCCCAGGCGCTCACCGAGGACGATCGCGAGGGCATCGACGTCGCCATCGACACGGCCGCCATAACTGATGAGCCGAGGATCGGCGCCATCGAACCAGGAGATCCGCCAGGCACCCGCCTCGCACACCAGTGACCCCACGACGCGCCCTTCCGCGGAGATCGTCCAGAGCGCGGGCTCCTCGTAGGCGGCCTGGAACAGGCGCGCCGCCCGGGTGACTAGGGTGCTGGCAAGGCTGAGCATCCCCCGACTTTACGGGCGGGCTCGTGACACCAGCAATGAAACGGTCGGTCGAATCACCGGGCGACGGCGGCAGGAATAGCTGCCGGGGTCGCCGCCGGGAGAAAATTCACCTCGCCGGTACGACCAACGTCTACGGCCGCACCGCCGGCGTCTCGAGCGGCAGGCCCTTCGCGCGTTCCATGAGATAGAGTTCCAGCGCGACGTACTCGGGTGCGTCGAGCGGCCAGGCATCGGCGCGGATGCCGACCAGGCAATTGCGCAGCCGCCGCTTCAGCGAACCCAGCGCCTGCCATTCAAGGCGATAGATCGGATAGCCGGTGGGATGCGCCTCGGGGATGGCGATGCCGGCCAGCTTCTTGCCGGCATTGTCGTCATGGCAGATCGCGCAGGAGAGATTGAGCTGGCCCTGGCGACGGCGGTAGATCCCCTCACCCTGGGCACGGAACGCATCGAGGACCGGACCATAGGGCGGCGCGATCGGCATGCCGCGCGACTGGTGGGCCACATAGGCTTCGAGCGCCAGCAGGTCGCGATTCTCGGGCGGCAGCCGGTCGGCCTTCTGGTTCTCGGTGCGGCAGAGGTTGATGCGGCCCTCGAGGTCGACGGGCCGGTCGGCGCCCTGCGGGATCGCGGGATAGCGCGTGGCGACGCCCTTCATGCTGTTGGCCGCGGCGCCGTGACAGTCGGCGCAGGACTTGTTCTCGGCACCCACCGGCTTGGCCCAGAGCTGGCCGCCCAGCTGGACGAAGAGCATGCCGGGATTGGCGGTGTCGTCGTCCTGCATCTTCTGCAGGGCCTCGCCCATGTCCTGGTAACCGGAGCGCCGCTTCTCGCCACCGACCTGCGCCATAGCGTAGGACGCGGCGAAGACCAGCACCAGGCCGAGGCAGAGCAGCCGTGCGCTCATTCGACGGCGATGGCGACCCGCTCCTCGACGGCGAAGCCCTCGTCGCCGGTCCAGCGCAGGACCACGGTGCCGCTCTCGTCTGCCCGAGCGAAGAAGGAGACGAACGGGTTGGCCGCGATCGCGGGCGACATCTCCATCACGAAGATCTCGGCGCCGTTCCAGGTCGCGGTGAAGCGCTCGATGATGTTGCGCGGAATGATGCGACCGTTGGGACCGGGCCGGAAGCCGGTTTCCATCGGGTGCATGATCAGCGCCTTGATCTCGACGACCTCGCCGCGCTTCGCCGTCTTCGGGGCATTCACGAGGATGTTCGACATCAGGTCGACTCCTCGAGGCAGGCGGCCAGGGTCACGATCACGTCGGCCCCGCCGATCCAGAATTTGCCGTCGCTGGTCTCGGCGATGGCGACGATGCGCTGGCTGTCGCCCAGCTTGATGCGTGTGCCGACGATGGCTTTGCCGTTGTGCGGACCGAGCCTTGCGGACAGGACGTTCGGCTGCGGGTTCTTCTCGTTGAAGACGTGGATCGCCTTCACGTAGTCGGACGCGGTCATCGGGCTCTCGACCGTCACGGTGAGCGGCACGGTGTTGCCGTTCTCGACCAGCGGCGGCACGTCGAGCTTCACGCGGCCTTCGGTCGGCGTGGCCGTGCCGACCACTTTCCGGATCGCCTCGGCCATGGCTTCCTGTGTCGCCGACGCAGGCGCCAGCGGCAGGACGATAACGGCGGCGGCTGTGCCGGCCAGGAAGCGACGTCGATCCATTCAATCCTTCAACGTAACGAGATAGGCCACGACATCCTCGACCTGTGCGGCCGACAGGATGGTCTTGCCTTCGAAGTTCCGCGCGACCCGCTGCAGGCCGCCGGTCCGGTAATAGGCCGGCATGATCGTGTCGGCATTGAGACGTGAACCGTCGACGATTCGCAAGCGCAACTGCCCCTCCGACCAGCGCGAGCCTGCACCGGCGAGGCTCGGCGCGATGTCGCCCTGGAAGCGCTCCTCGGCGATCGGTCCGGAATGGCAGAGCAGACAGAGACCGATGCTGCGATTGGCGACGATGGCGCGTCCTCGCACGGCGTCGCCCGGCTTGCCGGTGAGCGAGGCCGGGATGGCATCGTCCACGATCTGCGGTGTGACCGGCTGGGCGGCAACGGCGTGGGCGGCGAGCATGAACGCGAGGACGAGCAGGATCCGCATGGCGTCAACCGAACGTCTCGGCGGTGATGGTGCGGAACCAGCTCGACGCATAGAGCGCTTCCTGGCCACGCAGGCCGCCCACGGCGACGAGCGGGCTGGTGCCGCCGGCGCCGGGAATGTCGGTGAGCTGGCCCTTGTCCGGGCGATAGACGCCGGCGATCGAGATGCCGTAGTCGGCCGCCAGAAGGCTGTAGCAGGTGTTGATCAGAATCGGGTCCTGCGGCTTGTCGCCGGCCAGCAGCCGCACGAGGGCGGCGGCACAGACCTTGGCCTGGGCATTGGCCGCGAAGGCGGACTTGGGCATGCCGCCCATGATGGCCGCGTCGCCCAGAACGTGGATGTTGGGCCGCAAGGTCGATTCGAAGGCGACCGGCTCGACCGGGCACCAGCCGGTGCGGTCGGCGACGCCGGCTTGCGCCGCAATGGCGCCGGCCTTCTGCGGCGGGATCACGTTGGCGACCGCGGCCTTGTGGCTCGCGAACTCGGTCGTGAGCGTCAGCGTCGCGGGATCGACCGACGTCACCTTGCCGCCCTGGCTGAGCGGCACCCATTCGACCATGCCGGGATAGAGCTCGGCCCAGCCGTTCTGGAACAGGCGCTGCTTTGAGAACGCATCCTTCGAATCGAGCAGCAGCAGCTTCGACTTCGGCTTCCAGATCTTGAGCCAGTAGGCGATCAGGCTGGCGCGCTCGTAGGGGCCGGGCGGGCAGCGGAAGGGATTGGCCGGCGATGACATGACGACCAGCCCGCCATCGTCCATGGCCTGCAGCTGCCGGCGCAGCAGCACGGTCTGCGCGCCCGCCTTCCACGCATGCGGCATCTTCTGCGCGGCAGCCTCGTCGTAGCCGGCGATGGCGCCCCAGTTGAAATCGATGCCCGGCGTCATCACCAGCCGGTCGTAGGAAAGCCGGTTGCCGTCAGCCAGCGTCACGCTCCTTGCCTCGGCATCGACCGCGGTCGCGCTCGTCTGGGCGACGGTGACGCCCGCAGCCTTGATGCCGTCGTAGCCGAACTGCTGCCGGTCGATTTCCCGCAGGTTGGCCAGCACGGCGTTGCTGAATGGGCAGGAGGTGTAGACGGGGTTGGGCTCGACCAGGGTGACGTCGAGCGCGGGCTGCAACGCCTTCAGCGTGCGCGCCGCCGTGGCGCCGCCGAAGCCGCCGCCGATCACGACGATTTTGGCCTTGCCCTGCGCCGACACGACCGCGGGCGCGAGGCCGGCGGCCGCGGTGAGTTTCAGGAAGTGACGGCGCGTCGCCATGCAAGCTCCGTCATTCCGGCTGCGCGGCGAACCAGGCCGCGATGGCCTGGGTCTGCCCGTCGTCGAAGCCCTTGGCGATGCGCCCCATCACGCTCGAGGGCCACGCGCCGCTGCGATACTCGCGCATGAAGGTGACGATATCCTCGGCCTTGCGACCGGCGATGCGCGGGATCACCGAATCCGTCACTTTCATCGGGGCATGGCAGCCCGTGCAGGAACTTGCGCCCGGCGGGGCATCGGCCGCCGAGGCCGGGCCTGCCAGCAACGCAATGCCAGCCAGGCCCGACAGCAGCGACCGGACCATCAGGCGCCTTTCTTCAGCTCGTGATGCATCAGCGGCAGGTTGCGCACCCGCTTGCCGGTCGCCTTGGCGATCGCGTTCAGCACGGCCGGCGCCGCGACGGCGATGGTCGGTTCGCCGACGCCGCCCCAGAAGTCGTTGGTCGGCACGAGGACCGTCTCGACGTCCGGCATCTCGTCCATGCGCATCACGTTGTAGCTGTCGAAGTTGGTCTGCTCGACCGCGCCGTCCTTGATGGTGATCTCGCCGTACAACGCCGCGGACAGGCCATAGACGAACGAGCCCGCGACCTGACGGTCGATCTGTGCCGGATTGACCACGTGGCCGGGATTGGTGGCCGCGGTGATCTTGTGGATCTTGAGCTGGCCGTCCTTGCTCACCGACACCTCGGCGACACCGGCGACGTAGCTGCCATAGCCCATGACCTGCGAGATGCCGTGGAAACGGCCCTCGGCCAGCGGCTTGCCGTAGCCGGCCTTGTCGCAGGCCGCCTTCAGCACCGCCGCCCACTTGGGCTTCAGGTACTTCAGGCGATAGGCGAGCGGGTCCTGACCCGCCGCTTCCGCCAGCTCGTCCATGAAGCATTCCATGTAGACGGCGTTCTGGTTCACGTTCACGCCGCGCCAGAAGCCGGCCGTGACGTGAGGATTGCGCATCGCATGGTCGAATAGCAGGTTCGGGATGTCGTAGCCGTAGGCCGCTTCGACGCCGGTCTGCATCAGCCCCTGGAAGGCGATGGGGTCCATGCCATTCACCAGGTTCTGGGGCAGCAACGACGCCAGGATCGACTGACCCGAGATGCGGATGTGCAGGCCGACCAGGTTGCCCTGGGCGTCGAGACCGGCCGTCATCTTCGCCATCGTGGTCGGATGGTACTGGCAGTGCGTCATGTCCTCTTCGCGCGACCAGATGAGCTTGATCGGCGTGCCGGGCATTTCCTTGGCCGCAAGCACGGCCTGGCGGACATAGTCCGAGCGGCCGCGCCGGCCGAAGCCGCCGCCCAGCATGAGCTTGTAGACCTCGCACTTGGCGACCGGCAGGCCGGCCGCTTCCGACGCCGCGGCCAGCGCGGCCTCACCGTTCTGGGTGCCGCACCAGACCTCGCACTTCTCCGGCGTGTAGCGCGCCGTGGCGTTCATCGGCTCCATGGTGACATGGTGCTGATAGGGATAGCTGTAGACGGCCTCGACCTTCTTCGCCGCGCCCTCGATCGCCTTCTGGGCATCGCCCGCCTTGTTGCCGACGAAGG
>LSKJ01000485.1 GCA_001557035.1 Rhodospirillaceae bacterium CCH5-H10 | reverse complement strand
CCGGCGTGACGCCGAGGATGCGCTTGATGGCGGGATTGTCGCTCTTCAGCATCTCATCGACGTTCTTCGAGGTGATGCCGTACTCCTCGGCTTCCAGCATCGCATACTGGGTCCAGCGCACGATGTCGGCGAACTGGTTGTCGCCGTGGCGCACGACCGGTCCCAGAGGTTCCTTGGAGATGACTTCCGGCAGGACGATGTAGTCGTCGGGATTGGGCGCATTGGCGATGCGGGTCGCGTAGAGCCGTGCCTGATCGCCGGAATAGGCGTCGCACCGGCCATTGAAGAAGGCGCTGCGGCTCTGGTCCGGGTCCTCGAACAGGACCGGCTTGAAGGTCATCTTGCTGGTGCGGAAATAGTCGGCGATGTTGAGTTCGGACGTGCTGCCCGTGAGCACGCAGATCGAGGCGCCGTTCAGCTCCTTGGCGCTCTTCACGCCGAGCTTCTTCGGCACCATGAAGCCCTGGCCGTCATAGTAGGTGACGCCCACGAAATCGAGGCCGAGCGCGGTGTCGCGCGTCAGCGTCCAGGTCGAGTTGTTCGACAGCAGGTCGACCTCGCCCGCCTGCAGCGCGGTGAAGCGCTGCTGGCCCGACAGCGGCACGTACTTCACCTTCTCCGAATCGCCGAACAGCGCGGCGGAGACGCCGCGGCAGATGTCGACGTTCATGCCGGTCCACTTGCCCTGGTTGTCGACCACCATGAAGCCCGCGATGCCGCCGACGGCGACGCCGCAGACGAGCTGGCCGCGCGCCTTCACCGCATCGAGATCCTTGCCGGCCATCGCCTGGCCGGCCGGAAGAGCGAAGGCCGCACCGAGCGCCATCGCTGCAAACATCTTCTTCATCGAACGTCTCTCATTTGGGCGCCGCTCACTCGATCTTGGCACCCACGGTCTTAACGACGTCGGCCCACTTCGCGCGGTCGCGCTTCACGGTCGCCTGGAACTGCTCGATCGTTTCATAGCGCGGCGTGTTGCCGAGCTCGACCAGCTTCTTCTGGACGCCGGCATCGGCCAGCGCCGTCTTGATGGCGAGGTTCATCTTGAGTGCAATCGCGGGATCGAGGCCCTTCGGCGCGAAAAGGCCGAACCAGGTGTAGCTGTCGAAGCCCGGCAGGCCCGCCTCGTCGATCGTCGGCACGTCGGGAATGGCCGGCACGCGCTGCTTGGTCGAGACGCCCAGCAGCTTCATCTTGCCGGCCGCCGCCTGCGGCATGGCGATCTGGACCTGGGCGAAGATGCAGCAGGTGTCGCCGTTCAGCACCGACTGGATGGCGTCGGGGGAGCCCTTGTAGGGCACGTGCACCATGTCGAGCCCGGCCTTGGCATTGAATTCGGCGAAGGCCAGATGCGTGCCGGCGCCGTTGCCGGTCGAGGCGTAGTTGTACTTGCCCGGCGCCGCCTTCACCTTGGCGATGAAGTCCTTCACGTCCTTTGCGTCGATCGCCTTGGGATTGATCGCCAGCACGTTCGACACGTCGACCAGCGTCGAGATCGGCGTGAAGTCCTTCTCGGGATCGAAGGGGAGCTTGCTGTAGAGCGCGGCATTGATCCCGTGCGTGCCGGCCGTGCCCAGCAGGAAGGTGTAGCCGTCGGGCTTGGCATTCGCGACGAATTCCGACGCCACGTTGCCGCCGGCGCCGGCCTTGTAGTCGATCACGATGCGCTGGCCGAGTGCCTTGTCGAGCAGCGGTTGCAGGACTCGCGCGACGACGTCGGTGCCGGAGCCCGGCGGGAACCCCATGACGATGTTAATGGGCCGTGTCGGCCAGTCCTGCGCCGCTGCGGGAAAAACGGCGGATGCCGCACAGAGAAAAAGCGCCGTGGCGCCAAGCAGAAATCTGCGCACTGTGATCTCCTTCGAGTCCGATATGATGCTCATGCAAGAAACGGGGAAAATCCATGGGTTACATGACCGACGAGCGCCGCATGATCCAGGAGACGGCGCGCGCCTTCGTCATGAAGGAAGTACTGCCGGTCGCGAACAAGCTCGATCCGGAGAAGGGCGACATCCCGCCGGAACTGATCCAGAAGCTGGCGGACATGGGCTATTTCGGCATCGTGATCCCCGAAGAATATGGCGGCATGGGCCTCGGCGTCTTCGAATACTGCCTGATCACCGAGGAGTTGGCGCGCGGCTGGATGAGCGTGGCCTCCATCATCGCCCGTGGCAACGGCTTGAGCGCCGGCCGTGGCATGACCGATGCCCAGCGCGCCGTCTTCCTGCCCCGCGCCGCCCGTGGCGAGTTCCTGGGTGCCGCCGCCATGTCCGAACCCAATGTAGGCTCCGATCTCGGCAGCATCTCCTGCCGGGCCCGGCGGGACGGCGACGACTGGGTCATCACCGGCAACAAGTACTGGTGCACCTTCGCCGACGGCGCCGACTACATCATGCTGGTGGCCCGCACCTCCGACGCGCCTGATCCCAAGCGCAAGCATGTCGGCCTCTCCTCCTTCCTGATCGAGAAGCCGCGTGGCACGCTGCCGCCGGGCGTGAAGGGCTCGCCGATTCCCAAGATCGGCTATTTTGGCTGGAAGACCTGGGAGCTGGCCTTCGACGAATGCCGCCTGCCCGGCTCGGCGCTGATCGGCGAAGAGGGCCGCGCCTTCTATTACATCTCGGCCGGTCTCGAACGCGCCCGCGCCCATACCGCCGCACGCGCCATCGGCCTGGCCCGCGGCGCCCTGGAGGATGCCACCGCCTATGCGCAGGAGCGCCGCCAGTTCGGCCAGGCGATCGGCGATTTCCAGAACACGCGCTTCCGCCTCGCTCGCATGGCAACCGAGATCGAGGCCTCGCGCCAGCTCATGTATTTCGTCTGCGACGAGATCGACCAGAAGCGGCGCTGCGACAAGGAGGCGGCGATGGTGAAGTTCCACGCGTCCGAGATGGCGGAGAAAGTCACCTCCGAGGCGCTGCAGGTGTTTGGCGGCGCCGGTTACACGACGCTGCATGCCGTCGAGCGCTACTGGCGCGACGCGCGCCTCACCAAGATCTTCGAGGGCACGTCGGAGATCCAGCAGCGCATCATTTCCGACCACCTGCTCGGCAAGCAGAAGGCCTGAAGCCGATGGAAGTCGACGCCTTCATCGAAACCACGCCGGCCCTGCGCTTCGCCTTTTCCATCAAGGCGAAGGTGGGACCGATCCAGGATCTCGGCCAGACCGCACGCGGCCATCGCCGCATCATCGACATACTGGGCGGCGAGGTGCGCGGCCCGCGACTGGAGGGCGAGATCCTGCCAGGCGGCGCGGACTGGCAGATCGTGCGGCCCGACGGCACGATCGAGGTCGTCGCACGCTACACGATCCGCAGTGCCGCCGGCGCCCTGATCTACGTCCAGAACGACGGCCTGCGAGTCGCGAGCCCGGAGATCCTGGAACGCATGTCCAAGGGCGAGTTGGTGCCGCCGGGCAGCTACCACTTCCGCACCGCCCCGAGGTTCGAGACGTCGGAGCCCACGCTCAAATGGCTCGAACGCGCGACCTTCGTCGGTGTCGCCACCCGAGCGCCCGACAGGGTCGCCATCGGCTTCCACGAGGTTCTCTGAAATAGCCGTCGTCTCGACCGGAGCCTCGCCCCTCGAGTACCTCGGGGTAAACTCCACTACGTGCCTGCGGCACTCCGGTCGAGACGACGATTTTTGACGATATCTCCTACCGAGGGCGTTCCCTCTTGCGGCAGACCTCGGCAACACGCGGCGCGATCAGGGACGCGAACCGGGCGGCGCCCTTCGCCGAGAAATGTTCGCCGTCGGCGAAGTCGTCGTCGAAATCGTCGGCCGTGAACTGCTTGCCTTCGAGCGCGACGTAAGTGTCGCCCAGCGCCGCGGCCTCGCGTTGCAGGAGGCCGTTCAGCCGCACCAGCAGGGCCCGCAGATCTCCGACCTTCAGATAGTCGCTCCACATGCCCTTGGGACCGGCGGATTTGACGAGCGACTGGAAGTCGAAGACCTCGCCGATCCAGATCGTCGCGATGCCGCGCTCCCGGTTGATCGAGGAGATCGTCCGGACATTGCGCAGGAATATGGCCTCGAGCGCAGGATCGGGATCGCTGCTCACCTTCCCCTCGGGCTTCGGCGGTGCCCTGGCCGTATCGAAGGCATAGGCGGCCAGACGTCCCAGCAGGCGCACCAGCGGGGAAAACTCCGGCAGTATCCGTTCGACGCGGCGCGTCTCCAGCGCATCGACGAGCTTCGGTGTCTGGTGATTGGCGTAGCCGGGATCGAGGTTTGCAACGTGGACGCTATTGATGTCCGTCCCGCCGACATAATAGACGGCGCAGTCCGGGGCGATGCCGTAAGCGCTTTGATAGAAGGCCGTCCGGATCGCGATCTGAACGGTACTGTTGGCGGTCACCCCATGGTTCAGCACGGCAAAGCGATCGACACCCAGCAGGCCTTCCAGCCGCTCGGGCCAGGTCTCGCCGTCCGCGACGGCGAGATCCTCGGTCGTCGATCCACCGAAGACGGCGACGATCGTCTTGTCCCGCAATTCCGCGGCCGAGCGCTCCCGCCCGCGCAATCCCTGCGAATCGACCCGATGGGTGCCGCGCCCCCCCTTCGAGGTCGGAACATTGGTCGCCTGCAGCAGCGGATGCCACACGCGCTCCAGCTCGCGCGGCGCGTCGGCCGGCATGAGGTCGCTGTCGGCCAGGTCGTATCGCACCATCGCCGCGGAGCCGAATCCCAGACCAATCTCCACCGCCGCCAGAGACAGCACGATCATCGTGATTCGCGGCCAGCGTGAGCAGACGATGCCGAGGCCCAGCAGGGATACGAGATAGGCGAAGTACCAGCTGCGCGGCGAACCCGGCACCAGCCCGGTGGCGAGTCCGTAGGCCCACGTCAGCGCGATGGCCAGGACCGCAAGGACCAGCGACGCGAGCACGGCGATCGTCCGCTCGAAGCGATAGGGCCTTGCCAGCCCGACATGGGATGCCATCCAGCGGATCATGCACCCGCGGGGATATCACGCGGACGAAGGCCTCACAAAAGACTGGGCGCGAGACTCAGCGACCCAGCAGGTTGGCGCGAACATGCGCCCAGAAGCCCGGATCCCGAGGCGTCGAGCGGCTGGCGGCCGCCATCTTGCGGTAGAGGTCGCCCAGCGAGCGCTTGGAGCTTTCGGACCGAAGCCGCGTCCCGTCGGCGCCGGGCTCCAGCGTGAGCTCGCGCGTATGGAAAACCTCCAGCCCCGGGCGGTGGCCGATGCTGACGACCGATGTCTCCGGCAGCTCCTCGATCAGGAGCTTCATGACATTCTCCTGGCCCGCCTCGTCGAGTGCCGACGTGGCCTCGTCCATGAAGATCCAGTCGGGCCTCTGGACCAGCACCCGGGCGAATGCGACGCGCTGCTGCTCGCCGCCGGACAGGATGTGATCCCACCGCTCGGTCTCGTCGAGGCGGTCGCGCAGATGATCGAGGCCGACCTTGTGCAGCATGTCCTTGAGAACGTCGTCGCTGACGCCTTCCGGCGCGGCCGGATAGAGCATCACGTCGCGCAGCGTCCCCAGCGGGAAATAGGGCTTCTGCGGCATGAAGGTGATCGCGCCAGTCGGTAGGTGGATGGCACCGCGGCCCCACGGCCAGACCCCGGCAACCGCGCGCATGATCGTGCTCTTGCCGCTGCCCGACTTGCCGCGGATCAGCACCCTCTCGGCGCGCTGGATCTCGACTTCGGCCTCGGCGACCAGCATCTCGCCGCTCGGCCGGGCCACGCCGAGCTCGCGCATCACCAGCCGGTCCGATTCGGCCGGCGGATGGACGACGATCCGGTCCTCCCCTGCCATCTCGCTGCTTTCTTCGAGGTCGGTAAGCGCCACGTGCAGATGCACCAGGCGATCGGTCGAGGCGCGCCACTCGGCGAACTTCGGGAAGTTGTCGATCAGCCAGGACAGCGCCCATTGCACGCTGGAGAAGGCCTGCGCCGTCTGCATCAGGCCGCCCAGCGCGATCTCGCCGCCGAGATAGCGCGGCAGGGCGACGATCAGCGGCACGATGGGCGCAAGGTAGGCCAGCGAACTGGTGAGCAGCGACAGGTTGCCCTGTCCGCGCGTCTGGACGTTCCACGCCGAGCGCAGGTCGAACAGCGAGCCGCGCAGCCGCTCGCGCTCGTCGTCCTCGCCGCGCATCAGGGCGATGCCCTCGGCATGCTCCCGGGCGCGCGTCAGTCCGGAGCGGAAATCGGCCTCGCGGCCTTGGCGGACGTTGCCGGCATGGATCAGGCCGCGGCCCAGGAAGTAGGTCAGCAGCGAGCCGACCAGCGCGTAGGCGACTGCCGCCCAGACCATGTAGCCCGGCAGGTTGAACTCGAAGCCGAACAGCTTGATCGGCATCGTGCCCGACAGGATCCACAGCACGCTGAGGAAGGTGAAGAGCTGCAGCACGCATTGCAGGATGCTCTGGGCGAACTCGACGGCCAATTCGGTCGAAACGCGAATGTCCTCGGCGATGCGCCCGTCGGGATTGTCGACCTCGTCGGCCAGCATGCCGAGCTGGTACTGGCGGCCCCCGTTCAGCCAGCGCTGGACGGTGACGTGCGACAGCCAGGATCGCCAGTTGATCTGCAACCGGCGCTTTACGTGAAGCTGGATGGCCACCGCGACACCCGCCGACGCGACGATGGCGGCGAGCATCCAGAGCAGCTGCATGAGCTGCCCGACGTCACGCTTGTCGAGGGCGTTGAAGAAGTCCCTGTTCCAGATGTTCAGCCACAGGGCGATGCCGACATTGGCCGCGCCCAGCACCACGAGACCGCCGGTCAGCGACCAGGCGACGGCGCGATACCCCGGCGCCGTCCAGTAACCACTGGCAACGGCGGCGAAGGCACGTATGGAACTGTGCGGTGTATCCAATTAGTCGCGGAAGCCCGGATCGATCCGGTCGAGCTTCCGCAGGAGAGCCGGCCAGTCCAGCAGGCCGAACGGCCGGCGGGTCTTCGGCTGATAGTTCTTGTAGGTCGCGTCCACCACGTCGGCGGGGACGTCGATCAGCTTGGTGTTGCACGACATGGCAGCGATCTGCGTCTTGCAGCTCAGCTCCAGCCGATGCATGGCGTTGAATGCCTCAGGGATCGTCGCGCCGGTCGTCAGCAGACCGTGGTTGCGAAGGATCATGGCGTTGTTGTCGCCCAGGCTCTTCACCAGCGCTTCGCGCGCCGCGAGGTCGAGGACCACACCGTCGAAGTCGTGGTAGCTGATCCTGGCGAAGCGCATCGAGGTCTGCGTGTTGGGCAGCAGGCCGCATTCCATGGTCGAAACCGCCATGCCCGGCCAGGTGTGCGTGTGGATCACGCAGGCGACCTCGGGCTTGGCCATATGGATGGCGCTGTGGATCACGAAGCCCGCGCGGTTGACACCGTATTCGAGCCCGCCGCTGAACTCCGGGCGGTTGAGGATGTTACCCTCGTGATCGATCTTCAGCAGGCTCGACGCGGTGATCTCTTCGTAAAGAAGGCCGTAGGCGTTGATCAGGAAGGCGTCGTGCTCGCCCGGCACCCGCACCGAGATGTGGTTCGCGATCAGATCCGACATGCCGTACAGGTCGATCAACCTGTAGCAGGCGGCGAGATCGACGCGAGCCTGCCATTCTTCGGGCGACACGTTCGACCGGAGGTTGGCAACCTTGGAAGTCTTGAGGGCGTGCACAGCCATGGAAACGCTCCAGGATAGAAAGGGTTCCCGACCGTACCCTTCCGAGCCCCCGACCGTCCATTGACGGGTCAGACGAGCCCGCGCGCTGCGAGATAGGCGCCAAGCGCCAGCAGGCCGGCGAAGAACCACAACCGGAAGGCCTGCGGCGACAGGCGCGACCGAACCGCTTGCCCCAGGCGCATCCCGGCCAGCGCTACCACGACGCCGGCCAACGACGGCCAGGCCAGCCCGAGATCGAGGCTGGCGCTGCCCGCCAGGGTCGCGGCGAGGGCCAGTGTCGAGACCGTGAAGGACAGGCCGAGCGCCTGCACCAGTTCATCCTTGGTGAGGCCGATCGCCTGGAGGTACGGCACGGCCGGAATGACGAAGACGCCGGTAGCGGCGGTGATCGCACCGGTCGCCGCGCCGGCCAGCGGACCTAGCCACCCTTCCGACGATGCCGGAACCGTGAGCTTCAAGGCGGCCAGTCCGGACACGGCGTAGGCCATCAAGGCAATGCCCAGCGCCAGCGCCCCGTAGGGGCCGCCGAGCCCCGAGATGAAGGCGGCTCCCGCCCAGGTGCCGAGACAGACACCGAGGTTGAGGGGCCACAGCCGTCGCAGCAGGGTCCGGAGATGGGGACCGTCGACCATCTGCCAGACATTGGTGACCAGCGACGGCAGGATCAGAAGCGCCGCCGCCTCGACGGGCGACAGGACGAGGGCCAGCAGGCCCATCGAAATGGTCGGCAGGCCCAGACCGATGATGCCCTTGGTGAAACCCGCCAGCAGGAAGACCGCGAGCACGAAGGCGAGTGTCGACAGAACCATGCAGCACTCTTGGAAGCTGGCAGGGCGCCCCGCAATGTGGAGAATACGGAACCTGCCTTCGGATGAAACAGAGGCTCAAGCAGCCATGCGTTTCGACTTCACCGACCTGCGCCTCTTCCAGTTCGTGACCCAGACCGGCAGCATCACGCGCGGCGCCGAGCGTGCCCACTTGGCGCTCGCCTCGGCGAGCGCGCGCATCCGCGGCATGGAAGAGGTCCTGGGGGTTGCCCTGCTGAAGCGCGGGCGGCGCGGCGTCGAGCCGACGGATGCGGGCCGCAGCCTGCTCGACCATGCCCGCATCGTGCTGCAGCAGATCGAAACGATGCGCGGCGACCTCGGCGCCTATTCGCGCGGGCTGAAGGGCAGCGTCCGCATCCTCGCCAACACCTCGGCGCTCTCGGAGCACCTGCCCGCCCTGCTGGCGGATTTCCTGGCGGCCAATCCGACGATCGACATCGATCTGGAGGATCGCGAGAGCCCGGCGATCGGCGCCGCCATCGCGGCCGGCGACGCCGACATCGGGATCGGCTCGCAGGCGGCCCTCGTTCCCGGACTGGAGAGTCATCCCTTTCGCACCGATCGGCTGGTGCTGGCGGTCCCGGCGAACCATCGCCTCGCGGGCAAGCGCCAGACCGCGTTCGCCGACTTGGTCGACCTCGACTTCGTCGGCCTGCCGCGCGGCACGGCACTCGACGAACATGTGGCCATGCAGGCCGCCCGGCTGGGTCGTGCGCTGCGGCTGCGCGTCCGCGTCGGCAGTCTCGACGCAGTCTGCGCCATGGTCGCGGCGGGCGTCGG
>LSKJ01000484.1 GCA_001557035.1 Rhodospirillaceae bacterium CCH5-H10 | reverse complement strand
GGGCCGCTGCTGATCACGGTGGTCGCGCGCACGCTCGGATGGGCGCTGCTGTTCGGCGGCAATTCGGGGCTGGTGAACAAGGCGCTGATGGGCATGGGTCTCATCTCCGCGCCGCTGCCCTTCATGTTCACCGAGACCGGCATCGTGATCGCGCTGGCGCATGTGCTGATGCCCTACATGGTGCTGGCCGTCTGGGCCTCGCTGCAGCGCCTCGACCCGCAGATCGAGAACGCGGCCGTGGCGCTGGGGGCGGGACCTTTCACCGTGCTGCGGCGCATCGTGTTGCCGCAGGTCATGCCGGGCATCCTATCCGGCGCCGTCATCGTCTTCGCACTGGCCGCCAGCGCGTTCGCGACGCCGGCGATCATCGGCGGCCGTCGTCTCAAGGTCGCGTCGACCCTGGCCTATGACGAGTTCCTGAATACGCTCAACTGGCCACTGGGCGCGGCTGTCGCGGTGTTGTTGCTGGCGGCGCTGGTCGCGATCATCTGGGGCACCAACCGGCTCGTCGAGCGGCGTTACGCGCAGGTCTTCGCATGAGCCGCAACGGCCCTCTCGCGCTCGCCTACCATACGCTGTTCGTCGCCTTCATGCTGGCGCCGATCCTGGTCGTCTGTTTCGTAGCCTTCACGCCCGAGGGTTATCTCTCGTTCCCGACCGACCGCTGGTCGCTGCGCTGGTTCTACGCCATCGCGCGCTACCCCGAGTTCGTCTCCGCCTTCTGGCGCAGCCTGTGGCTGGGCGCGATCTCCTCGGCGATCGCGGTGGCGATCTCGGTGCCGGCGGCGCTGGCCATCGCGCGCTACCGCTTTCCCGGCCGCGAGGCGATGACGGCGCTCTTCATGTCGCCGCTGATGATCCCGCATCTCGTGCTGGGCATCGCCTTCCTGCGGTTCTTCACCCAGATCGGGCTCGGCGGCACCTTCGCCGGGCTCGTGCTGTCGCACATCGTGGTCGTGCTGCCGTTCGCGCTGCGCCTCACGCTCGCCTCGGCGGTCGGGCTCGACCGCTCGATCGAGCACGCCGCGGTGTCGCTCGGTGCCAGCGAGAGCGTCGTCCTGCGCCGCATAACCCTGCCGCTGGTGCTGCCCGGCCTCGTGAGCGGCTGGGCGCTGGCCTTCATCAATTCCTTCGACGAGCTCACGATGACCGTTTTCATCGCCGCGCCCGGGACAGAGACTTTGCCGGTGCGCATGTTCCTCTACATCCAGGACAATATCGATCCGCTGGTGACGTCGGTGTCGGCCTGCGTGATCGCCGTCACCGTCGTGGCACTCGTGATCCTGGATCGCGCCTTCGGCCTCGAACGCATGCTCGTGGGAAGGAGCGCCAGCCATGGCCGCTGAAGAGTACGATGTCGCGGTCGTGGGCGGCGGCCTGGTCGGCGTCGCCACTGCCTGGGGCTTGGCGCGCGAGGGCTGCAAGGTCGTCGTGCTCGACGAGGGCGACCGCGCGGTGCGGGCCAGTCGCGGCAACTTCGCGCTGGTCTGGGTCCAGAGCAAGGGGCTGGGCCTCGCGCCCTATGCCGGCTGGACCATCCGTTCGTCCCACGCCTGGCGAGGCTTCTCGGACCTGCTGAAGCAGGAGACCGGCCTCGACGTCTCGTTCCAGCGGCCCGGCGGTTTCCATCTCTGCCTGTCGGAGAAGGAGCTGGAGGCGCGCGCCAACATCTTGAAGCGCCTCCACAATCAGCCTGGCATCCTCGATTACAAGACCGAGATCCTGACCCACGACCAGGTGAAGGCGATGCTGCCCGACATCGGCCCGGAGGTCGTGGGCGGCAGCTTCTGCGAACTCGACGGGCACGTGAATTCGCTGCGCCTGTTCCGCACCCTGCACACGGCGCTCAATGCACGCGGCGTTACCTATCTGCCGAGTCATCGTGTCGAGAACATCGTGAAGGAAGGCGGCGAGTTCCGGCTCACGACGCCGCACGGCGAGATCCGGGCGGCCAAGGTCGCGTTGGCCGCCGGCAACGCCAACATGTGGCTGGCCCCGATGGTCGGGCTCGAAGCGCCGATGCGGCCGGAGCGGGGGCAGATCGTCGTCACCGAGCGGCTGCGGCCCTTCCTCAACCATCCCGTCGTCACGCTTCGCCAGACCGACGAGGGCACGGTGATGATCGGCGATTCCAAGGAAGAGAGCGTCGATCCGTCGGGCCTCACCATCGGCGTCAGCGCCACCGAGGCCGAGCGCGCCGTGCGCCAGTTCCCGCTGCTGGCCAACGTCAACGTGGTGCGCACCTGGAGCGCGATCCGCGTCATGACCCAGGACGGTTTCCCCATCTACGACGAGTCGAAGACCCATCCCGGCGCCTTCACCGTGTGCTGCCATTCGGGCGTCACGCTGGCCGCCAACCATGCGCTCACCATCGCGCCGATGATCGCGCGCGGCGCCCTCGACGCCTCGCTCGTCGCTCCTTTCAGTGCCCGGAGGTTCCATGTTCAAGCGGCTGGCTGACAACAGCCCTTCCGTCGGCATCCTAGTCGACGGCAAACCCGTGAGCGCGCGCTCGGGTGACACGGTCGCCGCCGCGCTGCTCGCCGCCGGCATCGGCCATTGCCGCACCACGCCGGTCACCGGCGCGCAACGGGCGCCCTATTGCCTGATGGGCGTGTGCTTCGACTGTCTCGTCACCGTCGACGGCGTCGGCAGCCGCCAGGGCTGCCTGATCCCGGTGCGCGAGGGCATGAAGGTCGAGACTCAGCTCGGCCGCCGGGAGGCCGGGCGATGACCCCTTCCTCGAACATCGCGCACATTGTCATCCCGAGCGGAGCGAGGGACCTTTGCGGATCAGGAAAGGCCCTTCGCTGCGCTCAGGGTGACAGGCTTTCGTCCGTCGGGAGTGCGCAATGAACGCCGCCGACCTTGCCCCATCCTACGAACTCGTCGTCATCGGCGGTGGACCGGCTGGTCTCGCTGCCGCCGCTTTGGCCGCGCGTGCGGGCGTGTCGACCGTGCTGTTCGACGAGAATCCCGGCGTCGGCGGCCAGATCTACCGCGCCATCACCTCGACACCCGTGAAGGACCGCGCGATCCTGGGTGAGGATTACTGGGACGGCGCGAAGCTCGCCGACGAAGCAAAGGCGAGCGGCGCGCTGATCGTGAACGGCGCCACGGTGTGGAGCCTCGACCGGCAGCGCATCGTCGGCGTCTCGATCGGCGGCAAGGCGCGCATGATCGAGGCCGGCCGCGTCATCATCGCCACCGGCTCGCAGGAGCGGCCGTTTCCCATTCCCGGCTGGACCCTGCCGGGCGTGATGACGGCCGGTGGCGCGCAGACGGCGCTGAAGGCGCAGGGGCTGGTCGCCTCGGGGCGGACCGTGCTGGCGGGCGGCGGGCCGCTGCTTTGGCTGCTGGCGGCGCAGACGCTGCGCGCCGCCGGCAAGGTCGACGCGATCCTCGACACCACGCCGCGCCGCAACTGGCTGCAGGCGATGTTCCATCTGCCCGACTTCGCGTTGTCGCCGTACTTCGCCAAGGGACTGGCGTTGCTGAAGGAAGTCCGCGCCAGGGTGCCGATCCATCGCGTCGACACGCTCAAGGCGGTGGGCACCGATCGCGTGCGCGAAGTCGTCTTCTCCGGCGCCCGGGGCACGAAGCGTCTGCCGGTCGACCTGCTGCTGCTGCACCAGGGCGTCGTGCCCAACGTCAATCTCGCCAATGCGGCGGGCGTCGCGCATGTGTGGAACGACCGTCAGCTCTGCTTCGTGCCGGTGCTCGACAATGACTTCGGCAGCTCCGTGCCCGGCATCGCCGTGGCGGGTGACGGTGCCGGCATCGCGGGCGGGACCGCCGCCGCCGAGCGTGGCCGCATCGCCGCCATCGCCGCGGTGCGAGCGCTGAAGCCCGACGCCGTCGTGCCGGACACGCAGGCGATCCGCCAGAGCCTGCAGCGTGAGGAGATGGGCCGGTCCTTCCTCGACTGGCTGAACCGCCCGGCCGAATCCTTCCGCCAGCCCGAGGGCGACACGATCGCCTGCCGCTGCGAGGAGGTCACGGCGAAGCAGGTGCGCGACACGGCGCGCATGGGCTGCGAGGGACCGAACCAGATGAAGGCCTTCCTGCGCTGCGGCATGGGTCCGTGCCAGGGCAGGCTGTGCGGTCTCACCGTCACCGAACTGATCGCGGCCGAACGCAAGATGACGCCCGACGAGGTCGGTTACTACCGTCTGCGTCCGCCGGTTAAGCCGATCACCCTGGCCGAGCTCGCCTCGCTGCCGATCAGCGAGGCCGAACGCAAGGCCGTGGAGCGCTAGGATGGCGCGCACAGCCGATGTGGTGATCATCGGCGGCGGCATCCATGGCTGCTCGACGGCGCTGCATCTGGCGTTGCGCGGTCTGAAGCCGATGCTGATCGAGAAGGATTATGCCGGACGCCACGCCTCGGGCGTGAACGCGGGCGGCGTGCGCCAGCTCGCGCGTGACATCCATGAGATCCCGCTGTCGATCTCGTCGATGGACATCTGGGAACGTATCGAGGAGCTGGTCGGCGACGATTGCGGTTTCGAAAGCGAAGGCACCGTACTGGTCGCCGAGAACGAGACCGAGCTGGCGAGTTTTCGCGCGCGCGTCGAGGACCTCAATCTGCGTGGCTTCGCGCATGAGGAGCTGATCGATGCTGCCGAGCTGCGCCGTCTCGTGCCGGCCGTGTCCGAGCATTGCCCCGGCGGCGTGGTCTCGCGCCGCGACGGCGCCGCCGATCCCTTCCGCACGACGCAGGCGTTTCGCTGCCGTGCGGTCGAGAAGGGCGCCGAGGTGATCGAGGGCGTGACCGTCACCGGCCTCGCGCGCGTCGGCGCCAACTGGCGCGTCGAGACGAGCGTGGGCGACTTCGAGGCGCCGAAGATCGTGAACGCTGCCGGCGCCTGGGCCGACCGCATCGCCGCCATGCTGGGCGAGCCGGTGCCGCTCGCCGTCGTCGCGCCGATGCTGATGGTGACCAGCCGCCTGCCGGCCTTCATCAAGCCGGTCGTCATCCTTCGCGGCCGCAAGCTTTCCTTCAAGCAGCTCGGGAACGGCACCGTCGTGATCGGCGGCGGGCATCTGTCCACGCCCTATCGCGACAGCAACGAGACGGTGCTCGACTGGGAGAGGCTCGCGATCAGCGCCCGTACCGTATGGGAGCTGTTCCCGGCGATGCACGAGGCCACCATCGTGCGTGCCTGGGCCGGCATCGAAGCCTACATGCCCGACGGTATTCCCGTGGTCGGCAAGAGTTCGACCTCCGAGGGTGTGTTCCACCAATTCGGCTTCTCGACACATGGGTTCCAGCTCGGACCGGGCACCGGCGCGATGATGGCAGAGCTGGTGGCGACCGGCTCGACCAACACGCCGATCGATGGGCTGGGGATCGAGCGGTTCACTAAGAAGTAAGGGTCCCTCGCTGACGCTCGGGATGACAATTTTGGCGGATCACCGAACGTGCGCCGACGCACTACGGCACGGCCAACAATGTTGTCATCCCGAGCGCAGCGAGGGACCTTTAACTTATTGGCCGCCAATCATATCCGAGCCGCGGAAAGTGCACGGCCACCTGGCCGACCTCGTCGTTCTCTTGCAGGAGGGCGATCTCGTCGGGGTCGATGAAGTGGACCTCGCCCTCGATCCAGTCCCTGGCGTTGTCGCTGGCGCGCACGCGGGCGCGCTGGCCGGGGAGGGGATCGCCTTCCTGCGGTTGTGACGGGCGCGGCGTTGCGGGCGTCGCGGTGCGCGCCTCGGCCAGCGCTTCGTCGGCGTCGATGTTCAGGCGATTGCCGTGGCCGATCGCGGCCATGCGGTCGCGCCAGGCCAGCAGGCGCGGATAGGCGTTCAGCAGCTCGCGGCAGTCGATGTGGCGGCCGCGGAAGAACCAGACGACGTGATAGGTCGCGAAGTCGGCGATGCAGGGCGTGTCGCCCAGCAGGAAGGGCCGCCCGTCGGCCAGCATGTCGGCGATCCATTTCACCTGCGGCCGCACGAGCTGGAGGTTGCGGTACGCGGCCTTGCGCACCGCCTCGATCGACGGCATCGGCAGGCCGTGCAACCTGGCGCGATCGGCGTGTAGTCCCTCGGGCATGTGGTCGGCATTGATGCCCGAGACGTAAAGCGCCGTCGGCCGCATGAACTGCTGCTCGGCCCACCAGGCAATGGCCTCGGCCGTGCCCGCCGTCTTCGCGGGATAAAAGGTGGGATGCGGCCTGCGCCGCTCCAACTCCTGCGCGATCAGCTTCGTGTCGCACCAGACGTCGGCGCCATCCTGCAGAACGGGCGTGCGGCGATAGCCGCCCGTCAACGGCGTGAGCTTGGGCTTGGGGGCGATGGGTGGAATCTCGACGGCGCGCCAGCTGAGGCCTTTGAACCCCATCATCAGCCGCGCCTTTTCGGCGAAGTTCGAGAAATCGTACTGGTGGAGGATCAGGGCCTTCGGGGGCTCGACGCGGGGCGACGACACGAGGGAAAGGTCTCCTTAAACGGGCAAGGAACGGTAGCGGCTATCGAAAGGTGCCGCTGGTGAGGAGGATGGCCATCGCGATGGCGAGTACGGCGGTCGACGCCAGCAGAAGGACGACCAGCAGGACGCGCCGGTTGCGGACCACGCGGCGCATGCGGATCGGCATCTCGATCAGGTGATAGGTAAGGCTTGCCAGGAGCCCCGCAAGGATCAGGGCCATGGTCGCCTCGACGGGCGTGAGCAGTCGGCCCTGCACGGCCACGGCGAGCGACAACAGCGGCCAGTGCCAGAGGTAGAGGGCGTAGGAGATCTTGCCGACGTAGCGGATCGCTCTCACCCGAAGGACGGCGTAGTGTTCCCTGTCGAGTTCGAACAGAGCGAGCGCGCCTGCGGTGGCGAGGCAGGCCACCAGCGTCTTGAGTGTGACGGCCATTGAGCCCGCAGGGGCCGGCACGAGAGGGGCGATCAGAATCGTGCCCACCAGGACGATCGACAGCAAGCGACGGGGCGGCTGGGGGGCTTCCCGGACCTTGCGGACCGCGCAGAAGACCAGGACGCCCAGTCCCAGTTGCCAGAATCGTCCGGGCAGCAGGAAGAAGGCGCTGTGCGGTGAAACGCCCATCGTGCCGAAGACGAGGTAGAAGACGAACGACAGCGCGGCGGCGCCGATCAGGAGCGGCCAGAAGAACTGGCGGCGCGTGGCCGTCAGCAGGCAGAGTCCCGCGAGGAGCAGGTAGAACTGCTCTTCGACCGCCAGGTTCCAGGTATTCAGGAGCGGATTGGCCAGCGGTGGCGTGAGCGCGTCGCCTCCGAGCCAGAAACTGAAGTTCTGGAGATAGAAAGGCTGCAGGAGGAGCGACTGCCCGAAGATCGCGAGATCGGCCGGCTTCAGCAGCACGAAGCTCGCGAGAGACGTGAGCATCACGGTCAGGAAGAGGGCCGGCGCGAGCCGTCGGAAGCGGGAGGAATAGAAGTCGCCCAGCGTGGTTCGACGTTCCAGGACCGGAAACAGGTAGGCGCGCGAGATCACGTAGCCGGAGATGACGAAGAAGATGTCGACGCCCAGGAAGCCGGTCGGCACGAGGCCCGGATAGGCATGGAACAGGACGACCAGCGTCACCGCGATGGCGCGCAGCGTGTCGATCTCGGGAAGGTACCGGCGAATCAACGAGAGGCGTTCCTGGGGCGTGACTTCGAGATCACGCCGCCTTCAGGACCCCGTCGTCCGCCTCGAGGGGCAGGGGATGCCAGTTGCGCGACACGACCCAATCGGGTCGCGGATTGTCGCCGAGCGCCGGCCTGTTGGCGACGGTGTTGCACGAGACGTAGATGTGCCAGCGGTCGTCGGCCGAGAGGTTGTGGCCGGAGGCGTGCAGCACGTTGCAATGGAACAGCACGCAGGTACCGGCGCGGCCGGTGACGGCGACGGGCTCGGGCGAGCTCTTCAGGATCTCGATCATGCGCTGCTTCGGCATTGCCCAGAATTTGTACGACGTCGATTCGTCGTAGACCGGCTCGATGCGGCCGATCTTGTGGCTGCCCGGAATGAGATAAAGCGCGCCGCCCATCTCCGTCGTGTCGGTCATCATCAGGTTGAAGGTCGCCATGTCGGGCTTCCGGCATCCGTCGCGCATCCAGGAGCCGTAATCCTGATGCCATTGCCAGACCGTGCCCTCGATGGCCGGCTTGGTGTTGATCTTGGTGTGATAGACGTAGACGCCGTCGTCCTTCAGCACCTGCTGCACCGGCCGCAGCAGGCGCGGCGTGCGGACCAGCGCGTGGAAGGGCTTCGAGCGGGTCGGTCCGTCGTTCTCGTGGACCCGGAAGATGGTGCGGACGCCGCCGGTATGCTCGCGGACGACCTCCTCGCTTTCGACGCCGGAGAGCCGGGCGACTTCGCGACGGAGGACGGCCACTTCGTTGCGGTCGAACAGGTCGGGGAAGACGAGGAACCCGTCGCGATCGAATTGCTCGATCTGCTGGTCGGTCAACTCCATGCCGCAGCCTCCCTTTCGTTTCGTTCTTCCGGCAACGCTAACTCAAGGGTCCATCACGTAATAGACCTTTTTCTCTCGCCGCATGCCAAGACGGTCGTAGAAGCGCTGCGAGCCGGAATTTCCCTCCCCGGTTGTCCAGATCACCCTCGTGTCGCCGCGCTCGCGGGCCAGCGCCCGGATGCCTTCGATCAGTCTCTCGCCTACTCCCGCAGAACGTGCGGAGCCACCGACATAGAGTTCCTTGAGGAACAGCCCGTGGCTGAGGTTCGGGCCGGGGAAGTACGGATTGAGGATGGCGAAGCCGAGGAGCATCCCGTCCCGCTCCGCGACCAGGCACATCGTACCGCCAGGCGGGGCGGCGGTGAGGAAGGCGGCGCCGGCCTCACCTGCACCTCGGGCGACGGGGTTGCCGTAATGGTGCTCGTGCTCCTCCAGGAGGAGGGCGAGCTGGGCGTCGTCGTCCGGTTTTGCGTGCCTGATTTGCATGGACGCCCGTCTAACATCGCTGGCCCGCGCCTTCAAAGAACGGCAAAATTGGCGTCAAGCGGGAGTCATGATCAATGGAAGACGTCGTCAATATCGAGGACCTGCGCAAGCTCGCCAAGAAGCGGCTGCCCAAGATCGCCTACGACTTCATCGAGGGTGGCACCGACGACGAAGTCGGTCTCGTCACCAACGAGCAGGCCTTCCGCAAGGCGCGCATCGTGCCGCGCTACCTGGTCGACGTCTCGGTGCGCGACCAGTCCACGACCCTGTTCGGCCGGACCTATTCCAGCCCCATCGGCATCGCCCCCACGGGGCTCGCCGGCCTGTTCCGCCACGGTGCCGACCTGATGCTGGCCGAGGCCGCGCGCGACGCCAACGTGCCGTTCATCATGTCGGGCTCCAGCACCGGCTCGATCGAGGATCTCGGCAAGCTGGCACCCGATCATGGCTGGTACCAGCTCTATTCCGCCAAGGACCAGGCCGTCTCGGAAGACCTCATCAAGCGCTCCGCCGATGCCGGCCTCCGGACGCTGGTCTTCACCGTCGACGTACCGGAAGGCTCCAACCGCGAGCGCAACACGCGCAACGGCTGGGCGCGCCCGCTGAAGCTCACGTGGAAGACCAAGTTCGAGGCGCTGCTGCATCCGGCCTGGATGATGCAGTGGCTGAAGCACGGCACGCCGTATTTCGACAACTGGGCGAAGTATGCCGGCCCGGACGCCACGGCCGACAAGGTGGCGGACCTGGTCGCCTACCAGAATCGTGCGCCGATGACGTGGAAGCACGTCGAGCGCTTCCGCGAGCTGTGGAAGGGCAACTTCGTCCTGAAGGGCATCATGCATCCCGACGACGCGATCCGGGCGCACGCGCTGGGTGTCGACGGCGTCATGGTCTCCAATCACGGTGCGCGTCAGCTCGACCTGGCGCCATCGCCGCTCGAGGTGCTGCCGGCGATCCGCGACGCGGTCGGCGACAAGATGACGGTGATGTTCGACGGCGGCGTGCGCCGTGGCCTCGACGCCATCATTGCGCTCTGCATGGGTGCCAAGTTCGTGTTCGTCGGCCGGCCGACCCTGTACGGCGTGACGGCGGGCGGCATTCCGGGCGCGGCCAAGGCGCTGCAGATCTTCCGGCGCGAGGTCGACATCAGCATGGCGCAGATCGGCGCGACCAAGATCTCCGATCTCGGCCCGCAATTCATGATGTGGAAGGACGAGGAGGATCTGCGCCGCAACCGGCGCTGATCTAAGCTATAGTCGCTTCATCGCGCTTCGGCGCGGGGTCCCGCTCTCTCGCCAGGCCATTGTCTGTTCTGGTGAGGGAGTTGGCATGTTTTCCTCGTTCGCATCGGCCTCGCCCGTCCTTGCCGGAGCACTGGCCAGCCTGTGTGCCGGCCTCGCCACCGCGATCGGAGCGATTCCGATCCTGGTGATCCGGAAGATGTCGGAGCAGGCGCAGGACGTCATGCTGGGCTTCGCCGCCGGCGTGATGCTCGCGGCCTCGTTCTTCTCGCTGATCATTCCCGGCATCGACGTGGCGCAGGAGCAGGGGGCGACAAAGCTGGGCGCCGTCACGCTTGTGATCGCCGGCATCCTGCTCGGCGCCGCCAGCCTGTGGCTGGTTCACCGCACCCTGCCGCACGAGCATTTCATCATGGGTCGCCAGGGGCCGGACGCGCCGCGCTTCCGGCGCATCTGGCTGTTCGTCATCGCGATCACCCTGCACAACTTTCCCGAGGGGCTGGCGGTCGGCGTCGGCTTCGGGGGCGACGATCTCGGGAAGGCGATAGCGCTGGCGATCGGCATCGGCTTGCAGAACATGCCGGAGGGGCTGGCCGTGGCGGTCGCTCTGCTCACCTTGAACTACAGCAAGGGGCAGGCATTCCTGGTCGCGCTGCTGACGGGACTGGTGGAACCGGTCGGCGGGCTGCTGGGGGCCGGCGCCGTCACCATCGCGCAGTCGCTGCTGCCCTGGGGGCTCGCCTATGCCGGCGGCGCGATGATCTTCGTCATCAGCGACGAGATCATTCCGGAGACCCATCGCCGCGGCTTCGAGAACCACGGCACGGTCGGCCTCATGGTCGGGCTTGTGGTGATGATGTTCCTCGACGTCATGCTGGGCTGACGCAAAGAAAAAGCCCCCTCCGCCGGGGCGGAGGAGGCTCGCTTCTCGAATCGTCAGCAGTGGCTTACTGCACGACCTCGAACAGGCCGGCGGCGCCCATGCCGCCGCCGATGCACATCGTCACGACGACGTTCTTGGCCTTGCGGCGACGGCCCTCGATGAGGGCGTGGCCGGTGCAGCGCGCGCCGGTCATGCCGAACGGATGGCCGATCGAGATCGAGCCGCCGTTGACGTTCAGCTTCTCGTTGGGGATGCCGAGCTTGTCGCGGCAGTAGAGCACCTGCACCGCGAAGGCCTCGTTCAGTTCCCACAGGTCGATGTCGTCCATCTTGAGGCCGAACCGCTTCAGCAGCTTCGGGATCGCGTAGACCGGGCCGATGCCCATCTCGTCCGGCTCGCAGCCGGCGACGACGAGGCCCTTGTAGATGCCGAGCGGCTTCAGGCCACGCTTGGCGGCTTCGGCATCGCTCATGATGACCGAGGCCGAGGCGCCGTCCGAGAGCTGGCTGGCGTTTCCGGCGGTGATCCACTTGTCGGGACCGGCGACCGGCTGCAGCTTGGCCAGGCCCTCCAACGTCGTGTCGGGACGGTTGCCTTCGTCCTTGGCGAGCTTGACGGTCTTCTTGGAGGTCTGGTTCGTGTTCTTGTCGGTGACCAGCATCGTGGTCTCCATCGCCACGATCTCGTCATCGAACTTGCCGGCCTGCTGGGCGGCCGCGGTGCGCAGCTGGCTCTGCAGCGAGTACTCGTCCTGCGCCTCGCGGCTGATCTTGTAGCGGGCGGCGACCGTGTCGGCCGTCGTGATCATGGCGTGGTAGATGCCCGGAACGTGTTCCTGCACCCACGGGTTCACGAGGCGGTTCTTGTTGCCGCCCGGAGGACCCTGGACCAGCGACACCGACTCGAGGCCGCCGGCGATCATCACCGGCACCTTGTCGACCAGCACGCGCTGGGCGGCCATCGAGATGGTCTGCAGGCCCGAGGAGCAGAAGCGGTTGACGGTCACGCCCGAGACGCTGACCGGGGCGCCGGCGCGCATCGCCGAGACGCGGGCGACGTTGGAGCCCGTGGTGCCTTCCGGCGCGGCGCAGCCCAGGATCACGTCCTCGACTTCGCCGAGGTCGACCTTGGCGCGCTCGGCGGCGTGCTTGATCACGTGCGCGCCCATGTCGGCGCCGTGGGTGTCGTTGAACACGCCGCGGAACGCCTTGCCGATCGGCGTGCGGGCGGTGGAGACGATTACTGCATCAGCCATTTGAAACTTCCTCTCTCTCTTTTTTGGTTCCTCCCCATTCAAATGGGGAGGTGCCACGCGAAGCGGGGCGGAGGGGTCAGAGGCAGCGGTCGTGCGGCCCCTGACCCCTCCGTCTCGCGCTGCGCGCGAGCCACCTCCCCCGCTGACGGGGGAGGGTTGTTGGATCAGACGCTAGAGAACTTCTTGCCTTCCTGCACCAGCTTCTTGAGCAGCGGAGCCGGCTCCCAGAACGGGTCGCCCGACGCGTCGCGGTACTTCAGCAGCGCGTCGTGGATGGTCTTGAGGCCGACCACGTTGTCGGCCCACCACATCGGGCCGCCGCGATAGACCGGCCAGCCGTAGCCGTTGACCCAGATCACGTCGATGTCGAGCGAGCGCTGGGCCATGCCCTCTTCGAGGATCTTGGCGCCTTCGTTCACCATCGGATAGAGCGCGCGTTCCAGGATCTCCTGGTCGGAGATGGCGCGGCGAGTGATGCCGAGCTTCTTCGAGGTCTCCTCGATGATCTTCTCGACTTCCGGATCGGGGATCGGCGTGCGGTCGGGCAGATTGTACTTGTAGTAGCCCGCGCCTGTCTTCTGGCCGAAGCGGCCCAGCTCGCAGATCGCATCGGCGACGTAGCCGGTGTAGCGCACGTTGCGCTTTTCCTTCTCCTTCTTGCCCTGGCGGATGCGCCAGCCCACGTCGTTGCCGGCGAGGTCGCTCATCGCGAAGGGGCCCATCGGGAAGCCGTAGTCGTAGACGACCTTGTCGATCTGCTGGGGAAGGGCGCCTTCCTCCATCATGTAGGCCGACTGGATGCCGCGCATGCGCAGCATGCGGTTACCCACGAAGCCCTCGCAGACGCCGACGAGGACCGGGATCTTGCCGATCTTCTTGGAGAACGACATGACCGTGGCGATGACGTCCTTCTCGGTCGCCTTGCCGCGCACGTTCTCCAGCAGCTTCATGACGTTGGCCGGCGAGAAGAAGTGCATGCCGATCACGTCGCCAGGCCGCTTGGTGTAGGAGGCGATCTGGTTGACGTCGAGGCCCGAGGTGTTGGTGGCCAGGATGGCGCCCGGCTTGGCGACCTCGTCGAGCTTCTTGAAGACGGTCTCCTTGACTTCCATCGTCTCGAACACCGCCTCGATGATGACATCGGCGTCCTTGAGGGCGTTGTAGTCGAGGGTCGGCGTGATCAGCGCCATGCGCTTCTCGACGTCTTCCGCCTTCATGCCGCCGCGCTTGGCGGTGTTCTCGTAGTTGGTGCGGATCGTCTTGAGGCCACGGTCGAGCGCTTCCTGGCTGGTCTCCAGCAGGGTGACGGGGACGCCCGCGTTGGCGAAGTTCATGGCGATGCCGCCGCCCATCGTGCCGGCCCCGATGATGCCGCCGGACTTGATCTCGCGCTGAGGCGTGTCGGCCGGCACGTCCTTGACCTTGGCGGCCTCGCGCTCGGCGAAGAAGTAGTAGCGCTGCGCCGCCGATTCGCTGGAGGTCAGGAGTTCAGTGAACAGCTCGCGCTCGCGCTTCATGCCCTCGTCGAACGGCAGCTCGACGGCAGCCTGCACCGTCTTGATGATGTTCCAGGGCGCCTTGAAGCCGCGCGCCTTGCGGGCGATCGACTTCTCGGTCTCGGCGAACAGGTCGGGCGATTCCAGGTTGACGCTGAGGTCGCGAACGCGGCGCAGCGGCGCCTTCTGGGCCAGCAGCATCTCGGCGTGGGCGATCGCTCCCTTCAGCAGGTCGCCCTCGACGATGGCGTCGACGATGCCCCTGCTCTTGGCTTCGGGTGCCGGGATGTGGCGGCCCGAGAGCATGGCGTCGAGCGCGTACTTGGCGCCGGTGAGGCGCGGCAGGCGCTGCGTGCCGCCGGCGCCGGGAAGGAGACCCAGATGCACTTCCGGCAGGCCCATGCGCGTGGTGGGCAGCGACACGCGATAATGCGCGCCCAGCGCCGTCTCGAGGCCACCGCCCAGCGGCGTGCCGTGCAGGGCCGCCACGATCAGCTTGGGCGAATTCTCCATCGTGGAGATCACGTCGTTCAGGTTCGGCCCCGACGGCGGCTTGCCGAACTCGCGGATGTCGGCGCCGGCGATGAAGGTGCGGCCGCCGCCGATCAGGACGATCGCATCGACGCTGGAATCCTGGCCGAACGCCTCGACGCCTTCCTTGATGCCGGCGCGGACGGCCGACGCCAGCGCATTCACCGGCGGATTGTTGATGGTGAGAATTCCGATGCGCCCCTCTTTGGAGCGAATGACAGCGTCGGACATGGACGTTCTTCCCTGGTGAGACCCGTTTCGGACGGGTGGTCTTAGCAATCTCTGCCTGCCCCGCCCAGCGGCCTCGCGTTTCGCCGTGCGGAGATAGGTGCAGATACACAGCCTAGCTCCTGACAAAGTCAGCCGCTATGCATCGCCGCACAAAAACGAAACTGGGAGGCCTTGAGCCAATGACCAAAGTAATCACCACCCGTCGCGGCATCCTGCGCGCCGGTGCAAGCGCCGGCCTGATCCTCGCCGCGCCGTCGATCGTGCGCGCGCAGGGGGCTGCGTGGCCGAACAAGCCGATCACCATCGTCGTCAACTTTCCGGCCGGCGGTCTCACCGACGGCATCGCCCGTGCCTTCGGCCAGTCCGTCAGCCAGGCCACGGGCCAGCAGGTGATCGTCGACAACAAGCCCGGCGCCAGTGGCAACATCGGCGCGGCGCTGGTCGCCCGTGCACCGGCCGATGGCTATACCTTCCTGCATTCGGTCTCGAGCACGCTCATCCAGAACCGGGTGATGTTCAAGACTCTGGGCTTCGACCCGGACAAGGACTTCACCGTCGTCTCGGGTACCTCCTCGGGCGTGCTGCCGGTCGTCGTCCACAAGTCGCTGCCGGCCGAGGTCAAGGACCTGAAGTCGTTCATCGAATACGCCAAGAAGAACAAGGTCAACTTCGGCTCGTGGGCGCTGGGCTCCTCGGCACACATCTTCGCGCAGACGCTGAACGAGAAGTACGGGCTCACCATGGAGGTCGTCACCTACAAGGGCGAGGCGCCGATGTGGCAGGACATGGGGGCGGGCCAGCTTCAGGCCGCCATGGGCAGCCCGCAGGCGATGAACGCGCTGATCGTGAAGGGCGATGTTCGTGGCATCGCCGCGCCGTCGAAGGTGCGCGCGCGCGTGTTTCCCGACGTGGCGACCTCGCAGGAGCAGGGCTTCATGGAGGACGCCTTCACCGTGTCGGGCTGGCTGGCGCTCGCCGCGCCGGCGGCGACCCCGAAGGACGTCGTGAAGCGGATGTCGGACCTCTGGGTCGCGGCCGCCGATTCCGAGCCCGGCAAGAAGATGATGGACAGCTTCGCCCTCGTGGAGAAGCCGATGCCCCACGAGGAAGTCATGGCGGACTACGAGCGTCTGAAGAAGACGCTCATCCCGCGCATCGTCGCGCTCGGTATCCAGCCGGTGTAGCGATCAGGCCGAGACCCGCGTCAGGGTCTCGTCGAACCAGCGCGCGAGGCCGGTCATGCGGGCGTCCTCGTGCTGCTGGCCCATCAGCTGCAGGCCAACCGGCAGGCCGCCGACGCTCATCAGCGGCAGGGTGACGACCGGCGCGAACAGCATCGAGCTGGGAGCATTGAACACGAAGTCACCGGTCGGACGCGGCGCCAGTGGCTGGCCGGGCACGTCTCCGGACCAGACCGGCGCGGGGCCGGGGCAGGCGAGCGTGATCGCGGCGTCTGCGAGCGGCGCCATGGTCGCGTGCATGCGCTGGGCGTTCTCGCGAGCCAGCAGCGCCATGCGATAATCGTCGAGCGACATCGTCTCGGCCTTCGCAAGCGTCGCCTTGGCACGCTCGCTGACGCCGGCCGGATTGTTGTCGACGATGCCGCGCTGTCCCCAGCGATTTTCCCAGCCTGTGACGCCACCGCAGACGTTGCGGCCGTTGGCGATCGACTGTTCCAGCGCCTCGACCCAGGGATGATCCTTGCGGCGAATCAGCTCGACACCGGCGTCGCGCAGCTGCTTGAGCACGCCGTCGAAGGCGGCCTTGGTCGCGTCGTCGACCTCGACCCAGCCCTCGGTCTCCAGCACGACGAGGCGATTGGGCTTCACGGCGGCGGGTAGTGTCGAGGGACCCATCAGGCCGACCTCGCCGCGATCGCCGCCGGCGCGCCGGGCGATCTCGATCGCGACCTGCCACATGTCCTGCAGTGAATTGGCGTGCGGCCCGTGCGTGCTCTGGCTGGTTGCCTGGCGCTCGCCGCGATTGATGCCGCCCTGTGTCGGCTTCAGCGCGTAGTTCCCACAATAGGCGGCGGGGCGGATGATCGAGCCGCCGACCTGCGTGCCGATGGCGGCCGGCACCATGTTGGCGCCGACGGCCGCCGCCGAACCGGAAGAGGAGCCACCCGGCGTGCGCGTCGCATCGAACGGATTGGTCGTGGCGCCGGGATGCGAGCCGCCCAGCTCGGCCGTCACAGCCTTGGCAAGGATGACCGCGCCCGCCTGGCGCAGCGCCCAGACGGCGGCATTGTCGCGCTTGGGGAAGTTGCCCTTGAAGGCCTCGCAGCCCATCTGGGTCGGCATGTCCTTCGTTTCGAGCAGGTCCTTGATGGCGAGCGGCATGCCGTCGATGGGCGAGAGGGGCTTGCCCGACTTCCAGCGCGCGAGCCGGTGGTGAAGGCGTTCACGGCGATCAAC
>LSKJ01000483.1 GCA_001557035.1 Rhodospirillaceae bacterium CCH5-H10 | reverse complement strand
ACCATCTGGGGCTTGATCCTGAGGTCGCCGTCGAGCGCGAACAGCGTGTCGTAGATCATGTAGCCGTGGTTGCGAACGATGAACGCCGTGGTCCAGATCGGATCGAGGATTTTCAGATCCGAGTGCGCCACGACCCGCAGCGTCGTCGGTTGCTGCGCCGCCGCCACGACCGGCACCGCAAGGCCGAGCGCCGCGATAACTCCCAGAATCCTGTTGCGCACGAGAACCTCCTTACCTGTTGTCAGCGAGGGCCATTGCTGCCGCCTTGTCGGCGATCATGATCGTCGGTGTGTTGGTGTTTCCCGACGTGATGGTCGGCATGACCGACGCGTCGATCACCCGCAGCCCCTGCAGGCCGATGACCCGCAACCGCTCGTCGACGACGGCGTGCGGATCGGAGGGCAGGCCCATCTTCGCCGTGCCGACCGGATGGAAGATCGTGGTGCCGATGTCGCCGGCGGCCTTGGCCAGCGAGGCATCGTCATCGCCGACGGCCGGACCCGGAAGATACTCCTCGGGCCGATAGGGCTGCAGGGCGGGCTGCCGCATCAGGCGCCGCGTCACGCGGATCGCGTCGGCCGCCACGGTGCGGTCCTCGTAGGTCGCGAGATAGTTCGGCGCGATGACGGGCTTGGCCGACGGATCGGCCGAGCGCAGCCTGATCGTGCCGCGCGAGGTCGGGCGCAGATTGCAGGCGCTCACCGTGATCGCCGGGAAGCGATGCAGGGGTTCGCCGAACTTGTCGAGCGACAGAGGCTGCACATGGAACTCGATGTTCGACCTTTCCTGGTCCGGCGAGGAGCGCGTGAAGATGCCGAGCTGCGAGGGCGACATGGTGAGCGGCCCCTTCTGCAGCAATGCATATTGCATGCCCATCAGCGCGCGACCGACCAGCGAATGGTACGCCGTGTTCAGCGTCTTCACGCCCTCGACCTTGAAGATGGCGCGCTGCTGAAGATGGTCCTGCAGGTTGCGGCCCACACCCTGAAGGTCCCGCACGACGGGAACGCCGGCTTCGCCCAGCCATTCCGCCGGGCCGATGCCGGAAAGCTGCAGGATCTGCGGCGAGCCGACGGCGCCCGCCGCCAGGATCACCTCGCCCTTCGCCTTCGCCTCGACCAGACGCCCGCCCTGCCGGAAAAGCACGCCCGTGGCGCGCTTGCCCTCGAACGACAGCTTCTCGACCAGCACGCCGGTCTCCAGCCTGAGGTTCGGCCGGCTGAGGACCGGTTTCAGGAAGGCGCGCGCCGCCGACATGCGGATGCCGCGCTTCTGGTTCACATGGAAATAGCCGACGCCGGTATTGTCGCCGGTGTTGAAGTCCGTGGTCTGCGGAATGCCCATCTCGTTGGCCGCCTTGATCACCGCGTCGAGCACCTCCCAGCGCACACGCGATTCCTCGACCCGCCATTCGCCGCCGGCGCCGTGATGTTCGGTGTCGCCCATGAAATGGCTGTCGAGCTTGCGGAACACCGGCGCGACGTCGTCCCAGCCCCAGCCGGTGAGGCCGAGCTGGCGCCAGTGATCGTAATCCTCCGACTGGCCGCGCATCGAGATCATGCCGTTGATCGCCGAGCAGCCGCCCACCACTTTGCCGCGCGGATAGTTCAGTGCGCGGCCGTTGAGGCCGGGCTCCTTCTCCGTCTGGAACATCCAGTCCGCGCGAGGATTGCCGATCGCGAAGAGATAGCCGGCCGGAATGTGGAACCAGATCCAGTTGTCGCGCCCGCCCGCCTCGAGCACCAGCACGCGGTTCTTCGGATCGACCGAGAGCCGGTTGGCGAGCACGCACCCGGCCGAGCCGGCGCCCACGATTATGTAGTCGAAGTCTCCGTCGAGACGGGAAGGAGTCGTGTCGGTCATCGTGCGATGCCTAGCACACAAGCCGACCCGCGAAATAGTAGGGGCATTGCCCCGACGGTCAGACGGCGCATAATTCCCGCAGCAAAATCGTGGGAGCAAACGCCATGCAGTACAAGCGGATCTCGGCCGACAGCCACCTCGACCTTCCGTGGATGCCGCCCGACCTCTTCACGTCGATGGCCCCGCGCGATCTCAAGGAGCGCATGCCCTACGTCACCGATACCGACGAGGGCCCGAAGTGGGTTGCGAAGAACGGCGCCTCGTTCGGCTTCAAGAACGGCGTCGGCCCGGCCGGCTCGAAGTTCGTGCCCGGCAAGCATGGCCGCGTCGACATCATGGCCGAGACCGGCCTCTATTCCGATGGTGCCAAGGATATCCGCCGCATCTCCGATCCGCACCTGCGGATCAAGGATCTCGATCGCGACGGCGTCGATGCCGAGGTGATCTACGGCATCCTGGGCGCCGCCAGCCGTCTCAACGACCGCGAGGCCGGCAACGAAATGCTGCGCATCTACAACGACTGGCTGAAGGACTTCTGCAGCCATTACCCGGACCGGCACATTGGCCTCGCCTGCCTGCCCTACGGCGACATCGATGCCGCGGTGGCGGAGACCTACCGGGTCGCCAAGATGGGCATCAAGGGCCTCGAACTCTCCTGCTCCTGGGACATGGAGCCGATGTGGCACCCAATGTGGGATCCGCTGTGGAAGGCGGTGAACGACGTGCAGCTGCCGCTGCATTTCCATACCTTCCCCAACGTCCCGCCGGGTACCATCGAGAAGTATCCCGGCCGCGTCGGCCGTTCGGTGTTCTTCACCGTCGTCTCCGGCTTCCAGATGAACCTGGTGAACATCCTGGCCGCCATCATGGGCGCCAACGTGCTGGAGCGCTTCCCCAACGTCCGCATCGCCTTCGGCGAATCGGGCTGCGGCTGGATACCCTATGCGCTCGACCGCATGGATTTCGAGTGGGAGGACCGCTTCCACGACCTCGGCATGAAGATGAAGCCGTCGGACTACTGGCGCCGCCAGTGCAAGGCCACGTTCCAGTTCGACCGCATCGGCGCCAAGCTGATCGACGACATGGGCGCGGAAAGCCTGATGTGGGGCTCCGACTACCCGCACGGCGACGGCGTCTGGCCGCACTCCGACAAGTACATCAAGGAACAGTTCGCCGACGTCCCCGCCGAACAGGTGAAGATGATCACCTGCACCAACGCCGGGAAGTTCTATGGGCTGATCAATTAGTACTCTGCTTCCTCTCCCGTCATACGGGGGAGGTGGCCGGAGGCCGGAGGGGGGAAGGCCATAGGTCCGATCTCCTGCCGGCCAGCAATCGTCGTGTTGCTTTCCCCCTCCCGGCCTCCCCCGTAAGACGGGGGAGGAGAAGGCCTTCAAGCTAGACGAGGTCGCCCTTCGACACGGTGTGGCGGAGGGCAAAGACCTCGCCTTCGGGAGCGTGACGCTCCCGCGCCGCCTGGGCGGCTTCCACGGACCAGAAGAACGCGACCAGCGCCCGCTCGATCTGTTGATCGGCGCCGCCGCGCAGGTCCTTCTCGGCCGTTTGCGCCTGGCCGACCTTCGCGCGCCCACTCAGCAGATCGACACGCGCCGTCTCGGGTGAGGCGAGCCTGTCGAAAGGCGCCACGTTGCTGGCCTTCATGCGCAGGGTGAGAGCGGCCGCGCCGATGCCTTCGCCCCAGCGCTGCTCGACCGCGCAGACAGTGCGCGAGGTATCGCGGAACTTCGGGAAGATGGCGCGGCTCATCTCGCTCGGCGCGCGCAAGCGGGCGTAATAGGTCTCGCTCTCGAAGGCGGCTTGGGTCTCGGCATCGTAAAACAGCAGGTAGCGATCGGGCCGCGCGACGCCCCGGAACCGGCTACCGCGCAGCCAGCCGGGACAGGAGACTCGCTCATCGAGATGCTCGCGGCTGTGCCAATGCTCGAAGAACGCGGCATCTGCCGGATCGATGTCGACCCAGATGGCGAGGACCGCGCGGCCGCCCCGGCTCAAGTCGCACCGGCGTTCTTGTCGGAGGCGACCTTGTCGATGCTTGCCATGACGATGCGCTCGACGACGAGTTCGAGTTTCTTGGCGGGCGTCGACATGCTTGGACTCACTCGTTGGAGGTCGAGCAGGCCGCCCTCACGGCCTGCGTGAAGGTGACGATCTCGGCGCGCCGATCGTGGTCGGTCGCGGGAACGTAGGGCGGCTGCGGAAGGGCGGCGAGCGTCACCACCGACAGCTCCTCCTTGCGGTAGATGTCGATGCGCTGGCCGGCATGGCCGATCGCCGCCATCACGCCGTCGCCCAGCCACCAGCTGTAGCCGTAATGCGTGATGTCGGGGACGACCGGCGCCGGCACCTTGAAGGCGGGCGTCGCCGCCGCGTCGACCCAGCCCGCCGGCAGCACGCGCCTGCCGTCGATCACGCCGTCGCCGCGCACGAACTCCGCGAAGCGGCCGAAGTCGCGCAGGACCATGCCGGCGCGGCTGCCGCCGATCTCCTGCCCGCCATCGCTTTCCAGCGTATAGAACGCGTCGCATTCCATGCCGGCCGGCTGCCAGACCTTCTCCGACATGTAGTCGGCCAGCGGCTTGCCGATCGCCTTGGTGAGCGCGGCGCCCAGCAGGAACGTGTCGCCGGAATTGTAAAGGAAGGTGCTGCCCGGTGGATGCGCGCGCGGCAGCGAGGCCATCAGCTTCAGCACGCCGTCGGGCACCTTGTCGGCCAGCGACTTCGAGTAGCGGTTCACGTCGGAGTTCCGGTCGGGGTAGACCTCCGTCCAGCGCACGCCCGAAGACATCGTCATCACATGCCGCAACGTCACACCCTCGTAGGCCGATTCCCGCAGTGCCGGCAGATAGTCCGTCAGCGGATCGTCGATCGAGTTGATGACACCGTCGTGAACCGCGGCGCCCACCAGCATCGCCGTCATCGATTTCACGGTCGACATGGTCGACCAGCGATCGTGCTCCTGCAGGCCGAGCCCGTAGCGTTCCAGCGCGATACGGCCGCGATGGATCACGAGGATGCCCACGATCACGTTGCGGTCCATGAACGAGGCGACGTCGTTCTCGCGGCCGCCGGCGGCATAGACCGGTTCGATCTCGCGGCCGCGCGGCAGGTCGCGCGGGTTCGCGCCCCGGCGGATCACGCGATGGGCGAACAATCTGTCGACGTTGCGGTAGGCGTAGGGCTGAATGGAAGGCGGGAGGAGGAGGAAATCCTCGCCCCTCGGGAGATGCCGGCGCGGAAGAGCCGTGCTCAGGAAAACGCCTTGAAGGTGATCAGGGTGAAGGTGTCCTTCACGCCCGGAAGCGTCTGGATCTGGCTCGTCACGAAGTGACCGATGTCGGTCTTCGCGTCGAGATAGCACTTCATCAGGAGATCGTACTGCCCGGAGGTCGAATAGACCTCCGAGACCTGCTCGACGGCGACGGCGCTGTCGGCGACCTCGTAGGCCTTGCCGAGTTCGCACTTCACCATGACGAAAATGGTCTGCATGAACGCCCTCCGCCGCGACGCGCGATTCTAGCGCGTCGGACGGGCGAGGAAAGCCGGCACGTGATCGCCAAGGCCGAGCGGCGCGGGCGAGTCGTCGCGATCGCGGCGATCCTGACGGGGACGCTCCGACCGATCCGGGCGCCGATCCGAACGGGGCTCGCGCGGCGGCCGTGCCTCACGATCGGGACGCGGCTCGCGCTCCGGACGGGTCTCCCGGGGCGGACGCTCGGCCCGCGGCTCGCGCGGCGGACGCGCCTCGCGCTCGGGGCGCGGCGCCCGCGGCGGGCGGGCCTCGCGCTCCGGACGAGCTTCACGATCGGGACGGGCCTCGACTTCAGGACGGGCGGCTTCCGCTTCGGGACGCGGCCCGCGCTCGGGGCGTGCCTCGCGCGGCGGACGACCGCCGCCGGCGCTGCGGCCACGGCTGCTGCCGCTGCTGGAACCACCGCGTCCGCGGCCACGGCCGCGACGGCGGCCGTCGGAGGGCTCGAAGGCGATTTCCGCCATGCCCGGCACTTCGACGCGCGGGATGGTGGTGCCGATCAGCTTCTCGATCGCCTCGACCAGTCCGCCCTCGTCGGGCGAGGCCAGGGTGAAGGAATGACCGGTATTGCCGGCGCGGCCGGTACGGCCGATGCGGTGGACGTAGTCCTCGGGCGAGAACGGGACGTCGAAATTGAACACATGGCTCATCGCCACGATGTCGAGGCCGCGAGCGGCGACGTCGGAGGCGACCAGGATCTGGATCTCGCCCTGCTTGAACTTCTCCAGCGTTTCCATGCGCGCGGGCTGGCTCATGTCGCCGTGCAGCGCACCGGCATTGAAGCCGTGCTTCTTCAGCGAGCCCTGGAGGATCGCCACGTCGCGCTTGCGATTGCAGAACACGATCGCGTTCTTGATGTCCTGTTCCTTGATCAGGGCCCGCAGCGCCTCGCGCTTGTCTTCTTCCTGCACGACCACGAGGCCCTGCACGATATTCTTGGAGGCCGAGGCCGGCGCCGACACCGTGACTTCCTTCGGGTTGCTCAGGAAGCGGTCGGCCAGGCGCTTGATCTCCGGCGGCATGGTCGCGGAGAAGAACAGGGTCTGGCGCAGCGGCGGCAGGGTGGCCACGATGCGCTCGACGTCGGGGATGAAGCCCATGTCGAGCATGCGGTCGGCTTCGTCGATCACCAGGATCTTGACGTCGTTCAGCAGGATGCCGCCGCGCTCGAAATGGTCGAGCAGCCGGCCCGGCGTGGCGATCAGCACGTCGGCGCCGCGCTCCAGCGCGCGCTCCTGGTCGGGGAAGCTCACGCCGCCGATCAGCAGCGCCATGTTGAGCTTGTGGTACTTGCCGTAGATTTCGAAGTTTTCGGCCACCTGGGCGGCCAGTTCGCGGGTCGGCTCCAGGATCAGCGAGCGCGGCATGCGCGACTTGGAGCGGCCTTCCGAGAGAATATCGATCATCGGGAGGACAAAGGAGGCGGTCTTTCCGGTGCCCGTTTGGGCGCATCCGAGCACATCGCGACCCATCAGGCAGATGGGGATGGCCTTTTCCTGGATGAGGGTCGGCGTCGTGTAGCCCTTCTCGGCCACTGCCTGCAGTACCGGGGCGCTCAGCCCCAAACTCTCAAAACTCATTTAATTTCCGTGGTTTAGTCCATTCTTTCCGCTGGACTTGGAGCGGTCTCATAAGGCTCGTGGATCGGGCCGGACCGCTGGGCGGACCCCATATGACCCCTGCAGGGTGTCAAGTCAATGCGACCAGGCGCGGGGCTGCCCGGCAGCAGGATCAGGCCTTGACCTCGATTTCGACGAACACGAACTCGAAATCGTTGGGGTTGATGACGTCGTGCTCGACCCCGGTCTGCCGCGAATAGGACACCCCGGCCCTGAGCGGCGCCGGCACGGTCGCCTTGCCATCGAAGATGTGCAGTTCGCCCGTGGTGATCGGGACCACGACATAATCGTGATTGTGGCGATGCCAGCCGGTGTGGCTGCCGGGCGGGAAGCGCCATTCGGTGACGATGACGCTGTCGTTGTCGATCTGCACCGAGGGCCGGGCGAGCGGGCGTTCCTTGTCTGTCATGCGCAAAACCTAATGGCTCCGGGCAGGCTTTGTCAGGTGACACGATCGCGCGGCCTGATAATGTGCATATGCACGCAATTGGAGCTTCCACCTGGCCCATCCCCTTCTCACTGCCCCCATCGGCAAGAGCCTGTGGAAGCTGTCGGCGCCCACCACGGCCGTCATGATCGTGCAGACCTTCGTGGCCATCGCCGAGACTTTCATTTTCGGCAGGCTGGGCACCGAGGCGCTGGCGGGCTTTGCGCTCGTCTTCCCGCTCATGATGATGATGACCATGATGGCCGCCGGTGGCATGGGCGGCGGCGTGGCAGCCGCCATGGCCCGCACCCTGGGCGCCGGCCGGACCGAGGACGCCCGCAAGCTGGTGCTGCATGCGCTGGTCCTCGGCACGGTTCTCGCGCTGCTCTTCACCCTGCTCGCCTGGACGGTCGCGCCCGCGCTCTACCGGCTGCTCGGCGGCGAAGACCGCTCGTTGGCCAACGCCCTCACCTACTCCAACGTCCTGTTCACCGGTTCGATCTTCATCTGGGCCAACTTCTTCCTGTCGGCCCTGCTGCGCGGCGGCGGCGATGCGGCGACGCCCGGTCGCTACATGCTGGTCTCCTCGATCGCGCAGGTGCCGCTCTCCTACGTGCTGGCGCTGGGCATCGGCGGCTGGCCGGGCATGGGCATGGCCGGGCCCGCGGTCTCCGCGCTGCTCACCTCGGCAGTGTCGGCACTCCTGCAGGCGCGGGCCCTGTGGAGCGGCAAGCTGGGCTTCGTGCCGGCGGTGTCCGGCGTGGCCCTGCAGTTCCGGCTGTTCTGGGAGATCCTGCGGGTCGGCCTGATCGCCTCCTTCTCCGCCTTCACGGCCAACCTCACCGCCATGCTGGTCACCGGGCTGGTCGGCCGCTTCGGCGTGGCCGCGCTCGCGGGCTACGGCATCGGCGTGCGGCTCGAATTCATGCTGGTGCCGCTGGCCTTCGGCATCGGCTCAGGCCTGACGACCATCGTGGGTGTCGCAGCCGGCGCCGGCGACTGGCGACGGGCGGTCCGTGCCGCCTGGATCGGCAGCCTGGTCGCGGGCCTCGGCATCGGCGCCTTCGGCTGGCTCGTGGCGCTCTTCCCGGAAGGATGGGCGCGGCTGTTCACCGACGATCCCGACGTGATTGCCGCGACCGTGGCCTATGTCACGCGCGTGGCACCCTTCTACTTCGTGTTTGGCATCGGCATGACGCTGTCCTTCGCCAGCCAGGGCGCGGGCCGCATGAAGGCGCCGTTCGCCGCTGGCGTGACGCGCCTGTTCGTGGCCTCGCTCGGCGGCTGGTTCGCGATCGAGCATCTGGGTTGGGGCCTGCCCGGCGTGTTCGTCGCGATCGCCGTGGGCATCGTCACCTTCGGCAGCCTGATCGCGGGGCCGCTGCTCGTGCATCCCTGGCGCGGACGGGCGTGACGCCACGCAGATTTTCCCAAAGTGTCCGGCCGATTGAGCTATGACAGGCCGATAGCCTCGGGGAGACTCCGTTCATGGCAATGCCGGCCCTGCCGTTCGTCACCGCCTTCTATGCCGCCCTCACGGGCCTTCTCTGCGTCGTGCTCGCTTCGCTGGTGATCCGCCAGCGCATGCGGCGGCACATCAGCGTCGGCGACGGCGGCGATGCCGAAATGAGCCGCATGACCCGCGTCTTCGGAAACTTCGCCGAGTATGCACCGCTGGTCCTGATCCTGCTGGCCCTGCTCGAGATCTGCCACGGACCGCGCTGGCTGGTGCATGCCCTGGGCGCCAGCTTCATCCTGAGCCGCCTGGCCCATGCCTATGGGCTTGCCGGCGGGGCGGGCATCAATCCCGGCCGCTCGGCCGGCATCGTCATCACGCTGCTCGTGATCCTCGTGGCCTCGATCGCGCTGCTGGCGATCGTCGGCCGGAAGATCTTCGTTTAGGGCGCACAGCCGAGCGATTGGAGCGCGCAACTCCAGTTGCGCTCGGACTTCGTCGATCGGCAAGGCATGAGCGCCACTTCAGAGCGGAGGTTACTCCGCTCGCAGTGGCGCGCTCCATTGACCGGCTTCGCGCCGATCTTAGCCGCGCACCCCAAGCTGCCTGAGCGAGCGGTCGATCCAGAGGGCGCCGATCTTTTCCTGCACCGAGTTCTGGCGCAGGCGCTGGCGCAGGTTGGCGAAGTCGACGAGGTCGAGCCGCTGGTCCTGGTTGAAGCAGGAGAAGACCACGGTCTCCTTGCCCGTCTCCGGATCCTTGTGGAGCTGCAGGCACTGGGCGCAGATCTCCTTCATCATGCATTGCATGGGGGAGTTGATCGAGCCGAAGGCAGCGTGTTCGGGCTTGAGGTACGACTTCAGCGCGGCGTGCCGCGCCAGCCGCACCGCGTTCATCATGCCGTCCGAGCCGATCGCTACGATGCGGTCGGCGGCGCTGTAGGGGATCGGCTGCTCGCCCAGCTCGCCCGACGCGTACTGGCGCATCGCCTCGACGATGTTGGTGACGACCGACTTGTCCTGCGGCCGGCCGGGCACGAAGCCCGGCGCCTCGTCGCAGCACCAGACCACGACGTCGGCCGCAGCCTCGATCTCCTCGACCTTGTAGCGGTCGATCATCTTCTTGTAGCCCGCGAAGTAGAGCACCTTGCTGCCGGCCTTGCGGAAGGCCTGGCCGATCGAGAAGAGCACGGCATTGCCGAGGCCTCCGCCCACCAGCACCACGGTCTCGCCCGGCTCGATCTCGGTGGGCGCGCCCGTGGGGCCCATGACGATCACCGGCTCGCCCGGCTTCAGCATGGCGCAGAGGTCGGACGAGCCGCCCATCTCCAGCGCGATCAGCGACAGCAGGCCCTTGTCCTTGTCGACCCACGCGCCGGTCAGCGCGAGGCCTTCCATGGTGAGCAAGGTGCCCTCGGCGCGCAGGGAGCGCGCCTCGTAGTTCTGCAGGCGATAGAACTGGCCGGGCTCGAAGTTGCGCGCGGCGGCCGGCGCCTCGACGATGACCTCGATGATGGTGGGCGTCAGGCGGTCGACGCGGACCACGCGCGCGCGCCACAAACGGTTGGCCTCGTCGAGGATCTCCGCCGGCGTGCGCGTCGGCGCCGGCAGCGCCGTCATCGACCGGGTCAGTACCGGATACCCCTGCTTCGCCCCGCCCATCGCCTTCACGACGTTGCCTGCGAACGAAGGATGCAGGTCGCCGAAGAACGACATGAAGCGGTTGTCGGCGTGGCGATACATCAGCACGCGCACGTCGCCGGGCTTGCAGACGCGTTCGGGCGTCGCAGGATTCCCCTCCTCGTCGAGGGCGCGGAAATACTTGCCGTCGATGAAGGCGTGCGTCGCATCCTCGCGCGCCAGCACCGTGTTGGGCTGCGTGCCGGCCGCGACGAGGATCGTGCGCGCCGGCAGGGTCGCGTCGACCTTCGCGCCATTCTGCTCGCCTGCGACCTTCAAGGCCTTCGCCTGGCCGGCCTCGTCGATCTCGACGGCGACGGGCGACAGGCCTTCGACGAAGCGGATGTCTTCCTCGAGCGCCTTGAGGACCTCTTCGTGGTTCAGCGTGTAGGACGGCGAATCGATCAGGCGGCGACGATAGACGAGCGAGACGCCGCCCCAGCCGTTCACCAGCTTCGTGATCGCGGGCTCGCGTCCCTCGCGGGCCGCCAGTTCGCGCTCGGCGCGGATGGCCTTGGCATGGGAGATAAACTCGGCGGCGATCTCGCGTTCCTCGGGCGACCAGTTCGCCCCCACAGCCGCTTCGCCGCGCTCGGCGACCAGCGTCTCGTGGCGGGCAAGAAACTTCTCGACCTGCAGTGGGTAGTAGGCGAGCGATTCCGTCGCCGTATCGATCGCGGTGAGACCACCGCCGATCACCACCACCGGCAGGCGGATCTGCAGGTTCGCAATCGAATCCTTCTTGGCGGCGCCCGTGAGCTGCAGCGCCATCAGGAAATCCGACGCCGCGCGCACGCCGCGCGCCAGGCCGTTGGGCAGGTCGAGCACGGTGGGCTTGCCAGCGCCGGCGCACAGCGCAATGTGGTCGAAGCCCATGGCGAAGGCGCTCTCGACCGTCACCGTGCCGCCGAAGCGCACGCCACCGAACATCGAGAACTGCGCGCGCCGCTCCAGCAGCAGGCGCACCATCTTGAGGTAGTTCTTGTCCCAGCGGACCGTGATGCCGTACTCGGCGACGCCGCCGAACCCCGCCATCGCGCGCTCACCGAGATTTTCGCGCAAGCTGGCGACGTTCTTCACCGCGGCGAAGGGCACGCGCGTACCGTCCATGCGAACGCCGGACTGCACCTCGGGCAACGGCTCGATCTTGAGTCCGTCGATGCCGACTACCGTGTGGCCATCGTTCATCAGGTGGTGCGAGAGATTGAATCCCGCGGGACCGAGCCCCACCACCAGCACGGTCCGGCCCGTCGAGGCACGCGGGATCGGGCGGCGCAGATTCAGCGGATTCCAGCGCGTCAGAAGCGAGTAGATCTCGAAGCCCCAGGGCAGCGCGAGAACGTCCTTGAGCGTGCGGGTCTCGATCTGCGGGATGTCGACCGGTTCCTGCTTCTGGTAGATGCAGGCCTTCATGCAGTCGTTGCAGATGCGGTGGCCGGTCGCCGCCAGCAGCGGATTGTCGACCGCGGCCATCGCCAGCGCGCCGATGGAGAAGCCCTCGCTCTTCAGCAGGTTCATCTCCGAGATCTTCTCTTCGAGCGGACAGCCCGCCAGCGTCACGCCGAACGGCGACTTCTGGAAGGCGCCGGTCTTGCGATCCCTGAGACCGCGCGAACAGCTGTCCTTGCCCTGGTTGTGGCACCAGATGCAGTAGTTGGCGTGATCGAGCGCCCGCACGAGATCGAAGCCCTGGTCGGTGAGCGCGAAGCCCTCGCGATGGCGCAGCATCGGCCGCGGCAGCTTCATGCGCGTCACGCCGTCAACGACCTCCGTTTCGATCGGCACGAGATGCTCGAAGTCTAGCTTGTGCGGCACCTTGAACAGCGGCCCGTCCTGGTGGCGCTTGCGGCCCTCGGGATGATGCAGCGCCCAGGCGGCGTATTCGGCGAAGGCCGTGACCTGCGGCGTCGACGCCTCGACCTTGAACTCCGCCCCGATCAGGTCGCGGACAGCGAGCGCAAAGGCCAGTTCCCAGGCTTCCAGCCCGTCGGCCCATGTCACCGACAGGGGGAGAGCCGCCGTGACGGCCGCGCCGTCGAGCGCGGCGGCCGCGTCGGGCTTGAGCGCCCGCGTGACGTAGCGCTGCACGAAGAGCCGCTTGCAGTCGTAGAGCGGCGCCAGGCGACGATGACGTTCTCGCAGGGAGGCTGCTTCCACGCTCACGCCGAACAGCGAACCGATGAAGTCCTCGAGCGACCGCGCCACCTCGATCAGCAGATTGGACTCGTCCTTGGCCGCCAACCCGTCAGGGGCGGCACGCGCGGCCATCAGGCGGGCATGGGCATCCACGTTGGCGTCCTGAAGCCAGGCCACGAAGGCAGCGTCGAGACGGGCGATCCCCTCGCGGTCGTGGAGATCGTCGAAGCTGAGCCCGTGCGAGAGCGGTGGGGCCAGCTGGAAATCAGACATGGACGAGGATCCGGGGCGAGAGGGCAAGCCGTTCGTGTACGAACCGATTAAACAAGCCGCTCCGGCAGAGTGCAAGATGTCGCGAGCGAGGGTCAGGATTAGCGACATTTATGCCTGATGACGCCGCCGCTCCCTTCGCCCATGTTCCGCCGGCCATGAGCCAAGTCCCCGCCTCCGTGCGCCAGTGGTTGATCGTCGTCGCCGGCATGATCTTCTTCATGATCGTGATCGGCGCGCTGACGCGGCTCACCGAATCGGGTCTGTCGATGGTCGAGTGGCGGCCGGTGACCGGCTGGCTGCCGCCCTTGTCGGACGCGGCGTGGCAAGCCGAGCTGCAGAAATACCTGGCGTCGCCGCAGGGACGGCTGGTGAATCGCGATTTCACGGTCCCGGAGTTCCAGGAGATTTTCTGGCTGGAGTATATCCACCGCGTCTGGGGCCGGCTGATCGGCCTGGTCTTCGCCCTGCCGCTGGCCTGGTTCTGGTGGCGCGGTGCCCTCAATGCCCATCTCAAGCCCCGGCTGCTCGCGCTGCTCATCCTGGGCGGGCTGCAGGGTGCGATGGGATGGGCGATGGTGGCGTCGGGTCTGGTCGACCGACCGTCGGTCAGCCATTACCGGCTCGCCGCCCATCTGTTCCTCGCGATCGTCCTCTACGCCTACACCGTCTGGCTGATCCTCGAACTCACACCCGGATCCGTCCGCCGCAGCGATCCCAAGGTCGCCCGCAAGGCCACGGCCCTGATCGCCTTCCTGCTGGTGGTGCTAGTGTGGGGCGCTTTCATGGCCGGCCTGCGCGCAGGCACCGCGCACAGCACCTTCCCCACCATGTCGGGGTACTGGATCCCTCCCGGCCTGTTCGACCTCTCGCCGGGGTGGATCAACTTCTTCGAGAACGGCACCACCATCCAGTTCGTGCATCGCTGGCTGGCCAAGCTGCTGGTGCTGGGCGTGCTGGTCATGGCGTGGCGCACGCCGCGGTCGGAAACGCTGGCGGCGGCCGCGATGGCCTTCGTCCAGCTCGGGTTGGGGATCGCGACCATCCTGAGCGGCGTCAGCATTCCCATCGCCACGCTTCACCAGGCCGGCGCCGTCCTGCTCCTGACTGCCCTGCTCGTCGTGCGCCACCGAGCGATGCCTTCTCCGCAGAGGCCCGTCTCGGCTATTCTCCGGGGATGACCGGCAAGCCGGCGACCG
>LSKJ01000482.1 GCA_001557035.1 Rhodospirillaceae bacterium CCH5-H10 | reverse complement strand
TGAACCACAAGAAGCTGCGTCGGCTGTACGTCGAGGAGCGGCTGCAGGTCCGTCGGCGCATCGGACGCAAGCGGGCTGCGGTGACGCGGGGTCCGCTGGTCCCGGCACGGGGACAACCAGCGCTGTTCGATGGACTTCGTGCACGACGCGCTGAGCGATGGCAGGCGGTTCCGGATCCTGGCCGTGGTCGACGACTACACGCGGGAGAGCCTGTTCCTGGTGGCCGATACCTCGCTGCCGGGCGGCCGGGTAATTCGC
>LSKJ01000481.1 GCA_001557035.1 Rhodospirillaceae bacterium CCH5-H10 | reverse complement strand
ATCCTGGCGCGTCGCAAGGGGGCGTTGACGACGCTCTTTGCCGTCTTCGTGATCCTGGCGGGTCTCTACGTCGGAGGCCGGGGGCTCATCGACCTCCTGCAGGGCTGATCAGCCTCGTCGTTGCAGGGCCGTCCAGACCTTGGCGGCCGTGAGCGGCATGTCGATGTGGCGGACGCCGAACGGCCGCAGGGCGTCGAGGATGGCATTCGCCACGGCCGCCGGCGCCCCGTTGGTCGGCAGCTCGCCGACGCCCTTGAAACCCAGGATGTTGTTGGGCGACGGCGTCACGATCGTCTCGACCTGGAGTGGCGGCACGTCGTCGGCGCGGGGCAGGGCATAGTCCATCAGCGTGCCGCTCAGCAGCTGGCCGCTCTCCTCGTCGTAGAGGGCTTCCTCCATCAGGGCATTGCCGAGCCCGTGCACGATGCCGCCATGCATCTGTCCGGCCAGCAGGCGCGGGTTCACCACAGGACCGCAGTCCGCGACGGCAACGAGCCGGTCGACGCGGGTCTCCCCGGTCTCGGGATCGACCTCCACCTCGCAGACCATCACGCCCGTCGGGAACGATTCGATCTTGTCGGCGAACCGTGCATCGCCGTCGAACGGCTTCCAGGCCGCCAGCTCGAACAAGCCGACGCGCCGGTCGGTGCCCACGATCTCGAAGGCACCGTTGCGATAGGCGATGTCGGCCGGCGATGTCTCCAGTCTTTCGGCGGCGAGATCGCGGCCGCGCTCGATCACCACGTCGGCTGCGCGTTTCAGTGTCGTGCCGCTGATGATGGTCGAGGAGGAGCCGCCGGTCCCGCCACCGTGCGGGATGCTGCGCGTATCTCCCTGTTTGATCTCGATGCGCTCGACCGGAACGCCGAGTGCCGCGGACAGGATCTGCGCAAAGACGGTCTCGTGGCCCTGACCCTGGCTTTGCGTACCCACGCTCGCGACGAGGCGATCGGCCTCGACATTGACCACGACATGCTCGTCGGCGATGCCGCCGGTGCCGTGCAGGTGGCAGGAGAAACCCAGCCCGCGATATTTTCCCGCCGCCTCGCTCGCGGCGCGCCGGGCGGCGAAGCCCGGCTCATCGGCCGTGGCGAGCGCGGTCTCGAACAGGCGCATGCAATCGGCGGCATCGTAGGTGTAGCCGCTCGCGGCCGCATAGGGCATCTCGTCGGCGCGCAACAGGTTGATGCGCCTCAGGTCGACCGGTGTGCGGCCGGTCTCGTGCGCGGCGAGGTCGACGAGGCGCTCCAGCAGGAACAACGCCTCCGGCTTGCCGGCGCCGCGAATGGCATCGACCGGCACGGTATTGGTGAACACGCAGTCGAAATCGACGTGGATCGCGGGAATGCGATAGAGGCCGGAAATGACCTTCGCGAGTCCCGTCGTCGGGATGGTCGGCGCGAACATCGAGACATAGGCACCGTAATTGGCCTCGGCCTTCACGCGCAGGCCGAGGAAGCGCCCTTCGGCATCCAGCGCCAGGTCCGCCGTGGCGACGAGGTCGCGCGCGTGACTGTCGCTCTGGGAAAGCTCGGCGCGCTCGCAGCTCCAGCGCAGGCCGCGGCGGAGCTTCCGCGTGGCCCACGCGATCAGGGTCGATTCAGCCGAGATCGGATATTTGGGGCCGAACCCGCCGCCCACGTCTTCGGTGATGAGGCGTAGCTTGTCCTTCGGAAGATCGAGAACGCGCTCGCACATCAGGCGGTGCGGGATCTGCACGCCCTGGGAGGAGAGGGTCACGGTCACGAGATCGTCAGCGGCCTCGTAGCTCGACCAGGCCGCGCGCGTTTCCATGTAGTGCACGATCTGGCGCGGCGAGCGGATGGAGAGCGTCGAGACATGGGCCGCGCGCGCGAAGGCAGACTCCGTCGCGGCCCGATCGCCCTTGCCCCAGCGGCACATGATATTGCCCGGAACGTCGTCGTGGACCAGCGGCGCACCCGGCGCGAGCGCCTGCGCGGCGGTGACGACCGCGGGCAGGATCTCATAGTCGATGGCGAGCGCTTCCGCGGCGTCGCGTGCCTGTTCCAGCGTGTCGGCCACGATCATGGCCACGATGTCGCCGACATGCCGGACCTTGCCGACCGGCATGGGAAGGTGGGCGGGCTCGCGGTGGCGATTGCCGGCCTCGTCCTTGATCTCGCTGATGGCCGGCAGGTGACCCACCTTGTCGGCCACGAGATCCTGGGCCGTGTAGATTGCCGCGACGCCGGGAAGGTCCAGTGCGGGCCCCGTGTCGATGCCTGCGATCTGGGCATGCGCATGCGGTGAGCGCACGAACAGGACATTCAGGGCTTTGGCGGGTGCGGTATTGCCGGCGTACCGCCCGAGACCGGTGAGGAATCGTCGATCTTCACGGCGTGTGATCGATTGGCCGAGCTTGAGGACCGCGTTCATCGGGCCGATACGCGCAGAAAGGGGGCGCGATGCCGCAGAAGACGGGTTGTTGTAGTCTTTGCCACCAAATGCTCTCAGTCGTTCGCTAGGGAGCTTTATACACCGGTTCTGGCGCCCATCATCGACGATGAAATCTAGGCTTTGGATCAAGTCTGCTTTGGCAGTGGCTCTGGCGTTGCCTTGGGCCGCATCGGTCGGCCACGCCCAGGTTTCACCCGAGCGGACGACGCTGGCCCGGGCGATCGAACTGGTCGACGCGCATCTCGACAAGGCCCGGCAGGAGGCGAATGCCGACCTGAAGCGGCGCCTGCAGATCGAGGGGTATCTGGCGCTCCTGTCGCTCCCCTCGAACCATCGGCCGTACGAGGCGGCGGACCGGCTGAGAGCGATCGACGAAGCGCTGGGTGACAAGCCCGTTTCCGGCGACCGCGAGGTGATCGAGGGCGGCCTGAACGTCGTGAAATCTCTGGCGGAGAAACGCGACGACCTGCAGCGCATCTTCCTGGTCGACCGGCAGTATTCCGGCCTGTCCTCCGGGGAGGGCGTGAACCAGCAGTATTTCTGGCAGCTCATGCGCGCCAACGATCCCGACGCGATGACCTGGTACTTCCAGTCGATGCAGCCGGGCGTCGGCGAGACCGCGGGCATCGTCAATCGCGGTCTGGGCATCAGCCTGCTGTGCCAGCACGGCTACAGGTCGCTCGCCCGGCAGGTGGCGGTCCGTCTCACGGAGCCCGAACTCGACCATACGATCGGCCCGCGCCTGGCCGACCTGGGCGCCACCGACGAGGCCGAACAGCGGGCGAACCGGACGATGACGCAGACGACACGCCGCGCGCCTGCCGGGCCGGAGATCCTGATACGACTCGCGGTTGCCGCAAGCCGCCGCGGCGACGGCGCGGAGGTCGAGCGTCTCGCCCGCAAGGTGATCGAGGCTGTCGAGCCGCGCCAGTTCTCGCCCGAGCGCCGGGTCTCGACGGACTATGGCGATTGCGACTGGACCCTCGGTCGTGACTTCGCGCGGCGCTGGCAGGAGCGCAGCGTCTACTGGCAGTCGGCCTTCAAGCTGACCGCCGATCCGTCCGGCACGACGCCCGGGCGTCCATACCTCGTGGCGCTCGCCGAAGCGGTGGCCGGCGCGGGTGGGGGTGAGGGCTCCGTCGAATTGATCGACCAGCTGATCGCCATCTTCGACAAGAGCGCCCGCGAGAACGGCATCGACCTCACCAATGCCGCGATCCTCGCCGCCGGCGCCGAGGGCGATGCCGCGCGCCGGGAGATCGGGCCCGTTCTCGCGTGGCACTGGACCCGGCAATCGCTGATCCTGGCGCGCGTGGCGGCCGGCGGGGCCATCGACGAGGTTGCCGCAAAGGCTCTCGGGCTGGATTGGGCGATGGGCTTTCTGGCCTCGTATCCGCATTCGGGATTGGCCCGACGCATCGGAGACCTTTCCGAAGCGGAGCGGCAGAACGTCGAGCGGATGAATCCCAGGCTTCTCGGCCATCTCCAGCTCATGGCGCTGGTGCTGGAAGGCAAGACCGCCGACGCCCAGGCGCTGATCGAGTCGGATCCGGCTGCCGTCGAATTCGACGGGTCGCGCATCGTGCCTCTGATCGAGGCGCAGGAGAATGCGGGCTTGCGAACGCGCGCCATCGCCGCTCTCGACGCCTATCTCGGGGTGTTCCCCACCAAGGACCTCGCGGCACTTCGCCTGCTGCTCCTGCAGCGGCAGACCGACAAGGCGAAGATCATGCTCAGGGCATTCGTCGCCGGCGGAGCGGGAGCCTTCGGGGTCTCGGACATCTTCGTCGGTGTCATGCTGTTGCGAGAGCTGGGCGACGACATGGATGTTCCGACGCTCGTGGGCCTGCGCAAGGGTGCGGATGCACTCGAAGCGTCGCGGCGCCTGGTGGAGATCGTCGATGCCCTTGCCTGGGACGGGAAGTCGGCCGAGATCGAAGCCGCGATGCGCCAGCTACCCCGCGAAGTCGCTCAACTGCCGGCAAAGGACACCGCGTGTCTGCGCGATACGTTGCAGGGCCTGCTGGCGGTCTCCCTGGCCCGGCGCGGCTCGCTTGAGGAAGGCATCCGGCTGGTCGCGGACCGCAAGCTGGAGCAGCGCCAGTTCTGCTGGGCTGGCCGCGGCTACGACAGCAAGCCGATCTTCGATGTTCGCTTCCTGGTGCAGGAGTGGGTCCGGCGCGGCCACGCCGCGCCGTAACCCTTTGAGAGCCCTCAGGCGGCCAGCGCGTCGCTGATCACCTTCAGGGCGCTGTCGATGTCGCCCCTGTTGACGTCGAGATGCGTGACGGCGCGGATGCGGTTGCCGGCGGCGGTGCCCATGCCGACGCCGCGCTCCTTGCAGGCTTCGACCAGCCGCAGCGGCGTCCAGCCGGGCTTGGTCACCTCGAAGAAGACCAGGTTGGTTTCCATGCGCGGCACGTCGATCTTCACGCCCTTGATGTTGGCCAGGCCCTCGGAGAGGTGACGCGCATTGTCATGGTCCTCGGCGAGCCGGTCCCAATTGTTTTCGAGGGCGTAGAGCGCGGCAGCGGCGATGATGCCGGACTGGCGCATCGAGCCGCCCAGCATCTGCTTCTGGCGCCAGGCCTCGTGGATGAATTCCTTCGATCCCGCCAGGCTGGCGCCGACCGGCGCCCCCAGGCCCTTGGTGTAGTCCAGCCACAGCGAGTCGACGCAGGCAGCGTACTGGCTCGCCTTGGTGCCGGACTGCACGCAGGCGTTGGCCAGACGCGCGCCGTCCATGTGCAGGCTGAGGCCGGCGCCCCGCGCGACCTTGGTGACGCCCTGCATGGTGGCGAGCGGCCAGACCGTGCCGCAGCCGCCGTTCGACGTGTTCTCGATCGACACGAGCCGCGAGCGCGGGGCGTTGCGGCTGCTCGGGTCGCGCAGCGCTTCCTTGACCTGCTCGCCGGTGAATACGCCGTAGGGACCGTCGACCATGCGGATCATGACGCCGGCATTGGCGGCCGTGCCGCCCGACTCGGCGTTGATGATGTGGGCCGTCCGGTCGGCGATCACCTCGTCGCCCAGCCGGCAGTGCACGCGGATGGCGATCTGGTTGCCCATGGTGCCGCTCGGCAGGAACACCGCGTCTTCCTTGCCGAGAAGTTCGCAGATCTTGTCGCGCAGGCGGTTGACCGTGGGGTCTTCCATCTTCTGTTCGTCGCCGACTTCGGCGTCGGCCATGGCCTTCCGCATACCGGGCGAGGGCTTGGTCTTGGTGTCGCTGTAAAGGTCGATGAAACGGTTTTGCATGGCGTGTTCTGATCTCCTGAGCCACCATAGCGGCAATCGCCAAAGGGAGGAAACATGAGCCAGTTTGCGGCCCAGCCCACAGCTTCGGTAATGCCCGAGGAACTGCTCTATGCCGTCGACGGAGCAATCGCGACCGTCACGCTGAATGCGCCGCAGCGCATGAACACGATTTCAGGCCCGATGCTGAAGCAGCTCACCGATGCGCTGGTGAAGGCCAACGAGGACCGCGCCGTCCGCGTCGTGATCCTGACCGGCACGGGCCGCGCCTTCTGCGCCGGCCTGAACCTCGAAGCGCAGAACAAGGGTACCGACAATCTGAGCGTCGGGTCCGGCGCGACGCCAACCAACATCGACCTGCGCAACACGCCGCCGCCCGTCCTGCATGCGATGGACAAGCCGGTGATCTGTGCCCTCAACGGCTCGGCGGCCGGCTACGGGCTCGACCTCGCACTGGGCGCCGACATCAGGGTGATGGCGCAGTCGGCCAAGCTCGCGGCGTCCTATGCCAAGCGCGGTGTCCTTCCCGAATCGGGCGGCACCTGGTACCTGCCGCGCATGCTGGGCTGGGCGAAGGCGTCCGAGTTGATCTTCACCGGCCGGACACTGAGTGCGGCCCAGTCGCTGGAGATCGGCCTGGTGAACCGGGTCGTCGTGGACGGGGAGGTGATGGGCGCGGCGCGGGAGCTGGCGCTGGAGATCGCCGCCAACGCGCCGCTCGCCATCCAGGCCGCCAAGAGGATGATGCGCATGGCGTGGAACGAACCCTTCAACGAGCATGTCCATCATGTCTTCTTGCAGCTTCTGCCGCTGATGCAGACGGAGGACATGAAGGAAGGCATCAAGGCGTTCCTGGAGAAGCGGGAGCCCAACTTCACGGGCCGATAGCCCGGCGATTTTCTAGACGGATCTGGCTGACCTCGCCTGCGACGATTGCCCTGACTGGAGCCCCTCGATGAGCCGGATCTTTGCAGCAACCACCGTGGCCCTCCTGCTCGCCGCCGGCGCGGCTCGGGCCGAGCCTGTCGTTTACACCTGGACCGGTTACGGCAAGAACGTCCCCGGGAGCGGCAAGTGCCCGACCTACAAGATGGTGGTCGATGTCACCGTCGAGGGCGAGCAGGTCAGGGGCAGGTTCCAGCAGGAAGGCCGGCCGGAACGCACATTCCAGACGAGTCTCGGCAGGAACGGCGCCATCAAGACCGCCGCCATGGTCGGCGGCGGCGGCATGATGGACGTGATCGGCCAGATCAAGGACGGCGATTCCAGGATCAAGCTCGACGGCTATTGCATCTTCGAAGGCAAGCTGACGAAGAAGTGACCCGTCAGCCCATGACGATCGCGACGCGGCCGGTGACGCTGCGCTCCAGGAGTGCACGCATCGCCTGCGGCGCTTCGGGAAGGGCGAAGGTGCGGTCGACATGCGGCCGGCAGAGTCCCTGCTCACACCAGCCACGAATACGCTCGGCGAGAGCGTAGGTACGCGGTGCTTCCTCGAAGCGCGCATCGTGCGGACTCCAGCCGACATAGTAGCCGTAGTTGAAGCCCATCACGGCCAGCGTCTTCACCAGCAGGATGTTGGCCGGGATCTGCGGGATGGTGCCGCTGGCAAAGCCGATGGGGCAGATCCGTCCACCCACCGCCATGCAGCGCAGGGATTGGGTGAAGACATCGCCGCCGACCGGATCGTAGACGCGGTCGACGCCACGCCCGCCGGTGATCTTCAGGACCTCCTCCCGGAAGTCGGTGGCGTTGTAGTCGATCACGTGATCGGCACCGTGTGCCTTCGCGAACTCGGTCTTGCGCGGGCCGCCCGCGGTGGCGATCACCGTCGCGCCCAGGATCTTGCCGATCTCGACCGCCGCCATGCCGACGCCGCCGGCCGCGGCGTGCACCAGCAGCGTGTGGCCTGATTGCACGTCCAGCGCCTCGGGCCAGGTGAGGGCACCCGCCGAGGTCGGATAGGAGATGGCGAGTTGAATCGCCTCGACGAAGCCCACGTTGCGCGGCTTGGGGAAGACGTTGACCTCGTGAGCCACGGCCTCCTCGGCCAGTCCGCCCCAGTCCAGTACCGCCACCACCTCGTCGCCAACCTTGACCCGCGTGCAGGCCGGATCGACTTCCGTGACGATGCCCGATGCTTCGGTGCCGGGCGCGAAGGGGAAGGGCGGGCGGCGCTGGTACTTGCCTGCGATGATCAGGGTCGTGGCGAAGCTGACGCCGGCCGCCTTGATCCGGATGCGCACCTGGCCGGGCTTGAGCGGGACCGAGGGGATCTCCTCCAGCCGCAAATCTTCGGGGCCGCCCCACTGGCGGCAGATCATGGCCCGCATGTTTCTCCTCTAACGCAGCTTCACGGATGGGATCTTCCCGCCGCACAGGATCGGCGAAACGCGCCGCTCATCAAGCAGAACCTTTTGGCCGGGCCCACGGACCGAAAGGCGGCATGTCCTGCGACGGCTTCAGCGGAAAGGCAGGCGGGCGCTTCTCGAAGAACGACTTGATGCCTTCCTGCGCATCGGCGCCGCCCGCGAGATGGCCGACGCATTGCAGGTCGAGCGTCACGGCGTCGAGCGGGTCCTGCGCACCCCACATGCTCCACATAAGCCGTCGGTTGACCGCGGCGGCCACGGCGGAAGAGGTCGAGGCGGCGAACTTCGCCGCCAGCGCCTGCGCTGCCGGCAACAGTTCTTCCGGCGCATGGACGGATCGGACGAGGCCGCCCTTCAGCGCTTCGTCCGCGCCGAACAGTTCGGCCGTCATCACCCATTCCTGCGCCTGCTGCATGCCGACGAGGCGGGGCAGGAACCAGCAGCTTCCGGCCTCCATGGCCATGCCGCGCTTGTTGAAGACGAAGCCGATGCGTGCCGTGCTCGACATCATGCGGATGTCCATGGGCAGGCACATGGTGATGCCGACGCCGACCGCCGCGCCGTTGATCGCCGCCACGATCGGCTTCAGGCAATTGAAGATCGCCAGGGTGATCGAATCGCTCGCCTCGCGCTTCTGGGGCTTGCTGCCGTCGTTCCAGACCTGGAAGGCGGCCGTCCCGCCGGAAATGTCGGCGCCGGCACAGAAGGCGCGGCCGGCGCCGGTGACGACGATGGCGCGGACCTCATCCATCGCATTCACGCGCTGGAAGAAGTCGATGAGTTCCTTGCTCATGGTCGTGGAGAAGGCATTGAGCTTGTCGGGCCGGTTGAGCGTCACCGTCATCACGCCGCCGGTGAGGTCGGTCAGCAAAGTCTCGTATTTCATGGCTCGATGGCCTCCCGGCTTGGTTCCGCCCAGCAAGACGGAATGTCGTTGCGCGACTCATTGGTTTGGGAAACATTCGCCGCAACGCCTGCCAATCGCAATCCCGGAGGAAGTGGAATGTCCTATCTGATCAAGACCATCGAAGACGGCGTGATGAAGATCGTCCTGAACCGTCCCGACGCCATGAACGCGCTGAACCGCGACATGATGAGTGCGCTGAGCGAGGCGCTCGAGGAAGCGGCGGGCGACC
>LSKJ01000480.1 GCA_001557035.1 Rhodospirillaceae bacterium CCH5-H10 | reverse complement strand
TTTCGTGCGCAAATTCGCTGGCGTGCTGGTCGGCGCCTTCATCCTGCACCTGTTTGCCCTGATGCGTTCCGACGTCTCGCACTTCGCCGGACCGTCTTTCCTCTTGCCGCTGCTCCTGTTGATGCTGCCGGTATTCGTCTGGCGCTGCCTTGGCCCGGGACTGGGGCGGACCGCATTGATCGCCCTGTCGCTGGCACTGATTGCCGAAGGGGCAATCGACGGATGGGGCAAGGTTGCCGACAGGGTGGCCGGGCTTGGTGCCACCTGGCGCGACACGGCAGCGACCGTCGAACTCTATCGTGAACTCCGGAGCCACCGAGGGCAGTCCGCGGACCTGGCGTCGCTCTATTCGCCGATCCCGCGCTACCAGACGGCCTTCCGGAACCATCCGGACTTCGCGGAGGCCGAGGAGTTCTTCCGACTTCTGCAGGGGCGGCTGCAGGGACGTCCCGTCGAACTGGGCTCGTACAAGTTCGACGATCTCGTCGCGCATCCGGATACGGCGTACTTCTTCGGCGGCCTGCGCTCGCTCTCGGGCATCACATCGCCGAAGAACAGCCTGTGGCTTCGCTCGGAGCAGGAGGCGTGGATCCGCAAAGTCGCGAAAGCCCGGAGCGGTTGCCTGTTGTTCGACGCCAATTCCAACAAGGCGCTCGTCGAAGCCTGGATGAACTCGGTCACGCCTCCCGCGACGATGGTCGTCACGCCGATCACAGGGAGACGCGACTACGGCACACTGGCCTGCAAGGTCGTCTCCTAGAGTCTTCCGAGCAGAATCACCACCTCAGCCTCATGCTGAGGAGGCTGCGGAGCAGCCGTCTCGAAGCATGGGCACGAGCACTG
>LSKJ01000479.1 GCA_001557035.1 Rhodospirillaceae bacterium CCH5-H10 | reverse complement strand
TTTCTGGTTCGCGACGCTGCCGACCGAGCGAGACCCGGTTATCCAGGCAACCTGGCGAGAGGGAGAGCGCTCCGTCGTTCACGTGATCGATCCCGCGACGGGCGCCGCACTGCCGGACCCGGGTACCTGGGCAGGCACACGTTTCCTCTATCCTTTCCACTACATGCTGCACGTAAAGCTCGGTTACTGGATCGTGGGCGTGGCGGCCATGGCCATGCTGGCGCTGTGCGTTTCGGGGGTGGTGATCCACCGCAAGATATTCGTCGACTTCTTCACCTTTCGGGTCGACAGGAAGCCGCGCCGACTGGTGCTCGACCTTCACAACGTGACCGGCGTGCTGGGCCTGCCGTTTCATTTCGTGATCACACTGTCGGGCGTGATCATCTTCTTCGGCGTGTATTTTCCCGGCACCATCCAGTTCGCCTACCAGGGCGAGCCGCGGGCGTTTGCCCGGGAGGCCTACGGGATCTACGACAGGCCGAAACGCGACCAACCCGGCGAACTCGCCTCGCTCGATATGATGACGGACGAGACACGGCGCCTGTGGAAGGGCGAGATGCCGAGATACCTGTTCGCCCGAAATCCCGGCGATGCCGCCGCGGTCATGCAGCTTGCCCGGCCTGGCGTCGATCGTGTCGCCGGCAGTCAGGACGTCGCGTACTTCGATGCCGCCACCGGCGCCCTGTTGCACCAGCGTACCCCACCGCAGCCGGTGCTGGCAGCTCAGCGGTTCATCTCCGGGCTGCATTTGATCCAGTTTCGCCACTGGACCCTGCGCTGGGTCTATTTCGGCCTGGGCCTCACGGGCTGCGTCCTGATCGCGACCGGTTACCTGTTCTGGCTGGAGTCGCGAAAGAAGGGGCATGAACGGCTGGAGGCGGGTGGTGTGCGTCTCG
>LSKJ01000478.1 GCA_001557035.1 Rhodospirillaceae bacterium CCH5-H10 | reverse complement strand
TCTCCAATCTCAGTTCGTGGGCTGCTTCGTGAGGGCAATCACCTTCTCCAGTGCTTCCTTGCCGGGCAAGCCCTTCTTTTCCGTTTCGGCCGCCCACTGATCCCATACCGGCCGTCCGGCGGTGGCAATCAGCTTGTCGCGCATCTCGGGCGACACCTTGATGACCTCGAGCTTGCGCTTCTCGAACAACGGCAAGGACTTCTTGTCCGCCTCCTCGTACGCTTCCCGCTGGAGGCGGTAGGCCTCGGGCCGCGCGTCTTCCAGGATCTTCTTGTACTCGTCGGGCAGCGCCTTCCACGCCGTCTGGCTCAGCACCACCGAGTTATGGATGATGCCGAGATTCATCCCGAGCGTGTACCACTTCGACACCTCATGCAGCTTGTAGGCCGTGAAGCTGTAGGTGAAGGGGAACGATGCCGCCTGGAAGGTACCACGCTCCAGCGCGGTGTAGACTTCCGGCGCGGAGACCGAGGTCGGCACGGCGCCCAGGAGCTTCATGGCTTCGCCCAGGCCGCCCAGCGCGCGCACCCGCATGCCCTTCCAGTCCTCGAGGTTGCGTGGCGGCTTGCCCGTGCCCATGAACTCGTACTGCGGCAGCAGCAGGGTCATGAAGTGCATGGCATTCCATTTCGACAGCTCGTCGGACACCGGCTTCCAGGCCTGGTAGGCATCCAACACCTTCGCCTGTGTCACCAGGTCGGGGATCGGCAGGAACGGCATGTCGAGAACACCCTGCAGCGGCGTCTTCGCCGGCGCGTAGGAATAGGCGACGAAGGCACCCTGGAAGGAGTCGACCTTTATCCCGTCGAGGAAGTCCTTCGCCTCGCCGAGCTGCTCGTTGTACCTGAGGTTGATGGTGAAATTGCCGCCGCTCTTCTCCTTGGCGACCTTCGCGAGGTACTCGAAGGTCACGGTTGCCGCTCGTGGCGGTCCATAGAGTGACCAGGTCCAGGTGACCTTGTCGGCGGCATTGGCCGGGGCGGCGGCCGACAGGCCGAAGCCGAGACTGCCGAGTCCAAGACCAATCGACAGCAGCAACGCACGTTTCGTTACACGATTCATGATGGTTTCCTCCCAGTTCAGTCTGCGGTTTCGACGATGAAGGTGACGATCTCGGGGAACGCGGTAAGCACGGCGAGGGTGATGATGTCGGCGAAGATGAACGGCCAGACGCCCTTGAAGATGTCGCGCACGGGAATGTCGGGCCGCACGCCGTTGACCACGAACACCACCAGCCCGACCGGCGGCGACAGCGAGGCGATGCCGGAAAGCTTGACGAGAACGATGCCGAACCAGATCGGATCATAGCCCAGCGACATGATCACCGGGAACACCACGGGCAGCGTCAGCAGGAACATGCCGATGCCCTCGAGCACCGTGCCGAGGATGAAATACAGGACGTAGATTGTAAGCAGGATCGCGATCGGTGGCATGTCGAGGCCGGTGACCCAACGCGCGACCTCTTCCGGCATGCCCGAGAAGCCGAGAAAGCGCACGAAGATCAGCACGCCCCAGATCACCGTGAAGATCATCACGGTGAGCTTCGCCGAATCGAGCAGGCACTGGCGGAGTTCTCCGCGCTTGATGCCGTTCTTGAGCGCGAAGACCAGCACCGAAAACGCGCCGAGCGCACCGGCCTCGGTGGGTGTCGCCCAGCCGAAGTACATGCTGAGGAAGATGATCAGGATGACCAGGAAGATCGGCGAGGTGCTGGGCAGCGACTGGAAACGCTGCGGCCAGCTATAGCCGGTGATGCGGGGCCCGAGTTCGGGCTGCCGCCAGCAGCGCCAGGTGATGATGAGGGCATAGACCAGCGCCGACACGATGCCGGGCACGAAACCGGCGATCAGCAGCTTGCCGATCGACTGCTCGGTGATGATGCCGTAGACCACCAGCAGCGTGCTCGGCGGGATCAGCGAATCAAGCGTGGCGCCGGCAGCGCAGACGCCGGCGGCCAGGCGTTTGTCGTACTTCGCCCGCAGCATCTCGGGGATCGCCACCTTGGCGAATACGGCGGCGGCCGCACTGCTCGCGCCGGAGACCGCCGAGAAGCCCGCGACCGCGAACACGGTGCCGGTGGCGAGGCCGCCCGGCAACCAGCCGAACCATCGTCGCGCGGCCTCAAAGGCGCTCTGGGTGATGCCGGCGTAGTAGGCGAGATAGCCGATGAGGATGAACATCGGCAGGACCGACAGCGTGTAGTTGGCGCCCGACGTGTAGGGCGCGATGCCGGCGGTGCGGATGCCGGCATCCCAGCCGATCAGCCACACAAGGCCCGCCG
>LSKJ01000048.1 GCA_001557035.1 Rhodospirillaceae bacterium CCH5-H10 | reverse complement strand
GTCCCGTCCGATCAAGGCTTCGTCGAGCGCGACGTCGAGACCCTGGTTGAGCGGGTCGGGTCGCAGCTTGCCGTCCTTCACCAGCTGCGCATGCAGCGGGACATGCACATCGACCTCGTTGCGCGGACCGCGGCAGTCCACCACGCGATCGAAGCTGCGCTTCTCGCCGACATCCAAACCGCGCCGGACGATCGTGACCTCGACCTTGTCGTCCGTCGTCTGTCCGATCTCGACGCGACCGGAGACGATCGAAAGCTGTCCGCGGGCCTTGGCGGCATCGATCTGCTCACCGATCTGCGGCGCGACGCGATGGCGATGGATGTCCCACCATGGCCGCAGATGACGCAGGAAGCGCTTTCGCTGATCGAGATCGAGCGCGTGCCAGAGTTCATTGTTGTGTGGCCGCAGGAGTTGCATCAGGCCCGGCCAGCCGAGGCCGGCCCGCAGCTTCGCGCGAAACCGGTTGGTCCGCTGCGACAGGCTGCCGGTGAAGAGGTCGCTCGTATCGGCTTCGGGCGTGGGAATCGGCGCTCTTGGATGGTGATGCGGCACCAGTCCGCGGCGGGACAGGGCGACGATCGGGCCTTTGTGGCCCTGCTCCAGCAGTGAGAGCAGCACGTCGATCATCGTCAGGCTGGTGCCGATCAGCAGGATCGATCCTTCGGGCGCGAGTTCGGCGATCGCCTCGTCTCGCCAGGGATTGCCGTGATAGGCGCCGGAATCCATCGACGGCGGGCGATGGCCGGTCGCCAGCACGGCCTTGCGGGCGCGGAGCGGGGACTGACCTTCGATATCGAGTTCGACGCCGTCCTGCCGGTCGCGGATCGCAACGACGTCGCCGGTAACAACTCTGAGGCGACCGTCGGAGTGGTCGACCGACTCGGCGAGCAGATCCTGCAGGTACTGGCCATAGATTGCGCGGGGAACGAAATCGGCGCGGCCATAGCCGCGGTCGCCGTGCGCCAGCCATTGCACGAAATGGTCCGGCTCATCGGCCAGGGCCGTCATGTCGCTGGCACGGACATTGAGAAGGTGATGCAGGCAGTGGGTCGAATAGGCGACGCCTAGTGCCAAATGGGGTCCGCGCTCGATGAGGGCGACGCGGAGCCGGCTCCTGCGGACGAGCTGGGCGGCAAGCAGCACGCCGCTGGCGCCGCCGCCGACGATTGCGATGTCGACAGGCGAGGACGACGGTTCGGAATGCTGCATTGCCGAAGTATGGCAGATGCGGCGCTGCGGATGCCAGCCATCGAAGTGCGACGCCTCGGCGCTGCTATGGATCAGCAGTGCCTGGCCCCGTTACCATGCCGGGTACGTCGTTAATGAAGGAAGTTGAGGAGGGATCATGCAGCACACGAAGTTTGGCCGCACGGGCCTGCGTGTCTCGAAGCTCTGCCTCGGGACGATGACCTTCGGCCTGCAATGCGACGCCGTGCAGAGCAACGACATCCTCGACGCCGCCGCGGCCAGTGGCATCGACTTCCTCGACACGGCCAACGTCTATCCGCTGGGCGGCATGCGCGACACGGTCGGCCGCACCGAGCAGATCGTCGGCAACTGGCTGAAGGGCAAGCGTCACCACTACATCGTGGCGACCAAGTGCGGCGGCGTCATGGGGCGTCATCCCTGGGAGCAGGGCACGTCGCGCAAGCATGTGCTGGAGGCGATCGAGGCGTCGCTGAGGCGGCTCGGCACCGACTATGTCGACCTCTACCAGCTTCATCGCCACGATCCGGCCACGCCGCTCGACGAGACGATGGACGCGCTCGACACGGTCGTGAGGCAGGGCAAGGCGCGCTATGTCGGCGTCTCCAACTGGCATGCGCACAAGGTGGCGCGCGGGATCGGCCGCGCGGAGGTCAAGAACACGGTCCGCATCGATTCGGTGCAGCCGCGCTACAATCTGCTGTTCCGAAGCTATGAGCGCGACCTGCTGCCATTGTGCGAGGAGGAGGGGATTGCCGTGATCCCCTACAATCCGCTGGCCGGCGGTCTTCTCACCGGCAAGTACAATGGCGAGGCGCCACCGCCGCAAGGTTCGCGCTTCCAGCTTGGCACCGCCGGCGCCCGCTACCAGGAGCGTTACTGGCACCAGCGCGAGTTCGAGACCATCGAGGCGATCCGCGGCGTCGCAGCCGAGGCGGGCATGAGCATGGCCGTGATGGCGATGCGCTGGACTCTTTCGAATCCGGCGATCACCGCGCCGATCATCGGCGCGTCGAAGCCCGAGCAGCTTGCCGACAGTTTCGCTGCGGCCGAGCAGGGGCCGCTGCCCAAGGACCTCAAGGCCATACTCGACCAGTTGACGCACGAATGGCGCGCCGTCGATGCCGAGCGTTGATATGGGAGGGGCGGGCTATTCCGGCTCGATGCCAGCGACCTTCATCATCTCGCGATAGAGCGCGATCTCGGCGACCATGATGCGGCGCATCTCCTCGGGCGTGCACGGCGCGATTTCCGAGCCGCCCTGGGCCTGCCGCTCGACATAGGCCGGATCGGTGATGGCCTTGAGCATGGCCTCGCGCAGCTTCGCCATGACGGGTTGCGGCACGCCGCGCGGCATCAGGATGCCGGTCCAGGTCATCAACTCGAAGTCGGGAATGCCCTGCTCGACCAGCGTCGGGATATCGGGCGTCAGCGGATAGCGGCCGCGGCTGCCGACGCCGAGGCAACGCACCGTCCCGGCCTTGACCTGCGGCAGGCTGGTGACCGGATCGGCGAAGCACATCTGCACGTGGCCGGCCATCGTGTCCTGCAGGGCCGCGGGCGTGCTCTTGTAGGGCACGTGCAGCATGTCGATGCCGGCCTTGGCCTTGAGCAGCTCGCCGGAGATCCGCGTCGAGGCGCTGCCCGAGCCGAAGTTGATCTTGCCTGGCTGGCGCTTGCACAACGCGACGAACTCGGCGGCCGTCTTCGCCTCGACCTTCGGGTTCACGATCATGAACACCGGCGCGCGGCCGATGATCGTCACCGGCTCGAAATCCCTCAGCGGGTCGTAGGGCAGGGACTTCATCATCGCGACATTCGAAGCCGCGGCGGTGTTGGAGCAGACGAAGATGGTCTGGCCGTCGGGCCTGGCCTTGGCCGCGACATCGGCGGCGATGGCGCCGTTGGCCCCCGGCTTGTTCTCGACGA
>LSKJ01000477.1 GCA_001557035.1 Rhodospirillaceae bacterium CCH5-H10 | reverse complement strand
CCGCCTCGACGGCGCGCAGGATCTGCCCCGGCCCGACGCGCAGCCCCGCCGTTCGCAAGGTCCGGGCAAAGTGCACGATATTGCTGGCAAGCTTGCCGCCGCGCGGCTCTCGCCTCGCCGATGGTTCGGGAAGCGTGTCCATCAGGAAGGGCGCCTCTCATGGACCTCCCCCGTCATACGGGGGAGGTGCTCCGTCATACGGAGCGGAGGGGGAAAGCCGCAGTCGAAATGCTTGCCGATTTCAGATCTGAAATCTTCAAAGATCGCCTTTGGGGCTTTCCCCCTCCGGCTCTCCGAGCCACCTCCCCCGTATGACGGGGGAGGTATGGGACTGCAGCGCATCACGCGCTCAGCCGAGCGGCTGGGCGGCGATGTCGGACTTCACCTTGCGCAGGATCTCGGCCGCTTCCGAGCCCTGCAGGCGCTGGATGTCGTCCTGGTACTTGAGAAGCACGCCCAGCGTGTCGTTGATCGTCCGCGGGTCGAGATCGAGCACGTCGAGTTCCGACAGCGCCGTCGACCAGTCGATCGTCTCGGCGACGCCCGGCGCCTTGAACAGGTCGAGCTTGCGCAGCTCCTGGACGAAGCCCACCACCTGGCGTGACAGACGCTCGCTGGCACCCGGCGCCTTGACCTTGAGGATTTCCAGCTCGCGCTTCAGGTCGGGATAGTCGACCCAGTGGTAGAAGCAGCGCCGCTTGAGCGCGTCATGGATTTCGCGCGTACGGTTCGACGTAATGATGACAATCGGCCGCTCCGCCGCCTTGATCGTGCCGAGTTCCGGAATCGTCACCTGGAAGTCCGAGAGGACTTCGAGCAGATAGGCCTCGAACGGCTCGTCGGTGCGGTCCAGCTCGTCGATCAGCAGGATCGGGGCGCCGCCGACATGCGGCTGCAGCGCCTCGAGCAGTGGACGGCGGATAAGGAACTTCTCGTCGAAGATGTCGGCCGAGAGCTCGCGGCGGTCCTGCACGCCCTGCGCCTCGGCCAGGCGGATCTCGATCATCTGGCGGGCGTAATTCCACTCGTAGACTGCCGAGGCGACGTCGAGCCCCTCGTAGCACTGAAGGCGAATCAACGGCCGCTTGAGGGTGTCGGCCAGGACCTTGGCGATCTCGGTCTTGCCGACACCCGCCTCGCCTTCGCAGAACAGGGGTCGCCCGAGCTTGAGCGCGAGGTAGAGGACGGTGGCGAGGCTGCGGTCGGCGATGTAATCGCCGCCTTTCAGCAACTCGACGGTGGCGTCGATGGACGCCGGCATGGGCGAAGACATGAAACTCCCGCAAAACTCGGAACGCCGAAGCGGTCAGTGTAGCGGATGCTCCGGTGCGCCGATATGGTAGGAATCGCAATATAATTCAAGCAGTTGGGAGGACGTCATGCAGGACGGGTTGTTCGCGGGCAGGACCGCCATCGTGACCGGAGGCGCGCGCGGAATCGGCTTGGCCTGCGCTGCGAAAATCACGGCCGGCGGCGGACGCGTGGCCCTGTGGGACCGCGACCCCGAACGCACGAAAAAGTCCGCGGCGGCGCTGAAGGGCGCCGTTGCCGTCGCGGTCGACGTCACCAGCGAGGCGGACGTCGCCAAGGCGCTGGTCGAGACGGAGAAACTGCTGGCGCCACCGGACATCCTGGTCGCCAGCGCCGGCATTACCGGCCCCAACACGACCGTCGCAAAATATCCGGTCGATGCCTGGCGGCAGGTGATCGACATCAACCTGACCGGTGTGTTCCTGACCAACCGCGTCGTGGTCGAGGGCATGATGAAGCGCGGCTGGGGTCGCATCGTCAACATCGCCTCGGTGGCGGGCAAGGAAGGCAATCCGAACGCCTCCGCCTACTCCGCCTCCAAGGCCGGCGTGATCGGCCTCACCAAGTCGCTCGGCAAGGAACTTGCTACGACCGGCGTGCTGGTGAACTGCGTCGCGCCGGCGGTGGTGAAGACGGAATTGTTCAGCCAGATGACCGAGCAGCACATCAACTACATGCTCTCGAAGATCCCGATGAACCGCTTCGGCGAGGTCGAGGAAGTGGCCGAGATGGTCGCCTGGCTCGCCTCCTCTCATTGCACGTTCGCGACGGGCGCCGTTTTCGATCTCTCTGGTGGACGGGCGACTTACTGATGTCTCTGCATGAACTCACGCTGACCGAACTCTCCGCCGGGCTTGCGGCCAAGCGCTTCTCCTCGCGCGAAGTGATCGACGCCCTACTTGCTCGCATCGAAAAGGCCGACGGCAAGCTGCACGCCTTCTCGGAGGTCTATGCCAGCGAAGCCCGCGCGATCGCTGACGGCGCCGACGCTGCCCGCGCCTCGGGCTTCCCGCTGCCGCCGCTGCACGGCCTGCCCGTCGCCTACAAGGACCTGTGCGACATCGCCGGCCGCATCGGCACCGGCGGCTCGAAGATGTGGGAGAAGCGCGTCGCCACGGAGACCTCGAACACGGTGGAGCGCCTGACCGCGGCGGGCATGGTGCCGCTCGGCAAGCTGCACATGGTCGAATTCGCGTTCGGCGGCTGGGGCACCAACCCGCTGATGGGCACACCGTGGAATCCCTGGGACCTCGAGACCCATCGCACGCCGGGCGGCTCGTCGAGCGGCACCGGTGTCGCAGTGGCCGCTCGCCTCACGCCCGCCGGCATCGGCAGCGACACCGGCGGCTCGGTGCGCATTCCCTGTGCCTTCAACGGTCTGGTCGGGCTCAAGGTCACGTTCGGCCGTATCGGCCTGCACGGCACGATGCTTTTGTCCTGGACGCTCGACTCGATCGGCCCGATGACGCGCTCGGTCGAGGATTGCGCACTGATGCTCAATGCCCTCGCCGGTCCGGATCCGCGCGACCCGACGACGCTGCACCAGCCGCTGGAGGATTTCACGGCCTCGACGAAGGGTGGCTCGATCAAGGGCATGCGCATCGCCCTGCCCGACGCCTCGGCGCTGCCCGCCTGCGATCCCGACGTGATTGCCGCCTGGCAGGCCTCGGCGAAGAAGCTGGAGGAGTTGGGCGCCAGCGTCGAGCCGGTGAAGATCCCCGAGTGGTATTTCAATCTCGGTGTCGGCGCGGGCTCGATCTCGGCTTCGGAACTGTGGTCGTTGCATCGCGGCTGGATCGAGGACATGAACCAGCCGATCGGCGCCGGCGTGCGCGGCCGCGCGATGGCCGCCAAGACCTTCGCGCCAGCACTCTATGCCGAGGAACTGCGCCGCATGGCCGAACGTCGTGCCGCCTTCAACGCCTGGATGGCGCCCTACGATGCCCTGCTGACACCGACCCTGGCCTCGGGGGCGATCCCCGTCGCCGAGGTCGACGAGTTGTCTCCCGCGATCTCCCTGATGACGCGCCCCGGCAACTATCTCGGCCTCTGCGGCCTCTCCCTGCCCAACGGCTTCTCGAACGGGCTGCCGATCGGCATCCAGCTCCTCGGCAAGCCCTACGCCGAAGGCACGGTACTCAGGATCGGCAAGGCCCTGCAGGACGCCACCGATTTCCACAAGCGCACGCCCGACCTGTCGGCGCTGGGGCTGTAAAGGAAAAGGGAAAGGTCCCTCGCTGCGCTCGGGATGACATCGTCTTTTGTGTACCGGCCCTGCGCCAAAACGCGCCCTGCCAATCACGCCAAAATTGTCATCCCGAGCGTAAGCGAGGGACCTTTCGCTTCAATCCCGCTGCGGCATGCCCTGCGGGATCACCGTCTTCACGAGCGAGGCGTCCAGCGCTTCGTATTCGTGATAGCGGATCGTGTCGTAGAGTTCCTGCCGCGTCTGCATGCGGTCGATCACGTTCTGCGTGCCGCCGTCGCGCTGGATGGCTGCATAGACGCTCTCCTGCGCCTTGTTCGCCGCGCGCAGGGCCGAGACCGGCCAGATCACCATCCCGTAACCCATCGCCTCGAACTCCGACGCCGTGAAGAACGGCGTGCGGCCGAACTCGGTCATGTTGGCCAGCAGCTTCACGCCGGGCATCGCCCTGGCGAAGGCTCGGAACATGTCTGCATTGTGCAGGGCCTCGGGGAAGATCGCGTCGGCACCGGCTTCGAGATAGAGCCGCGCCCGCGCCACGGCGCCGTCGATCCCCTCGCTCGCCGCCGCATCGGTCCGCGCGATGACGAAGAGATTCCGCCGCGCCTTAGCTGCCGCCGCGACCTTGGCCGCCATGTCGTGCGGCTCGGCGAGCTTCTTGTTGTTCAGGTGGCCACACTTCTTCGGAAGCAACTGGTCCTCGAGATGGACGGCCGCCGCGCCCGCCTCCTCGAAGGCCCGCACCATGTGCATCACGTTCAACGCCTCGCCATAGCCGGTATCACCGTCGACCAGGACCGGCAGGCCCGAGGAGCGCGCCACCTGCCGGATGAAGAAGCAGACTTCGTCGACCGTGATGACGCCCAGGTCGGGCAGGCCCATCGACGACGACATGGCGGCGCCGGAGAGGTAGAGCGCCTCGAAGCCCGCGCGCGCTGCCTGGAGAGCCGCGATGCCGTTGTGCGTCCCCGGCATGCGCAGGATCTGCGGCCGTTCGAGCAGGCCGCGGAAGCGGACTCCGGCCGGCTCGACCGGCAGGTCGGCGGCAACGAGATATGGCATGGCTTCCCCCTCAGTTCTTTTGCGGCTTGCGCCCCTGCCAGCCCACCATGAGTCCCGCACCGACCACCACGGCCGTCCCCAGCCAGGTGTAGAAATCCGGCACTTCGGCGAACATCAGGTATCCCACGATGACCGAGCCGATCATCTGCGTATAGTTGAACGGCGCCACGAAATTTGCAGAGGCATAGGTCATGGCTTTGGCGACACAGTAATGGCCCAGCGCGCCCAGGGCCCCCAGCGAACAGAGCATTGCCCAATCGATCCAGCCTGTCGGCGTCTTCCAATGAAAAGGCAGCCAGGCCGACATGATGATCGCGCCCAGCAGCACGCTGTAGAAGATCGAGGTCGCCGGCGCGTCGATGCCCGCGAGACGGCGGATCAGGATCTGGTACATCGCGTAGCAGACGGCGCTCCCGAGCAGCAGCAGCGACTGCCACTGGAAGACCGCGCTGCCGGGCCGGATCACGATCAGGACTCCGGCAAAGCCCACGATCACCGCGGCCATCCGGAAGAAGGTGATGCGCTCGCCCAGCAGCGGCCACGCCAACAGCACGACGGCCAGCGGCGCCACGAAGGTGACGGCGATCGCCTCCGCGACCGGGATGGACTTCACCGCCGAGAAGAAGAACAGGGTCGAAAGCATCATCATCACGGAGCTGACGAACTGCGTGCCGATGCGCCGCGTGCGCAGCAGGCCGAGCCCCATGCGCGGCATGAACACCGCGGCCACCAGCACCAGGTGCAGGATGATCCGGAACCAGACGATCTCCTGCGGGTCGTAGGTGGCGGCCAGCAGCTTCACCAGCCCGTTCATGATCGGGAACAGCGCGCAGGCCGTGCACATGAAGAGCACGCCCAGCAGAGGCCTCGAAGTCCGGCTGGGCGCCTTGATCTCGGCCACTCGAGGCCTCAGCGCAGGAAGCGTTCGAGTGAGCCGAGCAGCAGCGTGCCGGCCGTCGCGATCACGATCAGCGAGGCGGCGATTGCGGTGAAGCGCCCGATATCCTGCGAGCGACCCTCGGCGATGATCAGCCGGTGTGCCACCATCGAGGCCATGCCGATGGCAGCCAGCGTGACCGCCATGCCGATGGCAAT
>LSKJ01000476.1 GCA_001557035.1 Rhodospirillaceae bacterium CCH5-H10 | reverse complement strand
GAGGCGGGCGCCGCCTGCCTGCGCATCAACCCCGGCAATATCGGCAGCGCCGAGCGTGTGCGCGAGGTGGTGAAGGCCGCCAAGGATCACGGCCTGTCCATGCGCATCGGCGTCAACGCCGGCTCGCTGGAGAAGGACCTGCTCGAGAAGTACGGCGAGCCCTGCCCGGAAGCGATGGTCGAGAGTGCGCTCGACCATGCGCGCATCCTGCAAGATCACGATTTCCACGAATTCAAGATCAGCGTGAAGGCGTCCGACGTCTTCCTGGCGGTTGCGGCCTACCAGCAGCTCGCCGACGCCTGCGATTACCCGCTGCATGTCGGGGTCACCGAGGCGGGCGGCATCCGTACCGGGACGGTGAAGTCGTCGATCGGCATGGGCTCGCTCCTGTGGGCCGGCATCGGCGACACGATCCGCGTCTCGCTCTCGGCCGAACCCGAGGAAGAGGTGCGCGTCGGCTTCGAGATGCTGAAGGCGCTGAACCTGCGTCATCGCGGGGTGAACATCATCTCCTGCCCGTCCTGCGCGCGTCAGCAGTACGACGTCATCCGCACCGTCGAGGCGCTGGAGAAGCGCGTCGCGCACATCACCACGCCGATGACGGTGTCGGTGATCGGCTGCGTGGTGAACGGGCCGGGCGAGGCGCGCGAAACCGACATCGGCTTCACCGGCGGCGGCTCCAACACCCACCAGGTCTATATCGCGGGCGTCCCCCACCATCGGCTGAAGGACGCCAACGTCGTCGATCACCTGGTCGGGCTGATCGAGAAAAAGGCGGCCGAGATCGAGGCTGCGAAGGCGGAAGAAGCCGAGCGACATCGTACCGCCGCGGAGTAGCGGTCCCAGGCTTTCCTTTCCCGACGATTTTTCAAGGCGATTTCCCGTGAGCAAGATGCAACCCGTGCGTGGCACGCACGACCTCCTCCCCGACGACTACCGGCGCTTCGCGCATGTCGTCGACACCGCGCGCGACGTGGCGCGCCTCTATGGCTATCGCGAAATGGCGACGCCGATCTTCGAGTTCACCGAGCTGTTCGCGCGCGGCATCGGCGAGACGACCGACGTCGTGTCGAAGGAGATGTACACGTTCAAGGATCGCGGTGACGAATCGCTGACCCTGCGGCCGGAATACACGGCCGGCATCTGTCGTGCCTTCGTGTCGAACGGCGAGCTTGCCCAGCAGCTTCCGCTCAAGGTCTTCGCGGCCGGACCGATGTTCCGGTACGAGCGGCCGCAGAAGGGCCGGCAGCGCCAGTTCCACCAGATCGACCTCGAGGTGCTGGGCGCGCCCGAGCCGGGCGCCGACATCGAGGTGATCTCCGTCGCTGCCGACATCCTCGACCGGCTCACGATCCTCGATCGCTGCGTGCTCAAGATCAATTCGCTGGGAGACCCCGAGAGCCGCACCGGCTACCGCAAGGTGCTGATGGACTACTATTCGGCCCACACGGCCAACCTGTCGGAGGATTCGCGCAATCGCCTGGCGCGCAATCCGCTGCGCATCCTCGACAGCAAGGACGAGGGCGACAAAGCGATCAACGCCAATGCGCCGAGCTTCTCCGATCACCTGAACGAGGCCAGCCGCGACTTCTTCAAGTCGGTGCAGGACGGGCTCGCGGCCGCCGGCATCGCCTTCGAGGTCGATCCGGCGCTGGTGCGCGGCCTCGATTACTACACCCACACCGCCTTCGAGTTCGTGACGACCCACATCGGCGCGCAGGGCACCGTGCTGGGCGGCGGCCGCTATGACGGGCTGATCGCCGAGCTGGGCGGGCCGCCGACGGCCGGCATCGGCTGGGCGGGCGGCATCGAGCGGCTGATGATGCTGGCCGACGAGCCCAGGCCCCTGCCGCGGCCTGTCGTCATCGCGCCTCTGGGCGCGGCGGCGGAAGCGAAGGCGCTGGGCATCGCGCGGACCTTGCGCAAGCAGGGCATCGCCGTCGAGCAGGACTATCGCGGCAACATGAAGCGCCGCATGCAGCGGGCCAACAAGCTCAATGCCCGCGCGGCGCTCATCATCGGTGACGACGAGCTGGCCAAGGGCGTGGCCCAACTGAAGGATCTCGACAGCGGCGCCCAGCGCGAAGTGCCGCTCGACGGTCTCGCTGAAGCCCTGAAGGTTTGAGATGTCGCTGTTATTGAAACTGAACCAGGTCGTGACGCGCCACGCCGAGCTGCAGGCGGCGCTGTCCGCCGGCACGCTCGATTCGCAGAAGTTCGTCGCGGCCTCGAAGGAATATGCCGATCTCGGCCCGCTGGTCGAGGCGGTGAACGAATGGCACAAGGCCGAGCGCGAGCTGAAGGACGCGGAGGCGATGGCCGCCGATCCCGACATGAAGGCGATGGCGGAGGAAGAGGCCGCCGAGCTGAAGAAGCGCTTGCCGGAGTTGGAGCGCACCGTGAAGCGGATGCTGCTTCCGAAGGACGCCGCCGACGAGAAAAACGCCATCCTCGAAATCCGCGCCGGCACCGGCGGTGACGAGGCGGCACTCTTCGCGGCCGACCTGTTCCGCATGTACCAGCGTTACGCGGCGGAGAAGGGCTGGAAGTTCGAGGTCATGGAACTGTCGGACACCGGCATCGGCGGCTATCGCGAGGCGATCGCCACGGTGACGGGCCGCAGCGTCTTCGCGCGTCTCAAGTTCGAATCGGGCGTGCACCGCGTGCAGCGCGTGCCGGCCACCGAGACGCAGGGCCGTATCCACACCTCGGCGGCGACGGTGGCGGTGCTGCCGGAAGCCGAGGAGGTCGACATCAAGATCGACGAGAAGGACCTGCGCATCGACGTGTTCCGTGCCTCCGGTCCCGGTGGCCAGTCGGTCAACACGACCGACTCGGCTGTGCGCATCACGCACATTCCGACCGGCGTCGTCGTCAGCCAGCAGGACGAGAAGAGCCAGCACAAGAACCGCGCCAAGGCGATGAAGATCCTGCGCGCCCGCCTCTACGATGCCGAGCGCCAGCGCCTCGACGCCCAGCGTGCCGCCGACCGCAAGGGCCAGGTCGGCAGCGGCGACCGCAGCGAACGCATCCGGACCTACAATTTCCCGCAGAGCCGTGTGACCGACCACCGTATCAACCTCACCCTCTACAATCTCGCCGAGGTGCTGGACGGCCGTGGGCTCGATGCCATCGTCGATGCGCTCACCGCCGACGACGAGGCGTCGCGTCTGGCGGAGCTTGCGGCCTGACCGGTGGCGGCGGGCGCCTCCTACGACGCGCTCCTGCGTGACACGGCCGTCGCGCTGACCGCGGCCGGCATCGACAATGTCCGCTTCGAGGCCCGGCTGTTGCTGAGCCACGCCGCCGGCCTTTCGATCGAGCAACTGATTGCGCGCGGGCCCGACCCGGCGCCGGCGGCCGTCACCGCCACGCTGCGCGATCTCACGGCGCGGCGCGTGCGCCGCGAGCCGATGGCCTACATCCTGGGCGAGCGCGAGTTCTGGGGGCTTCCCTTCAAGGTCTCCGCGGCGGTCCTGGTGCCGCGGCCCGAC
>LSKJ01000475.1 GCA_001557035.1 Rhodospirillaceae bacterium CCH5-H10 | reverse complement strand
TCTCGAACTTGACCCGGTCGAGATAGGCTTGCGGCGTGCTGCCGGTGCTGAAGAAGCCGAGTTCGGCGAATCTCTTCTTCACCGGCGGATCCTTCAGGACTTCGAGGCAGGAGGCGTTCAGCCTCTCGATGATGGGCGCCGGCAATCCGGCAGGTCCGACGAGTCCGAAGAAGGCCGCGCTTTCCAGGTCCTTCATGCCGAGTTCGGCCACCGTCGGAACGTCGGGGCACACGGTCGAGCGCTCGGGCGAGGCCACCGCGATACCGGTGAGGCGTCCCGCCGCGACGTGCGTCCCCGTCGGCAGCACGACGTCGATCATGATCGGCAGGTGGCCGCCCATCACATCGCGCAACGCGTCGGCCGCTCCCTTGTAGCTGACGCTCTCCAGGTTGAGCTTGTTGCGCGTGCGGAACAACTCTCCCCACAGATGCGGCTGGTTGCCCATGCCCGACGTGGCGTAGCGCACGCGCTGCGGCTGCTTGTTCACCCATTCGGCGAACTCGGCATAATTCTTTGCCGGCAGCGCCTTGCCATCGATCGCCAGGAGATCGGGGATGTCGACCAGGGTCGAGATCATCTGGAAGTCCTTCAGCGGATCGAACGGCTGCTTCAGGCCCAGGGCGACGTTGGTGGCCATCGTCGCGGCGCCCAGCAGCAGCGTGTTGCCGTCGGGCTTCGCCTTGGCCACGACATCCATGCCGATGATCGTGTTGCCGCCGCCTTTGTTCTCGACGATCACCTGCTGGCCGAGCAACCCGGTCAGCTTCTCCGCGACGATGCGCGCGGCCGTGTCGGTCGAACCGCCGGCGACATAGGGCACCACCAGCCTGATCGGCTGGCTGGGCCAGGCCTGCGCCCGCACCGCGGAGGCGCCAATGATTGTCCAGCCGGCGGTGCCCGCCAGTACAGTACGTCTCTTGAGCATGATCCTACCCGTGATCTGTTTATTGGGAGGCAGGATCGCAAACGCGCGACGGCCGCGCAATCCGTGCGCGGCCGTCGTTCGACAGGCGAAGCGGTTTATTCGGCGGGCTTGGGCGCCGCCGCGATCGCGTGCACGTCCTTCTCGCTGGGCAGCATCGACAGAGCCAGAAAGGAGCAGAAGGCGACACCCGCCAGGACCGACAGCAGGACGGGGAAGCCTGCGTCCTTCACCAGAGGCCCGATCAGCGCGACGACGAAGGAGCTGACGCCGAAGCCGATCGCCAGGCGGACGCCGGTGACGCGGCTGCGCATGCGGTCGTCGATGTAGCGCACGATCATCGCGTCGGTGAACGGGATGGCGCCGAACACCAGCAGCATGAAGGCAATGGCCGTCAGGAACAGCGCCCAGCCCTCGACCTGCGAGGCGATCAGGAACAGCGGCACCTGCAGCAGCACGATGGGCAGGTAGATGTTCTTCAGCGGATAGCGGTCGATCAGCTTGCCGACCACGAGCTGCGCCAGCGAGGCCAGCGAGAAGATGACGAACAGCATCGTCGCCAGCATCGCCGGATCCTGCGCGATGTTCTTGGCGCGATTGGCCAGCAACTCGCCGTTTCCGTTGGTCGTGAAGTTGAAGATGATGCTGCCGGTCACCGCGGTGAAGGTCATGATGGCGAAAACGCGCGCCATGACCGACGGCGGCAGGTCGAGCATCTTGGCCTTGCGCTTGGCCGGCGCCTCTTCCTCGCGCGGCACCAGCAGGACGAAGGCGACCGCGCAGATCAGGCAAATGACGCCCGGGATGATGAACGCCGCCTGCCAGCCGAAACGCTGGGCGATGTAGACGGAGAGGCCGGCGGCGATGGCGATCCCCATGTTGCCGGCCAGGCCGTTCACGCCGATCGTGAATCCGGGGTTCTTCGCCTTCTGGACCAGCATCGGGATGCCGACCGGATGATAGATCGAGGCGAAGGCGCCCATCAGGGTCAGCGCCGCGCCGATCTGCCACTTGTTGGTGCAGAGCGCGATGATCAGGGCCGAGACACCCATGCCGACGAAGAAGATCACCATCATGATCCAGCGGCCCCAATGGTCGCCCAGGCGGCCGCTCACGATCGAGCCGGCACCGAACATGAAGAGCGCGCCGTAATTGAACGGCGTGAGTTCGGTCCACTCCACGCCCCAGACGCCGGCGATGACGCCCCAGGAATAGGCGAAGACCACCAGGATCCAGTGATCCATGGCGTGGCCGATGTTGAGCAGGATAGAGGTGGGACTTCCGTGGCTCATCTTGTTCGTTCCTCCAGAGCCGTCAGACTAGAGATGGCCTGCCTGTCTGTCTTGCGCTAGATTGCCAACTAATGTCGCAAAATAGCCAAGCCGCTCTGCGCTCGACGAACCCCGAGGACTACCAGGGCGTCCCGCGCGCGGTCGCGGCCATGCCCAAGGACTTCGCCGACGGGTTCGAAATCGCGCCGCACCGGCATCGCCGCGCCCAGCTGATCTATGCCACCGCCGGCACGATGCGCATTTCCACGGAGGAAGCCGTCTGGGTGGTGCCGCCGCAGCGCGCCCTGTGGATGCCGCCCGGCGTCCGCCATTCCATCGTGATGTCGGGCGACGTCACGATGCGCACCCTCTACCTGCGGCAGGACGCGGCCGAAGGCATGCCCGAGGTCTGCCGCGTTCTGCACATCTCTCCCCTGCTGCGCGAATTGATCGTGCGCGCGACCGAGATGCCGGTGCACTACGACGAAAGCGGCGCCGCGGGACATGTCGAGGCGCTGATCCTCGACGAACTGCACCACGAGCCGTCGCTGCCGCTTCATCTCCCGATGCCGCGGGACAAGCGGCTGCAGCGACTGTGCTCGGCGCTGCTGGCGGCGCCCGGCGACCAGCGGACGCTCGAACACTGGGCGGGATGGGCGAATGCAAGCCCCCGCACCCTCGCCCGGCTGTTCGTGACGGAGACCGGCCTCACCTTCGGCGCATGGCGGCAGCAGGCCCGCGTGCTCGAAGCGATGGGACGTCTCAGCGGTGGCCAGGCCGTCACCGACGTCGCGCTCGATCTTGGCTACGACAGTGTGAGCGCCTTCAGTGCGATGTTCCGCAGGGCGTCCGGCGTGTCTCCCAGCGCCTACCGACCCACCCGTTGAGCGTCACGCTAAGACCCTGTGTGTTGTGAGGGGATTTTGCACGTTGTTGCAAGCGGTTAGCCCTTGACGCTGGACGGTAATAATCCCCCAATGCGCGCCCTTTTAGAGTAATCTAAATTGTCATTTACCTGAGTGTCTGCGCTCCCGCCGCCGCCTGGAGTTTATGTTGAAGCCGACAGATATCGCCAATCCCGACTACTTCCATAAGGTCGTCGATTGCCAGTGGGCGTGTCCCGCCCACACGCCAGTCCCCGAGTACATCAGGCTGATCGCGCACGGACGCTATTCCGACGCGTACATGATCAACTGGAAATCCAACGTCTTCCCGGGAATCCTGGGCCGGACCTGCGACCGTCCCTGCGAGCCGGCGTGCCGGCGCAGTCGCGTCGAGGACGAGACGCTGGTCAAGGGCAAGAAGGAGCCGGTCGCGATCTGCCGCCTGAAGCGCGTCGCCGCCGACTACAAGGACGACGACGACATCGGTTCCAAGATGCCCAAGGCGCCGGAGAAGAACGGCCGGCGCGTGGCCTGCATCGGCGGCGGCCCCTCCTCGCTTACCGTGGCACGCGATCTCGCGGTGCTGGGCTATGAAATCGTCATCTACGACCAGGACCCGAAGCTCGGCGGCTTCATCCGCACGCAGATCCCGCACTTCCGCCTGCCCGAATCGGTCATCGACGAGGAAGTCGGCTACATCACCGGCATCGGCAACGTCGAGTTCCGCCACAAGCGCGTCGACTCGCTGAAGGCCGTACTGGCCGAAGGCTACGACGCGGTATTCGTCGGCTCCGGCGCGCCGCGCGGCCGCGACCTCGACGTCCCGGGCCGCAAGGAAGCGGCCGCCAACATCCATATCGGCCTCGACTGGTTGTCTTCGGTCTCGTTCGGCCACATCACCAAGGTCGGCAAGCGCGTGATCGTGCTGGGCGGCGGCAATACCGCGATGGACTGCTGCCGCACCGCCCGCCGTCTCGGCGGCGACGACGTGAAGGTGATCGTCCGCTCCGGCTTCGACGAGATGAAGGCGTCGCCGTGGGAGAAGGAAGACGCGATCGGCGAGGACATTCCCATCCTCAACATGCTCGTGCCAAAGGAAGTCCGTCACGAGGGCGGCCAGATCAAGGGCGTGCTGTTCGAGAAGGTCGTCGCGAAGTACGACGACAAGGGCCGTCGCTCGCTCGTCCCGTCGGGCGAGCCCGACGAATTCCACGAGTGCGACGACGTGCTGGTCGCGATCGGCCAGGAAAACGCCTTCCCCTGGATCGAGAAGGACGCCGGCATCGAGTTCGACAAGTGGGGCCTGCCGCAGCTCAACGAGAAGACCTTCGCCAGCACGCATCCGAAGGTGTTCTTCGGCGGCGACGCGGCATTCGGCCCGAAGAACATCATCTGGGCCGCCGCGCACGGACACGAGGCGGCGATCTCGATCCACAAGATGCTCATCGGCGAGAACCCCGAGGAGCGTCCCGCCCCCGGCGTCAACGTCGCCAGCCAGAAGATGGGCATCCACGAGTGGAGCTACGACAACGCTCCGACCATCGACCATCGCCTTAAAGTCCCGCATCGTCCCAAGCAGGAGGCGCTCAAGGACATCATGGCCGAGGTCGAGCTGGGCTTCGATCCGCAGCTCGCCTTCAAGGAGGCGCAGCGCTGCCTGAACTGCGACGTCCAGACGGTGTTCAGCGGCCAGCTCTGCATCGAGTGCGACGCCTGCGTCGACATCTGCCCGATGGACTGCATCACCTTCACGGAGAACGCCGAGGAGAAGGAGCTGCGCCTGCACCTGACGGCGCCTGCGATGAATCCGACGCAGGACCTCTACATCGGCGGCGACCTCAAGACGAAGCGCGTCATGGTCAAGGACGAGGACGTCTGCCTGCATTGCGGGCTGTGCGCCGAACGTTGCCCGACCGGCGCATGGGACATGCGCAAGTACTACATCGAAATGACACACGCGGAGCAAGCATGCCGCAAGCAATAGCCGCCGTTAACGACTTCGTCGTCAAGTTCGCGAACGTCAACGGATCCGGATCGGCCTCGGCCAACGAACTCTTCGCCCGGTCGATCCTGCGCATGGGCGTGCCCGTCAGCCCGCGCAACATCTTCCCCTCCAATATCCAGGGCCTTCCGACCTGGTACGAGGTCCGCGTCACCGAGAAGGGTTATCTCGGCCGTCGCGGCGGCGTCGACATGATGGTCGCCATGAACCCGCAGACCTGGGCCGAGGACGTGAAGGAGATCACGCCGGGCGGTTACCTGTTCTACGACTCGACCAAGCCGATGCCGGCGTCGATGTTCCGCGAGGACATCAACGTGATCGGCGTGCCGCTGACGGCGATCACCAACGCCACCTACACCGACGCCCGCCAGCGCCAGCTCTTCAAGAACATCATCTATGTCGGCGCCCTCTCGGTGCTGCTCGACATCGACGAGAAGCAGATCCAGCGGCTGTTCAGCGAACAGTTCAAGGGCAAGGAGAAGCTGATCGATTCCAACGTCAAGGCGATGAACCTCGGCCGTGACTGGGTGAAGCAGCATGTCGATCCCGACCTGGTGAAGATCAAGGTGCGGCATGCCGACAATGTCGGCGACCGCATCTTCGTCGAAGGCAACAGCGCCGCCGCGCTCGGCGCCGTCTATGGCGGCGCCACGGTCTGCGCCTGGTATCCGATCACGCCCTCGTCGTCCCTGGCCGAGGCCTTCCAGGCCCATTGCAAGAAGCTCCGCCACGACAAGGAGACCGGCAAGGCCAAGTACGCGATTGTGCAGGCCGAAGACGAGCTGGCCTCGATCGGCATGGTGATCGGCGCCGCCTGGAACGGCGCGCGCTCCTTCACCGCAACCTCCGGCCCCGGCATCTCGCTGATGACCGAGTTCATCGGACTTGCCTATTTCGCCGAAGTCCCGGCGGTGCTGGTGAACGTCCAGCGCGGTGGTCCGTCGACCGGCATGCCGACGCGCACGCAGCAGTCGGATCTTCTGGGCTGCGCCTATGCCTCCAACGGCGATACCAAGCACGTGCTGCTGTTCCCCGAGGATCCGCGCGAGTGCTTCGAGTTCACCGCCGACGCGCTCGATCTCGCCGACCGGCTGCAGACCCCTGTGTTCGTCATGACCGATCTCGACATCGGCATGAACCACCGCCTGTGCAAGCCGTTCGCCTGGGACGAGAACCGCGACCTCGACCGCGGCAAGGTGATGACCGCCGAGGATCTCGAGGCGGGCAAGAATTTCGGCCGCTACCTCGACGTCGACGGCGACGGCATCCCGTACCGCACCTATCCCGGCACCCACCCCACCAAGGGCTCCTACTTCACGCGCGGCACGACCAAGGACGAGTACGCGCGCTATTCGGAGGAAGGGCCGGTCTATGTGCGCAACATGGAGCGGCTGCAGAAGAAGTGGGAGACCGCGAAGAAGATCGCGCCGCAGCCGCTGCGCTATTCCTCGCCCAAGCCGACCCGCTTCGGCGTGATCTATTTCGGCTCGACCAGCCCGGCGATGGACGAGGCGCTCGACCATCTCGAGGCCGAGGGCCATCACGTCAACGCGCTGCGCGTGCGGTCCTTCCCGTTCGCGCAGAGCGTCGAGGATTTCATCCACGAGCACGACCGCGTGTTCATCGTGGAGCAGAACCGCGACGGCCAGCTCCGCATCATGCTGATGGGCGAATACACGCTGGACGCACGCAAGCTCGTCCCCGTCCTGCACTATGACGGCACGCCGATCACGGCGCGCTTCATCGCGACCGACATCGCCAAGAAGCTCGGTCAGTTCAAGGTTGTCTCGTTCGACAAGGCCGCGTCATGACCTACATCGCCAAGCCCCGTCTCCATCATCCGTCGCTGGTCAAGAACAAGGCCGGCTACACCCGCCGCGACTACGAGGGTGCCGTCTCGACGCTGTGCGCCGGCTGCGGCCACGACTCGATCAGTGCCGCGATCATCCAGGCCTGCTACGAGCTCGACATCCTGCCGCATCAGGTGGCCAAGCTCTCCGGCATCGGCTGTTCGTCCAAGTCGCCGACCTACTTCGTGGGCGCCAGCCACGGCTTCAACACCGTGCACGGCCGCATGCCGTCGGTGATGACTGGCGCCAACCTCGCCAACCGCGACCTGATCTACATGGGCGTGTCGGGCGACGGCGACTCCGCCTCGATCGGCCTCGGCCAGTTCGCCCACGTCATGCGTCGCGGCGTGAACATGACCTACATCGTCATGAACAACGGCGTGTACGGCCTCACCAAGGGACAGTTCTCGGCGACCGCCGACAAGGGCTCGATCAGCAAAAAGGGCGTCTCCAACCCCGACTCCTCGATCGACATGGTGTCGCTGGCCATCCTGATGGGCGCCACCTTCGTCGGCCGCTCCTTCTCGGGCGACAAGCACCAGCTCGTGCCGCTCATCAAGGCGGCTATGGCGCACAAGGGCGCAGCCTTCCTCGACGTCATCAGCCCCTGCGTGGCCTTCAACAACCATGCCGGCTCGACCAAGAGCTACGACTATGTGCGCGAGCATAACGAGGCGCTGAACCGCATCGACTTCATCGAGGGCCGCGAGGAGATCACCACCTCCTACGATCCCGGCACGATGACGACCGTGCAGCAGCACGACGGCTCCCTGCTGCGCCTGCGCAAGCTTGGCGAGGACTACGATCCGTCCGACAAGGTCTCGGCGATGAAGCGCATCCAGGAAGGCATGCACGCCGGCGAGGTCGTGACCGGCCTGCTCTACGTCGATCCCGTGCCGAGTGACCTGCACGCCAACCTGAACACGGTCGACGTGCCGCTGAACACGCTGAACGCCCCGGAGCTCTGCCCGGGCACCTCGGCACTCGACAAGATCAACGCGAGCCTGCGCTGATCCGCTGGCTGGTCGCCCTGTTGGCCGCCCTTGTCGGCGCCTGTATTGGCGCCGGCGTGATGGCCATGGGGCTCGGCCTCCTCTTCACCGCGATCGGCGGCTCGTTCGAGGGCTCGGCCGCGATGGGCGGTGTCGCCGTCGGCCTGCCGCTGGGTGGCGTGCTGGGCTTCGGTCTCGGCGGCTGGCTGCTCCTACGCTTCTGGAAGCCCGCACCGCGCACCGCCCCTTAAAGGTCGACGCGCTCCTCGGCCACCGACTTGCGAGTCTCCATGTTGAAACGGCCGGCATAGATCGGACGCTCGCCGGTCGTCGGACCGGGATACTGGACGATCAGGATCTCGCCGCCGGTCTCGGTCCTGAATTCGCCCTCGAAATGCGGATCGGGGTGATAGAGCATCGTGCCCGGCGTGCAGGTGCGACCGTCGATCACGAAATCTCCCTTCAGCACCAGCCAGACCTGCGCAAACCCGTGATAGTGCTCCGGGTGATAAGCACCCGGCTCCAGTCGCAGAATGCCGGCGTTCGGCTGCGTCGGATCCTCCGGCCGGGGATGGAACAGCATCTTGCCGGTCTCGCCCGGCCAGCGGATCGTCTCCCATTCGATCTCGTCGAGATGGCGCACCTGGTAGGGTTTGTGGTCGCGACGCGAAGCCTCGCGCGTCGTGCCCAGTGCCGCATTGGCTGCCGCCGTGTCGGGAACGTGCTTGCTCATGGCTTGCTTTCCTCCTTCTTGAGTGACGAGAGATGCCACCAGTCGGGCACGCCGGCTGCATCGGCCGGGCGTGCCACCGACATCAGGACCTGCGCCTGGCCGCGCCCGGCATTCTCCGCGCGATGCGGCTGCTGCGAATCGATGAGGATGCCGTCGCCGGCCTTCAGCCGGTATTGGGCGTCGCCGACATGGAACAGCACCTCCCCCGACAGCACATAGCAGTGCTCCTGGCCGGGATGGGACACCATCGCCTCCATGCCCCTGGCACGGGGGAAGACGAGATGGAACACCTCCATCCGATCGAGCGGCGCGCCACCGCCGAGATGCCGCCAGCGATAGCCGGTGGCGGCGACCTCCTCGAGATTGCCGCTGTCGGCGCGATGCACGGCGACCCGCGTCATGGCCGGCGCGCCTTCGTTGGGAAACAGCTCGTGCATGCCGAGTCCCAGGACCTCGGCAAGCTGGATCAGGTTGGCGATCGACGCCGCGGCCTGCGCGCGTTCGAGCTTCGACAGGAACCCTTCCGAGACGCCGGCACGGCTCGCGACATGGGCCAGCGTCAGTCCCGCCCCGGTGCGCGCCGCGCGCAGGCGGAGCCCGATGTCGCGGGTGGTGCGGGCGATCTTGTCCATGGCGGAAAGGTTAGCGCGGACTTTCCTATCCGGCAATAAAACTGTCTCAGAAGGCAATTCCGGTTTTCCGCTAGTCTCAGCCCATGGACGAGACGGCAAAGGGCTTTTTCCTCGGCGAGGCCGGCTTCTTCCCTTGGGGGACGCGTTTCGATGCGGTCGTTCCCGATATCGAGGACACGGGTTACAGCAGCCGCACGCTGCGGTGCGCAGGGGCGCTTGGATTCACCACGCTCTCGGCGGAGATCGCGGCATCCCAGCCCGACCGCCCGATCCTGAACGTAACCTATCAACTGGCCGCCGGCGCCGCAGCGGCCAAGGACGTGTTCGCCCGGCTCGTGATTCGCCTCGGTGCTCCCAACGCCATCGAGCGCGACGAGCTTTCTCCCTATGCAAGCTCCCCCGACCATGTCGTCCTCTACGCCACGTGGACGACCCACGACGGGATTTCGGTCGGCCTCTCGATCTACGGCGCACCGCGCGCGACGGAGTTCGGCGACAGCCTCGGAGCTCTCTATCTCGGGTGGGGCGATCTCGAAGCCGCGGCGGCCCCCTGGCTGGCGGACTGGCAGGCCGCCAACGAGGCCGTCGCGCGCGATGCGCAATCGCCGGGGAAGATCGAGAGATTCGCAGTCGCCTACGATGTGCGAGCCGGCGACGCAGACGACCCGCATCGCATCGCCAACCGCTGCCTGCACACGCCCGACCTGCTCGACACGCCCGAACCGATCGCCCGGAAGCTGGGCGAAAAGGACTTCGCCCTGTGGAGCGACGCCTCGGGCCAGCGCTGGCACCTATCGACCCGCGCGGTGACCGTCGTGCTTGGGCGGCCCGGCACCTCCCTCGTGAAGGTCGCCAGCATCGAGCCGGCGCGCGGCGGCGGCTGCGAGTCGATCGACGTCGGCCCCTGGTGGGCACGTGACGCCTGGAAGTCACGCGCGATCGAGGAGGCCGTCCGCGCCCTGGCGCGCGTGCCCGGCCTCACCATCGAGCGTTCGTCAGGTTACGACGTTTAGACTCCCCGTCTCGCCCGGCGCCCGCTTCAGTTCGAGCCGCTGCGCATGCCATTGCCGCAACGACGGCCGATGGCCGATCGAGATCATCGTCGTTCCGGGCAGCCTTTCCTTCAGCACGCCATAGACCGCCGCCTCGTTGGCCTCGTCGAGCGAGGCGGTGGCCTCGTCGAGGAACAGCCAGTCGGGCTTGAACACCAGGGCCCGTGCGATCGCCAGCCGCTGCTGTTCGCCGCCGGACAGGGTGTTGCTCCAATGCGCCTCCTCGTCGAGGCGCCCCGCCAGATGCCCGAGCCGTGCCGCCTCCAGCGCGCTCACGATGTCGGCATCGGTCGCGGTGGAGTTCTCATCCGGATACTTCACGGCATCGCGCAAGGTGGCGATCGGAATGTAGGGCTTCTGCGGCAGGAACAGCACGCGCGCGCCCGCCGGGATCAGGATCCGCCCGCGGCCGAAGGGCCAGATGCCCGCCATCGCGCGGAACAGCGTGCTCTTGCCGGAGCCGCTCGTCCCGGTGATCAGGGTCGAAGTGCCCTTCGGCAGCACGAGGTCGAGATCCTTGAGCAGGGTCTGGCCGTTGGGCAGCGCGAGGTCGAGGCCGCTGGTGCCAACATCCGCCCGTCCCGGCTCGGCGGCGACGGTGATGTTCTCCGCCGGCTTCTCCTCGATGGCGTCCTGCAGTCCCTTCAGGCGGTCCATCACGGCGCGCAGTTCGGCCACGTTGGTGTAGTTGTCGATGAAGAAGGAAAGCGCCGTCTGGACCTGGCCGAACGCCTGGGCTGTCTGCATGACGACGCCCAGCGTGATCGCACCGGCAAAGAAGCGCGGCGCCGTCACGATGTAGGGGAAGATGATCGCGAGCTGGCCATAGCCGATCTGGTAGAAGACGAGCTGCATCTCGGTGACCAGCACGCGCCAGGCATTGTTGAACACGTCGGTGAACTTGGCTTCCAGCACCTCGTTCTCGCGCGGCTCGCCGCGATAGAGGGCGATGCCCTCGGCATTCTCGCGCACGCGCATCAGGCCGAAGCGGAAGTTCGCCTCGTAGCGCTGCTGCAGGAAGTTGAGCGGGATCAGTCGCCTGCCCACCAGGTTGGCGAGCCAGGTGCCGAGGAAAGCGTAGATCAACGCCGCCCAAACCATGTAGCCCGGTATGGTAACGTCGAGGCCGATGAACGACAGGGAGATCGGTCCCGAGAGCTGCCACAGAATGAACAGGAAGGAGATCAACGTCGCCACGGCGCTGATCAGCCCCAACAGCAGCGTCATCGTGTAGAAGCCCAGCAGCCGCAGATCCTCGGCAATGCGCTGGTCGGCATTGTCGACCTTGCGTTCGAGCTCGATGCGGTAGTAGCCGCGGCCGTCCAGCCAATGCGAGAGATAGTGGCCGGTCAGCCACCGCCTCCACCGCAGGCGCAGGTAGGGGCTGACCAGCCCCCGGGCCACGCCGAAGGCGATGGCGAGCGCCGCGATCCAGCCGAAGTTGACCATTTCGGTCCAGAACGCGGCTTCGTCCTTGTTCTGCAGGCTGTCGTAGAAGCGCCGGTTCCATTCGCTGAAGGCGACGTTGACCGTCACCGCCGCCAAGGTGAGCACGATCGCGCCGACCAGCAGGCCGATGGCGATCCAGCGCTCCTCGGAGCGGAAATAGGGGACGACCAGCCGCCACCAGTCGCCGAGGTAGGAACTCACGCTCTTCATGCAGGAAATCCTTTCGGGCGGCACACTGCCGAGACAGGGCGACGATGACAACGGCGCTCGCGGCGGCTATAGCGCCGCACGATGGACGTTACCCCGCTCGCTTCCCGCCGCGCCGCAGTCGATGTGCTGATGGCCTGCCTCGACAAGGGCCAGCCGCTCGACGACGCGCTGGCCGGCCACCGCGGCTTCACCGCACTCGATCCGCGCGACCGCGCCTTCGTGCGCCTGTTGCTGGCCACCACCCTGCGCCACCTGGGCGAGATCGAGGGCGTGCTGTCCGGGCTGATCACCAAGCCTCTGGAGGGCGCCAATGCGGTCGGCCGCCAGGTCCTGCGCCTGGGCGCCGCGCAGCTTATGTTCCTGGGAACGCCACCGCACGCCGCCGTCGATACCTCGGTGCGCCTGGTGGAGGATGCCGGCCTGCACCACCTCAAGGGCCTGGTGAACGCCGTGCTGCGCCGCATCTCGCGCGACGGCGACGCGCTGCTGGTGGATCGCGACCCCGCCCGCCTCAATACGCCGCGCTGGCTGTGGGAAAACTGGATCCACGCCTATGGCGAGGATACGACGCGCGCCATTGCTTCCGCCCATCTGAACGAGGCGCCGCTCGACTTCACCGTGCGCCGGGATGCCGATTTCTGGGCGGGCCAGCTCGAGGCCGAAAAGCTGCCCACCGGCACTCTCCGCCGGAAGGGCGGCGGCCACATTGCCGAACTGCCGGGTTTTGCCGAGGGCACCTGGTGGGTGCAGGACGCCGCCGCGGCCCTGCCCGCGCGGCTGCTGGGCGACATCACCGACAAGCGCGTCGCCGATCTCTGCGCCGCACCCGGCGGCAAGACCATGCAGCTCTGCGCTGCAGGCGCTCAGGTCACCGCCGTCGACATCTCGGCCCGCCGCATGACGCGCCTCGGCGAAAATCTCGCCCGAGCCGGCCTGTCGGCCAATCTCGTGACGGCCGATGCCAGCAAGTGGACGCCCGAGGAGAAGTTCGACGCCATCCTCCTCGACGCCCCCTGCTCCGGCACCGGCACCCTGCGCCGCCATCCCGACATCGCCTGGCTGAAGGACGAGGAGGACGTGGCGCGCCTCACCGTCACCCAGGACCGGCTGCTGGTGCGCGCGCTCGACATGCTGAAGCCCGGCGGCACCCTCGTCTATGCGGTCTGCTCGCTGCAGGAGGATGAGGGAATCGAGCGCATCAACGGCGTGCTCGTTCGCAATCCGCAGGTAAAGCGCGTGCGCGTTTCGCCAGCGGAACTGCCCGGCCTCGAGGATGCCATCACTCCACGAGGCGACGTCCGCACCCTGCCCTTCATGTGGGCCGACCGCGGCGGCCTCGACGGCTTCTACATCGCGCGACTCACCGCGTAGGAGCCCTCACACCCGCGAGCTCGGGCTGTAGAACGGCTGGTGCTTCGACGGGTCCATGTAGTTCTCGTAGAACTTGCGGGCGTGCGGCAGCAACGCGACCGAGAGTTTGCGGCGTTCGACCTCGTCGTCTGCCAGGGCCTTGCCGAGATCGTCGTGCAACGCCTTCAGCGCCGCCGTCCGGTCGACCTTGGTGAAGAGGCCGTCCTTGTAGATCACCTCGCCGTCGCACATCGTCATGGTGACGGCCTGCTGCTTGGCGCGCTGAACCACGGCGTCGAGCGTCGGGGTCATCTCGTCGAGATAGGGATAGGCCACGCTCTCCCAGTCGATCAGCACCATGTCGGCAGCCTTGCCGACTTCCAGCGTGCCGATACTGTCGCCGTACGGCGTGGTCTTTGCGCCGCCCACCGTCGCCATGCGCAGCACCTGCGCCATGGTCGGCACGTCGGCCTCGACCATGCCCGGCACGCGGTGCGCGCGCAGCACCAGCCTCAGCTCCTGCAGCATGTCGCGGTCGTCGTTGATGCCGGCCTCGTCGAGGCCGATCGCGGTGTTGATGCCCTTCTTCTCGAAGTGATTGAGCGCCGCCACGCCGGAGCGCAGGCGGAAGTTGGACGAGCAATTGTGGCAGACGCAGCCCCTGGCTTCGGCCAACCGGTCGATGTCCTTCTCGTTCAGCCACACGCCATGGCCCAGCGTCAGCCGCTCGTTCACCATGCCGAAACGGTCGATGTATTCCAGCGCCGTGCAGTGGCCGCGCCGCCAGGCATATTCCTTCTGATAGGCCGTCTCGAGGAGGTGCATGTGCATCGGCACATCGTACTTGGCCGAGGCCTCGCTGAGCTTCGTCAGTGCGGTGTCCGAGCACCAGTGCAGGTTCGCCGGCGCCAACTGGATCTTCACGCGGCGCTTGTTGTGATGCTGCGAATGGAACGACCTGAACATGTCCATCGCGTCGTCGAGGCTCATCTTGAAGCGGTCGAACCAGCGCTGCATCGGCCCTCGCAGCTCCGGCGGCAGGCTGCGCACGAACTCCTCGTCGGCCTGATAGACGAGCCTGTTCTGGTCGCGCACGGCGTAGCAGTAGCTGACGCGCATGCCGACATCCTCATAGGCCTTGATGGTCTGGCCGGCGCGCGTCTCGGCTTCGGGCAATGTGCCGGGAAGCCAGCCCTGGATGTGCTGGACCGTCGTGACACCCGAGCCGATCATCTCGAAGGCCGAGTAGAGCGTGTCGAGGTAGAGGTCGAGGTTGCGGATCACCAGCCGGGTGATGAACCAGAGTTCCAGCGGCATGTCGGGCGAGCCGAGCTGCACAGGTGTCAGGCCGACATGGTGATGGCCGTTCACGAAGCCCGGCAGCAGGATCTCCTTGCCCGTGCCGATCACGGGCACCGTCGGATGCTTTGCATGCAGGTCGTCGTAGGTGCCGACGGCGGCGATGATGCCGTCCTCCTGCAGCACGGCCCCGTCCTTGATCTCGTTCCACGTGAACCGGTCCCTGGTCCCGGTGATGGCGGCGCGGCTTCGGATCAGGCTGGTGGCCATGGTCGGCTTCTCCTTCGTCACCGGATCGCCAAGCAAGGGATATGCCAGCTATTTGCGGATCAGTGCCTTGTGCCTCTGCCGTTCGATGTGCCCGAGGTAGAGACCCGAGCAGATGATCACGCCGGCACCGATCCAGGTCCAGAAGTCGGGAAAGTCGCCGAACACGAGGTAGCCAAGCGCCGCCGCACCCAGAAGCTGCACGTAGTTGAAGGGCGCCACCACGGCCGCCGGCGCCTGGCTATAGGCGATGGTCAGGAAGTAATGGCCGACACCGGCCATGATTCCCATGCCGACGAACAGGACCCAGTGCCAGCCGAAGGTGGGTGTCACCCATTCGAACGGCAGCATCGGCAGAGCTGCCGCAGTCCCGACGATGGTCGCCATGGTCGCCGAGGCGTCGGGCCGCTCCGCCTGGCCGTAGCGGCGCGAGAAGAGCTGGTAGAGCGAACTGCAGATC
>LSKJ01000474.1 GCA_001557035.1 Rhodospirillaceae bacterium CCH5-H10 | reverse complement strand
GGCCGCCGTCATCCTGCCGTGGCACGACCCGCTGCGTGTCGCCGAGAACGCCGCCGTGCTCGACCTGCTCAGCAAGGGGCGGCTGCGGCTCGGCATGGGTCGCGGCCTCGCGCGGCGCGAGTTCAACGCCTTTCGGCTGAGCATGGACGAGTCACGCGGCCGCTTCGACGAGGCGGCTCCGATGATCGTCGAAGCGCTCAGGACCGGCTTCATGGAGGGCGACGGCAGGTACTACAAGCAGCCGCGTGTCGAGATCAGGCCGCGGCCACAGCATTCGTTCGATGGACGCATCTATGCCGTGGCGTCGAGCGAGGATTCGATCGACTCGGCGGCCAAGCTCGGCGCGCACATGGTGATGTTCGCCGACCGGCCGTGGGAGATGCGTGCGCCGATGATCGAGAAGGGGCGGCAGCTTCATCGCCAGTATCATGGCACCGAGCCGCCGACGGTCATGCTGACAGAGTTCTGCGTCTGCGGACCCGATGCCGCGACCATCGAGGACGAGGCGCGGCGCTACCAGGGCAAGTTCGTCGAGAGCAATTTCCATCACTACGAGTTTCTCGGTGAGCACTTCAAGACGGTGAAGGGCTACGACTCCTACCAGCAGAAGGCCGAAATCGCGCGCAAGGGCGGCCTCGACGGCGCGGTCACGGGTTTCATGCAGGCAGCCTCCTGGGGCACGCCGGACAAGATCCTGCGTGGCCTAGAGGCACGCCGCGAACTGCTGGGCGACTTCGAGATGAACGTCGCCTTCCGATTCGGCGGCACGCCCTACGAGGTGAGCGAGCGCGGGCTGAAGCTGTTCGCGAAAGAGGTGCTGCCGGTGGTGAAGTCGTGGGAGCCGGTGAAGGCCGCGAAGGCGGCATGACAGCAAAGGTCCCTCGCTATGCTCGGGATGACACTATTGTTGAGGTCGACGCAGTGCGCTGATCCAGAAAAAGGTGTCATCCCGAGCGTAGCGAGGGACCTTTAGTTTTCAGACTAGGACTCCGTCGCGTGCGACGATGCGGCCCGCCTTTACGACGAGGCTGCGGCGTTTGCGACTGGCGACGGCTTCGGCGAGCGTCGTGGCTTCGACCGTGACGAAGTCGGCGGGGCCTCCGACCTTGAAGCCGTAGTCCTGGAGACCGAGCACGCGCGCGGCAGCCGCCGTCACCATGTCGAAGGCCAGCGCCAGCTCCTCGTCGTGGCGGAAGTTGGCGCGGTAGGCGATCTGCATGGCGCGGTCGAGCATGTCGCCGTTGCCGAAGGGCGACCAGGCATCGCGGATATTGTCGGAGCCGCCGAACACCTCGACGCCGTGCTCGCGCAGCAGCTTGAGCGGCGGGATCGTCGCGCCGCCGGGTCCGTGGCTCATGATGGCGACGCCGGCGCGGGCCAGCGTGTCGGCGGCGCGCGTGACACTGTCGGTCGCGACCGAGCCCAGCGCAAAGGCGTGGCTGACCGCGACCTGGCCCTGCAGGCCCAGCGCTTCGGCACGCGCGGCGATGGCGAGGATCTGCGCCAGCCCGGCCTCGCCGCCATCGTGCAGGTGGATGTCGACGCCCGCACCGCGGCGCTGGGCGATGGCGAATACCGCATCGAGATGGGCGTCGAGATCGCCGTCGATGCCGACCGGGTCGAGGCCGCCCACGAGATCCGCGCCTTGCGCGATCGCCTCGTCGAGCAGCTCCGCCGTGCCGGGCGAGCGCAGGATGCCGCTTTGCGGGAAGGCCACGATCTCGATGGTGACGAGATCGCGAAAGTGCTCGCGGATCTTCACGACCTCGTGGAGGTTCTTGAGGCCGAGCTGGTTGTCGATGTCCACATGGCTGCGCATGTGCAAGGTGCCGCTGGCCACGATCTGGCGCACCAGGTTCGAGCCGGTCTCGAATTCCGGCACGGTGCGCGCGGCACGAACGCGGCGCTCGGCCTCGATGCGGTCGGAGACCTTGTTGCCCGTCGACTGGTTCGGCAGCCACGGCAGGCCGAGCAGCGTCTTGTCGAGATGGATGTGACCGTCGACCAGCGGCGGCAGGACGAGCGTGCCGCCGAGGTCGATCGTGTCGGCGGCCGGCTTCGAGGCCGGGAGGAGGGCGGAAATCCGCCCTCCCTCGACCTCGATGTCGTGCCGGCTGCCGTCGGAGAGCGTGGCGTTGGCGAAGCGCACGTCCCTGGCTCGCTTACTTCGCAGCCGTCGGGCCGCCTTCCTTGCGCGTCTGGGCCACGGCCTCTCGGGCGGCCTTGGCCATCAGGCCGGCATCGTTGGCGATGGTGACGAGCTGGAAGCCCTTGTGCACCATCTTCGCGGCGTAGCTGCCGGTGCCGTTGTGCAGGCCGGCGAACTGGCCGCGCTTCTTGGTGGCGGCGAGCAGCTTGTCGTAGATCGCCAGGATCTGCGGCTCCTCGCGGTCGAGCATCGGCTTCATCCCGAGCGACAGGCCGAGGTCGGACGGTCCGATGTAGATGCCGCTCACGCCCGGCACGTCGAGGATGGCGTCGATATTGTCGATCGCTTCCTGCGTCTCGATCATCGGGATGATCAGCACCTCGTCATTGGCCATCGCCTGGTAGGGCGTCGCCTCGCCATAGGCGCCGGCGCGGATCGGGCCGTTGGAGCGCTTGCCCTTCGGCGGATAGAGCGCATAGGAGACCAGCGCCTTGGCCTCGGCCGCCGTGTTCACCATCGGGCAGATGACGCCCCAGGCGCCGCCGTCCAGCACCTTGCCGACGATGCCGGGCTCGTTCCACGGCACGCGCACCAGCGGCGTGATCGGATGCTTGTCCATCGCCTGGAAGCAGCGGACCATCGAGAGGTAATCCTGCACACCATGCTGCATGTCGACCGTGACGCTGTCCCAGCCGCACTGCGCCATGGTCTCGGCGGCGAAGCCGTCGGGGATCGCCAGCCATCCATTGACGCAGGCCTTGCCGGCCTGGAGCCGCTTCTTCAGCATGTTCGACATCGATGCGTTTCCTCGTAATTTGAGAGCGGGCGAGTTTACACAGCGACGGGGGATTGCGTGACGCTTTTGTCGCTGCGGGCGGGCAGGCTTTCGGTGGATCTGGCGCCCCGGGCCGGTGGTTCGATTGCGCGCTTTGCCCTCGACGGTGTGGGCGATCTGCTGCGCCCCGCATCGGCCGCGGCGCTGGCCTCGGGAACGGGCAAGGACACGGGCTGCTATCCTCTGGTGCCGTTTTCCAATCGCATCGCGAACGGTCGTCTCGCGTTCGGCGGCGAGACCTTTCATCTCGAACCCAACTGGCCCGGCGTGCGCCATCCCATGCACGGCGACGGCTGGGCGCACGCCTGGGACGTGGTGCGCCAGGACCGCACTTCGGCTGAGCTGGTCTATCTGCACGGCGCAGGCGCGGGCGGTGCCGGCTGGCCCTTCCGCTATCGGGCTCGACAGACTTTTGCGCTCGACGAGGTGAGCCTCACGATCGGCATCTCGATCGAGAACCTCGAGGATCGGAAAGTCCCGGCCGGGCTGGGGCTGCATCCCTTCTTTGTGCGCGACGCCGACACCGAACTGGCCTGCCGGCTCGCCGGTGTCTGGCGCACCGACGCCGAGGTGCTGCCGGTGCAGCATGTGCCCCTGCCGCCGGAATGGGACTTCTCGCATTCGCGCCCGGTCGAGGGGATTGGCCTCGACCATTGCTTCGACGGATGGAATGGCGATGCCACCGTCACCTGGCCGGGCCGCGGCCTCCGGCTCGTCCTCGCCGCGACGGAGGCATTTCGTCATCTGGTGATCTATGTTCCCGGCGGCCAACGATACTTCTGTGTCGAGCCGGTCAGTCACGCCAACGGTGCGGTCGGGCAGAGCCTGCTGGCCGCCGGGGCGACCCTGGCCGGCGAGGTCTCGTTTCGCCTGAGCAGGATCTAGAAGGAACAGCATGTCCTCGTTCGCCTCCTATCCCAGCCTTTCCGGCCGCACCGTCTTCGTCTCGGGCGGCGGCTCCGGCATCGGCGCCTCCATCGTCGAGCACTTCGCCGAGCAGGGCGCCAGGGTCGGCTTCGTCGACATCGACGAGGCCGCTTCCAGGGCATTGGTCGAGAAGATCGAGGCCCGTCACCTCACCGTGCCGCTGTTCGTGCCCTGCGACATCCGCGATGTCGCGACCTATCAAAGAGCCATCGAAGAAGTGGCGGCGAAGCTCGGGACCATCACCGTGCTGGTGAACAATGCCGCGCGCGACGATCGGCACACGATCGACCAGGTGACGCCCGACTTCTGGGACGAGCGTATCGCCGTGAATCTGCGCCATGCCTACTTCGCCATCCAGACGGTGGCGCCGGCGATGAAGAAGGCGGGCGGCGGCTCGATCGTGAACTTCAGCTCGGTGAGCTATCACACGATGACGCCGAATCTCTCCGTCTACCAGGCGGCCAAGGCGGCGGTGATCGGCATGACGCGCGGCCTCGCGCGTGACCTGGGCGGCGACGGCATCCGTCTCAACGCCGTGACGCCGGGCTGGATCATGACCCAGCGCCAGCTCGATCTCTGGGTCACGCCCGAGGCCAGGGCCGCGCAGCTCGCGGCGCAATGCTTGAAGGAACTCCTCCATGCGCCCGACATCGCGCGCATGGTGCTGTGGCTCGCCGCCGACGACAGCCGGCTGGTCACCGCCCAGAATTTCGTCGTGGACGGAGGCCGCATTTGAGCGCGGCCGCCATCGCCTCGCTGCCGAGGCGTTTCTTCCACGGCTGGATTCGCGTGATCCGGCACATGCTGCCGCCGACACTCTATTTCTTCACGGCCTTCAACCTCATCGTCTTCACGACGAACCTCCTGACGCATGACTACTGGTTCAATCTGACGGGATTCATGCTGGCCAGCACGACGGCGCTGATCGTGGGCAAGGTGGTGCTGGTCGTCGAGAAGGTTCGCATCATCGACAAGTTCCGCGGCGCGCCGCTCATCCAGCCCATCCTCTACAAGACCGTGTTCTATGGCGTCGTCGTCACGATCGTGCGCTATGCCGAGAAGATGCTGCACTTCGTCTTCGATGCGCGCGGCTTCAGTGTCGCCGCCGAGGCGGCGCTGGCCGACTTCACCTGGCATCGCTTCGTGGCGGTGCAGGTCTGGATCTTCGTCTGCTTCCTGCTCTACGTGACCGCGAGCGAGCTGAATGCGCTGGTGGGCGACGGCCAGCTCAGGCGCCTGTTCTTCCATCATCGCTCGTCGGAGTATCGCCTGACTCGCCGCCAGCATATCCGCGCGCTGATGGAGATCAGCCGGCTTGCGCGCGACACGCCGCACGAGAAACTCCTCGACCCGGCGACGCCGGAGGGCAGCCGCCTGGTGGCACTGGTCGACCGACTGAGGCGGCGCGAGACCTGATGGAGGACAGTCCTGGACTGTGAATTCCTCGATGCATTTCGCATCATGGTGCCCCTGACCGTTCACGGTGGATTCGCCGGCCGCGCTTGAGCAGGATCGGCGCATGAGTACCTCCCTGCTTCGGCTGGCCCTCCGGGGTGTTGCGCGCGGCGTCTCGTGCGGCCTCGCGATTCTCGCATTCCAGACCCTGACCGCGCCGGCTCAGGCCGAGGGCTGGCCGACCCAGCCGGTCAAGCTCGTGACGCCTTTCCCCACCGGCGGGAGCGTCGACGGCATTGCCCGCATCGTCGCGGCGCAACTCAAGAACCAGCTCGGCCAGCCGGTCGTCGTGGAGAACATGACCGGCGTCGGCGCGCTTACCGGGGCGGAGTTCGTCGCGCGCGCCGCGCCAGACGGCTACACGCTGCTGATGGCTTCGGCGTCGCTGCCCAATAGCCCGCTCCTGTATGACCGCAACGTCTACGACTGGCAGACGGATTTCACCTTCATCTCGTCGATCTCCGTCCAGCCGCTGGTGCTGCTGGTGAAGCCGACGATGCCGGCACGCACGCTGACCGCGTTCATCGCGCAGGCGCGCAAGGAGAATGGTCGCATGGTCATGGGAACGGCGGGCGAAGGCCTGGTCGGGCACCTGGCCGGCCTTCTCCTTGCACAGCGCGCGGGCCTGCGCTTCGAAGTGGCCCATTATCTCACCGGGGCGCCGGCGATGATCGACCTGATGTCGGACCAGACGCAATTCCAGTTCGAGCCGATCTCGACCGCCTTGCCGATGATCCGCGACGGCCGGCTGCGCGCGCTGGCCGTGACGTCCCTGATGCGCTCGCCCGCACTGCCCGACGTGCCGGCGATCGCGGAGACCATCCTGGGCTTCGAGGCGATCAACCTGCTCGGCCTCGTCGGGCCGGCGAACCTGCCGGGGCCGGTGGTCGAGAAGCTGAGTGTTGCCGCGAAGTCGCTGCTGGAAGACCCGGTCGTCCAGCGGCGTTTCGAGGGACTCGGCACGGACGTGCGCTTCACCACGCCCGAGGATTACCGGGCGCTTCTGGGCCGGCAGGCGGAGCTGTGGGCCTCGGTGATCCGCAAGGCCAATCTCAGGCTCGAATAGCAGGCTGCCGCGAACCAATCTCGCGTCTACTCTGCCTGCCATGAGTAGCGATACGAGCTGGCGCTGGATCGCCTGGCTGGTCCTCGGGATCGGCGGGCTGATCGCGGCCGGCGGCGTGCTGATGGGACTCGGCAATCTGCGCCACGTTCTCCATGGCGAGCGGGCCGAGGGCGTCGTCACGGAGGTCGTGCGCGAGGGCAGCATGTACGCGCCGGTGGTGCGTTTCCGCCTGCCCCAGGGCGAGACCGTCGAGGTGAAGGACCTGGCAAGCGGTGCGCCTGACTTCTCGGTGGGCGACACGGTCGGTGTCCTCTACTTGCCCGAGACGCCGGCGGATTTCCGCCTCGATACGTTCGAGCGACTGTGGCTGCTGCCGCTCATCCTGGCCTGCTTCGGTGGCTTCTGGCTGATGTTCGGCGCCGTTGCGTGGGCGCTGTCGCGCAACGCCGACCTGGCGTTGGTCGGCGAGCGCGCCTTTACGGTGATCTCGGTGTCGGCGCTGCTGATCGGCGTGTTCGCGCTTTGGAGCGCCGTCGACCTCTATGCCAGCGGAGGCCGTGCCCGCGGCAAGGTGCTCGAGATTCGCGAAAGCCGTTCGATCGTGACGGAGGAAGTGACCACACCTGGCGGTCGCGAGGTTCGTCGCGACGTCGAGCGCATCTCCTATGCCCCCATCGTGCGCTTCACCACGCCGGAGGGCCGCGAGATCGAATTCCATGGCCGCGGCGGCAGCGGCACGTCGTTCACGGCGGGCGAAGTCGTCAACGTCGTCTACGACCGCAACC
>LSKJ01000473.1 GCA_001557035.1 Rhodospirillaceae bacterium CCH5-H10 | reverse complement strand
CCGGCATGGACGCGATCGAGGCGCTGTTCCATTTCCTGGGAGACCTGGTCGCGCGCCTGCCGCTGCCCGATCTGCTGGCCAGCTTCCTGAAGGACGGGCTGATCGGCGGCGTCGGCAGCGTCATCGTGTTCCTGCCGCAGATCGTCATCCTGTTCTTCTTCATCCTCCTGCTGGAGGACCTGGGCTACATGGCGCGCGCGGCGTTCCTGATGGATCGCATCATGGGCGGCGCCGGCCTGCACGGACGCGCCTTCATCCCGCTGCTGTCGTCCTTCGCCTGCGCCATTCCGGGCGTCATGGCGACGCGCGTGATCGACGACCGCCGCGACCGGCTCACCACCATCCTGGTGGCGCCGCTGATGACCTGCTCGGCGCGCATCCCGGTCTACACGCTGATCATCGGCGCCTTCATTCCCGACCGCGAGGTCTGGGGCTTCGTCGGCCTGCAGGGGCTGGTGATGTTCGGCCTCTACACGGTGGGCATCGCCAGCGCGCTCGCCGTTTCGTTCGTGGTCAAGCGCCTGATCTGGCGCGGCAAGCCGGGCGAGCCGTTCATGCTCGAACTGCCCGACTACAAGCTGCCGCAGGTCAAGAGCGTCGCCATCGGCCTTTGGATGCGGGCCACGATCTTCCTGAAGCGCGCCGGCACCATCATCCTGTCGATGATGATCCTGATCTGGGTGCTGGCCACGTTCCCGCAGCCGCCCGAAGGCGCGACCGAGCCCGCGATCAACTACAGCCTGGCGGCGAAGATCGGCACGGCGATCCAGCCGCTGACCGCGCCGCTGGGCTTCAACTGGCAGATCAACGTCGCGCTCATTCCCGGCATGGCGGCGCGCGAGGTCGCCGTCGGCTCGCTGGGCACCATCTACGCGATCAGCGGCGGCGAGGAGGCCACCGACAAGATCGCCCAGGCGCTGAGTTCCCAATGGAGCCTCGCCACGGCGCTGGCCTTCCTCGCCTGGTACGTGTTCGCGCCGCAGTGCGCGTCGACGCTCGCCGTGATCCGCCGCGAGACTGGCGGTTGGCGTTGGCTCTGGGTGACGTTCTTTTACATGTTGGCGCTGGCGTACGTGGCGGCCTTCCTCACGTACCGGATCGCCGTGGCATTCGGCGGAGGGTAGCGATGGCCACGGGTCCCAAGCCGCAGCGGCGCACGTTCCGGTACTGGCTGCAGCAGCTCCATCTCTGGGTCGGACTGATCCTGCTGCTGCCGCTGGTGATGATGGGGATCACCGGCGCCGTGCTGGTCTATGCCCACGACATCGAACACTTGCTGGGGCAGGGCGATCCACCGGTGAAGACGACGGGCGAATGGCAGTCGGCCGGGAAGCTGATCGAAGCGGCCAGGGCCGCGAACAGCGAGCCCGGCCGCATTCCCATCGCCGTGCGCTGGCCCATCGAGGTCGGTGAACCGGCAGCGGTGCGCCTGTCGCGGCCCGGCATGGCCAATGAGCGCCCGCAGTTCCGCGGCGGCGGCCAAGGCGGCCAGCAGGCTGGCGGTCAGGCGGCCACACCGCCGCAGCCGGGGGCACCCGCGCAAGGCCGCGTCCCGACGCAGAGTCCGTTTGCCGGCAGCCTGCAGATCCTGATCGATCCAGTATCGCTGCAGGTCCTCCAGACTCAGCAGGCGATGACCGGCTGGGTGCGCTTCTTCCACGACCTGCACGGCCACATCTTCATCCCGGGCGGCGTCGGCCGCGAGATCGTAGGCTGGCTGGGCGTCGCGATGCTCGTGCTGGGCTGCTCGGGCCTCTATCTCTGGTGGCCCAGGCCCGGCCAGTGGAAGGCAGCCTTCCTGGTGCGCCGCAAGGCCAAGGGCCTGCGCCTGAACCGCGAGCTGCATGGCGCTGTCGGCATCTGGTCGCTGGTGATCTTCATGCTGGTGAACTTCACCGGCGTCTATCTGGCCTTCCCGCAGCAGATCTCGGCGGCGGTGAACACGGTCTGGCCCGGTCGCGACATGCGCGCCGCGATGTTCCAGGCCCGCGTCGAGCCGATGCGCGGGACCGCCCCGATGGATGTCGACGAAGCCGTCGAACTCGCCCGGGCGCGCGTTCCCGGCACGCGCTTCCTCAACGCCTTCCTGTCGGTCCGTCCCGACCAGGCGCTGCGCGTCGGTCTCATCCGGCCCGGCCACGAGGAAGGGGCGCCGATCATCACCGTGATCATCGATCCCTACCGCAAGAGCGTGGTCGACGTGTTCGATCCGCAGGCAATGTCGACCGGCGAGAAGATCGTCGCCTGGCAGCGCGCGCTGCATTACGGCATCGGTCTGGGCGGCGTTTACAAGTTTCTGGTGTTCGTGTCGGGCGTGATCATCCCGATCTTCGCCGTCACCGGCTTCCTGATGTGGTGGATCAAGCGCCGCAACCGCCGCGCCGGTGAGCGGGCCCGGCAGGCAATCCTGCACGGCGCGGGCCAGGCGGCGGAGTAGTTGCCAGACGATGGGTGATGCCGTTGCGCTGGAGCCGAAGATGCTCCGTGCGCCTCGGCAGGCGGGAACCCAGTGTGCAGGCGTAGTCACGAAAAAGTGGCAGATGGGAATTCCGCAAGTAAGAGGGCAACTCGTCAACCGCCGGGTGCGTAGTACCGACAATGGCGCGGGCTGTGCCGCGCAGAACGGAGGTACTGATGCTGAAGCGAATTGCTCTCACTTCTCTCGCCGCCGCCGCCGCGTTTGCGACGGCAACAGTCGCCACCGCGCCCTTCCAGCCGGCCGATGCGCAGGCCTTGGGCGACCGGGATCGCGACGGCATTCCCAACGCCGTCGACCAGTACAACAACAATCGTTCCAACAACGGTTGGGGCGACCGCGACCGCGATGGCGTGCCCAACCGCTACGATCGTCAGGATAACCGCCCCAACCAGGCTTGGGGTGACCGGGATCGTGACGGCGTGCCCAATCGCTACGACCGCCAAGACAACCGGCCCAATCAGGCTTGGGGTGACAGAGATCGCGACGGCGTTCCCAACGCTGTAGATCCCTACAGCAACAATCGCCGCTTCCAGTAAGCCGGCAGACGATCAAGAGTTGCGGGGCGCTTCGGCGCCCCGTTTTCTTTTGCTATTGGTGCCGGCGCGGCCGTTCAACGTCCGCCAATATGCGACAGGCTCACAGCGCAAGCCTGGTGAGCGAAGGTCCAGTCGTCGCCTCTCTACGAGGTCGGCTGTCGTAAGACTTCAAGATCTTCCTCAACCCGCAATCGCCGTGAAAGAACTGCGGAGTGACGGACCGAGCCATCCTGCCGGGTCCAGCTATTTCACCAAGATGGGAGCGGTCCCTTGAAGATGAAGAAGGCGCCGCCGCAGATCAGGGCGAACCCGACCAGGTGGTTGGAGGTGATGCGTTCGCCGAGATACAGGACCGAGAAGGCGGCGAACACGGTGAGCGTGATCACCTCCTGCATGGTCTTGAGCTCGGCGGCTGAATAGACCTCGTGGCCGTACCGGTTGGCCGGGACGGCGAAGCAGTATTCGACGAAGGCGATGCCCCAGCTTGCCACCACCACCAGCCACAGCGGCTTGTCGGTGAACTTCAGGTGCCCGTACCAGGCGAACGTCATGAAGACGT
>LSKJ01000472.1 GCA_001557035.1 Rhodospirillaceae bacterium CCH5-H10 | reverse complement strand
GATCGAGGTGGTCGGCCAGCGGCTCGACCGTGAGCGCAGCGAAATCCAGCCCAGCCTCGGCGCCACGCGCTACGATTTCAGCAAGACCGCCATCAGCAACACGCCGCTCGGTGAGAACGCGACGCTGAACCAGGTGCTGCTGCGCGCCCCGGGCGTGGTGCAGGACGGCTTCGGCCAGATTCACGTGCGCGGCGACCATGGCAGCCTGCAGTACCGGCTGGACGGCGTGCAGCTGCCCGAGGGGCTGGCGCTGTTCAGCAGCATCCTCTCGCCGCGCTTTGCCGACCAGCTCTCGCTGATCACCGGCGCGCTCCCCGCCCAGTACGGCCTGCGCACCGCCGGCGTCGTCGACATCGCGGTGAAGTCCGGCACGACCAATCCGGGCGGCGAGGCCTCGATGATGACGGGGTCCTACAACTGGCTGCAGCCTGCCCTCCAGTACGGCGGCCGCTCCGACAAGTTCGACTACTTCGCCGTGGGCCAGTACGTCAGCAACAACATCGGCATCGAGAACCCGACCGCCTCGACGGCGCCGCTGCACGACGCCACCGCGCAATGGTATGCGCTCAGCAAGCTCACCGCCCTGGTCGACGAGAACACGCGCCTGAGCTTCATCGGCGGCGGCGCCAGCGCGCGCTACCAGATCCCCAACGTGCCGGGAGAGGCGCCGAGTTTCCCGCTGAACGGCATAACCGACTGGAACAGCGCGCTCCTCGACCAGCGCCAGTGGGAAGATACGTACTTCGGCATCGCCTCGCTGCAGAAGAGCTACCAGGACTTCAATCTGCAGCTCTCGGGTTTTGCACGTTACTCCAAGCTCTCCTACCAGCCGGACGCGCTGGGCGACCTGCTCTACAACGGCATCGCGCCGTGGTCGCAGCGCACCAGCCTCGCCGTCGGCGCCCAGGGCGACGCCAGCTGGAAGATCGCGTCCAACCACACGCTGCGCGGCGGCTTCCTCGTCCAGCGCGAGCGCGTCACCAGCTTCAGCCAGAACAACGCGCTGGGCCTGGTCCCCGACCCCGCCGATCCGACCGCCCTGATTCCCGGCACCAATCCGGTGGGTTTCACGGACGGTTCCGACATCGTCGGCTGGACCTACAGCGTCTATCTGCAGGACGAGTGGAAGGTGATTCCGAACGTCACGATCAACTTCGGCGCCCGTTTCGACGCGATCTCCGGCCAGACCTCGGAGAACCAGGTCAGCCCCCGCATCAACGTCGTCTGGGAGCCCACGCCTCAGATCAGCATGCGAGCCGGATACTCGCGCTATTTCGTGCCGGCGCCGCTCAACCAGGTCGGCTTCGGCTCGCTCATCGTCCGTGCCGGCACAACTGCCGAGCCGGAGAATTTCCAGAACGACCCGGTCAAGGCGGAGCGCTCAGACTATTTCGACGTCGGCCTGACCGTGAAGCCGGTCGACGGCCTGACCGTCGGTTTCAGCGGCTACTACAAGATCGCCGAGAACTATCTCGACAAGGGCCAGTTCGGCGCGCCCGTCCAGCTCGCCTCGTTCAACTATGCCAACGCACAGGTGAAGGGCTTCGAGCTCTACGCCAACTATGACAAGGGCCCATGGTCGCTCTACGGCAACCTCGCCTGGTCCAAGGTGAGCGCCACCAACATCAACTCGGCGCAGTACAACTTCTCGCCCGGCGACCTCGCCTATATCGGCAACTACTGGATCGCCGCCGACCACGACCAGGGTTGGACGGGTTCGGCCGGCGCCGCCTACGTCTTCAACTCGGGCAGCGACTGGGCCACGCGCGTCTCGGCCGACATGCTGTTCGGCAGCGGCCTGCGCACCAGCATCGTCACGCCCAACGACACGGCCCTGCCGGCCTATGCCACGCTCAACCTCTCGGTGACGCAGAAGGTGCCGCTCGCCGGCAGCAAGGGGACGCAGATCCGCCTCGACGCCATCAACGTCACCGACGGCGTCTACGAGCTGCGCACCGGCGAGGGCGTCGGCGTCGGCGCACCGCAATACGGAATGCGCCGCGCCTTCTTCGTGACGCTGGCGCAAAAATTCTGACGCGCAAACGACATGATCGCGGGCGGCCCGGCGTGCTAGAAACACGCCCATGCCCGACACAGTTCTCCCCCACGTCCTGCACCTCAAGGGCGGCTCCAACTTCCGCGACCTCGGCGGCTACACGACCGCCGACGGCCGCACCGTCCGCCGCAACGCGGTCTTCCGCTCCGCCCATCTCGGCGGCCTGACCGACGAGGACCGCAGCGCGCTGGGCAAGCTCGGCGTGCGCACCATCGTCGACCTGCGCGGCGTCAACGAAGCCGCGGAGACGCCGCATCTGATCGAGGGTCTCGCCTGCCGCATCGTCGGCGCGCACATCGAGCCCGGCGTCGGCGACAAGATTCGCGGCGCCGTGGCCGACGGCTCCGCCAATCCGTACGTCATGATGCAGTTCCTCACGGACCATTATCGCGACTACCCGCGCCGCTGCGCGCCGGGGTTCCGCACCCTGTTCTCGACCCTGAGCGACGGCGAGCACAGGCCGCTGGTGTTCCACTGCACCGCCGGCAAGGACCGCACCGGCTTCGCCTCCGCCCTTCTCCTCACCCTGCTGGGTGTCCCCTGGGAAACGGTGATGGAGGACTATCTCCGCACCAACGACCTGTGGACCGGCCATATCGGCCGCTATCCCGAACTCGACATCGACACCCGCGCCGCCATCATCGAGGCGCGCACGCCCTATCTCGAAGCCGCCTTCGAGGTCCTGCGCGGCGACTTCGGCACGCCCGAAGCCTTTGCTGAGAAGGCGCTCGGCCTCGACGCCGCGGCGCGCGAGCGGCTGAAGCGCGATTTGCTGGAAGGGTGAGTTCCGCGCTACGCCTGCCGGCATGGCCGACACGCGCTACGATACTCCCGAGCCCTTCAAGGTCGACATTCCCGAACGGGCGCTGATCGATCTCGACGAGCGCCTGCGCCGCTGGCGCCCGCCAACCATCCTCGAAGACGGCGGCAGCTGGGCGGCTGGCACCGATCCCGCCTTCCTCGCCGAACTGGTCGACTACTGGCGCCACGGCTACGACTGGCAGCGCTGCCAGGAGACGATCAACCAGTGGCCCAACTACCTGGTCGACATCGGCCCGCAGCGGATTCACTTCATCCGCGAACCCGGTACCGAGGTCGAGGATGCGCCGCGCCCGCTGCCGCTGATCGTGACGCACGGTTGGCCGGGATCGATCGTCGAATTCCTGCATCTCATCGACGTACTCGCCCATCCCGAGGAGCATGGTGGCGATCCACTCGACGCCTTCGACGTGATCGTGCCCTCGCTGCCGGGCTACGGCTTCTCCGGGCCGCCGATCCGCGCCGACGGCACGGTGGGCCCGATCGGGCCGCGCGCCATTGCCGGCCTCTGGCACAAGCTCGTCACCGAGAAGCTGAATTACGGCCGGCCCTATGGTGTGCAGGGCGGCGACTGGGGCGCCGTGGTCTCGTCGTGGCTGGCCTTCGATCATCCGCAGAAGGACGAATCGGGTGTCCTCGGCGTCCATCTCAACATGATGGGGCTGCGGCCCGGCCTCGATCTCAAGACTGCGACGCTCAGCGCCGACGAGCAGGCCTGGCTCGCGAAGATGGGCAGCGCGCTCGACGACAAGACCGCCTACCAGCGCATCCACGCCACGCGCCCCCAGACGCTGGGCGTGGCGCTGGCCGACTCGCCGGTCGGCCTCGCGGCGTGGATCGTCGAGAAGTTCCAGGCGTGGAGCGACTGCGGCGGCGATCCGCTGAAGCGCTTCTCGATGGACACGCTGCTCGACAACATCATGGTCTATTGGCTGACCGGCACCGCCGGTACCGCGACCTGGCTCTATCGCGGCGCCGCCGAACAGAAGCCGCGCGCCCTGCCCGAGGGCGCGAAGGTCGAAACGCCGACCGGGTTCGCCGCCTTCCCCGCCGACATCGCGCCAGCCCCGCCCCGGGAGTGGATCGAGCGCGCCTTCAACCTGCGTCGCCACACGGTGATGCCGAGCGGCGGCCACTTCGCGGCGCTCGAGGAGCCGGACCTGCTGGTCGACGACATCCGCGCCTTCTTCCGTCCCCTGCGCTACGGCGCGGCGAACGACTAGAGTCTTTCCGCACCACCTCATCCTGAGGAGGTGCGCGCAGCGCACCGTCTCGAAGGATGGGCTGCAGGCGCGGTGCTCGTGCCCACCCTTCGAGACGCTCACTGCGTTCGCTCCTCAGGGTGAGGT
>LSKJ01000471.1 GCA_001557035.1 Rhodospirillaceae bacterium CCH5-H10 | reverse complement strand
CTTTCACCTCCCCCGTTTTACGGGGGAGGCCGGGAGGGGGAAGGCAACGCGATGAATGTCGGTCGGGAAGCGCTCGGACTCATGGCTCTCCCCCTCCGGCCCTTCGGGCCACCTCCCCCGTATGACGGGAGAGGAAAGCTAAGGCGAACCTGAGGCTAAAAAGAAAGGGCGCCGCGGTTTCCCGCGACGCCCCTTCGAGACAGCGGGCTGCTACCTGCTTAGTGGGTGAGAGCCGCCTGACCGTTGCCGGCCTGGACGGGGATCGCGCGGGGCTTCTTCTCCTCCGGGATCTCGCGCTGCAGCTCGATCGTCAGCAGGCCGTTGGCGAGCTTCGCACCCGTGACCTTCACATGGTCGGCGAGCTGGAAGCGGCGCTCGAAGTTGCGGCCGGCGATGCCACGATAGAGATACTGCTTCTCGTCCTGGCCTTCGGTCGGTGCGGCCTGGCCGGTGACCAGGAGCTCGTTCTCCTTCTGGGTCACGTTCAGCTCGGCTTCGGCGAAGCCCGCGACCGCCATCACGATCCGGTAGGCGTTATCGCCGGCCTTCTCGATATTGTACGGGGGGTAGCCGTTGGCGCCGGACTGGCTGGCCACCGAGTCGAGCAGGTCGAAGACCCGGTCGAAGCCGACGGTGGCGCGATAGAACGGGGAATAGTCGACAGTGCGCATTTGATCATCCTCTCTTGAGCGATGTTGGACGTCCCCGCCCCGGATGGGCGCGGGGAACGACGGTGATTTGGGG
>LSKJ01000470.1 GCA_001557035.1 Rhodospirillaceae bacterium CCH5-H10 | reverse complement strand
GCCGCGTGGCGTCGGTCTTGTCGAGCATGATAGCCCGCGTCGACCAGCGATAGGCAAAGGCCAGGCGGTTGAGTTCGTCGAGCAGTCCCGGCGTGGTCGTTCCGGGAAAGCCGACGATCGTGAGCACCCGCAGATGGCCGTCGCCGAGCTTCGGCTCGAGGCCGCCGGTCAGGGGCTGATCGGCCAGCAGCCCGTCCAGATACATGGGCACTTCCGGCACGCGTACGCGCTGGCGCCGAATGGAGACGCAGGAATGCAGGTAGGTCAGCGTCTCGGCGTCGTCGAGCCAGCGGCACTCGGGCATGAAACCGTCGAGGAGCTGCAGCACCCGGTCCGTCCGGTCGATGAAGCCGGCCAGAATCTCACGGGCATCCGCTCCCGCAGCGCGGTGGCGGCCTTCATAGAAGAAGCGCTCGGCACCGG
>LSKJ01000469.1 GCA_001557035.1 Rhodospirillaceae bacterium CCH5-H10 | reverse complement strand
TGTTCGGCCGAGGCGGCGTCGGTCCAATGCCCGGCAGCGCCGCGACCGCAGTCCGGTCCGCTGAGCCGGACGAACATCGACCGGCCGGGCGTGTTGCGCACGTCGCCCACCGTCCAATAGCGGCCCTGGCGCCGGCCATTGGAGAGATAGTGACGGCATACCGCCTCGGCATCACGGGCGAGGCCGCGCGCCAGCTCGGAGGCGTCGCGGGGCATCACGCACCTCCCCGCGTGCCGGCATTATGTTGCGCAAAAGCCGCCAATCGTCCGCAGGACAGCGCCCAATCGCGGCTACGCAACATAACTCTCGACGCAACATAATCGGTC
>LSKJ01000468.1 GCA_001557035.1 Rhodospirillaceae bacterium CCH5-H10 | reverse complement strand
GTGCGGTTGAAGCGTTCGTTCTTGCCGTGGCTCTGGGGATGGCGGGGCGGGCTGTGCCACGGCGCCACGCCGTGCTCGATCAGCCAGACCCCGAGCTTGGTGAGCTGCCGCTCGCCGGTATCGCCCCAGGGTGGGCCGTTGTCGGTCAGGATCACCTCGGGCAGGCCATAGCGCTCGAACGCCGCCTGCACGGCACTTTGCACCGTCGC
>LSKJ01000047.1 GCA_001557035.1 Rhodospirillaceae bacterium CCH5-H10 | reverse complement strand
ATTGTAGGCAACCACCTTGAGTCCGATCCCCTGGGCGATGCGCGCCATCTCGCGGCCGATGCCGCCCAGCCCGACCACACCCAGCACCTTGCCCTTGAGTTCCATGCCCTGCATCGGACGCCAGCCGCCACCGCGGACGATGACGTGCATGGTCGCGATGTGGCGCGCCGCGGCGAAGACCAGGCCCATCGCATGCTCGGCGACCGTGGTGTCGCCATAACCGCCGATGGTCGACACCTTGATGCCCAGTCGTTCGGCCGCCGCGACATCGACGTAGCTCGATGCGCCCGTGCCGAGGAAGACGATGTGCTTCAGCCCGGTGCAACGCTTCAGGGTCGGCTCGCTGAAATAGGTCGCATCGTTGATGACCGTGTCGTAGCCCTCGACGGTGCCCGGCACCTGCTCTTCGGGCACCGGTCCCATGTTGACCGTGACCGGAATGTCGGTGGCGCCATGGACCTGTTTCCACACGCGATCGATGTCGGATGTCGAATCGATGAACAACGTCCTCGGCATGGGCATCCCTCTAGAATTCTGCGACGATAGTCTGCAGACTCCGAACAGTCTGCTAGGATGACGTCGATGAACCGACGCTTTCTCCTCGGCGCCCTGCCGATCCTTGCCGCTGCACCCGCTTCCGCCCAGCCGCTTCCGGCCATCCGGACCCTCTCGATATCGGCGGCGCCGGCCAGCACGACGGTGACCGGCACGCTCGCCGATACCAGAGCCCGCGCGCTCTACTATGTGCCGGGCCGCGCGGGGGAGACGATGAACGTCATGGTCGCTTCTCCCGGCAACAATGTCGTGTTCCAGATCTGGGAACCCGGCACTCTGGTCCGGATGAATGCCGAGGGCACCCCGGTCCTCGACGGCAAGCCGATGCACGATGCCGGACCGACCGACGAACCGGCCGCCTGGGTCGGTGCCCTGCCCCGCACCGGCCCCTATCTGCTGATGGCCTACAGCCGCCGGGACGCGGCGAGTTTCACACTCAGCATCACCGTGGCGAGCCAGTAGTTCCGGGCCTGTTTTTCAAGGTTGCGCCTCAAGTGCAAAATGTCTAGCCTCTGCCCGTGTGTGGGTGGGCCGGCATGGGGATGCCGGACCCGTCAGTTCGACGTCTGGAATTGACGCAGGAGCTTGGTATGAAAATGCTCTTTGCGGGCGCGTCGGCGCTCGCGGTGGTGGTGCTGGTTGCCGCCGGAACAATCGCCTATTCGCAGCAGAGCGCCGTCCCCGGCAGGCCTGCGCAGACCCAGGGCACACAGCCTCCCGGCCAGACCCAGCAGACGGCCGCTTCCTGCCTGACGCAATACAATCCCGTGCCCGGCCAGTCCGCGATCACGATGATCCGCGCCGGTTACGAGATCAAGGCGGCGGTTCCGAACGGCCTCTGGCTCCAGAAGGACAAGGACCTGCACTACTGCAATTCCGGCCGGCCGGTCGAAGGCGAAGTGCAGTGCTGGCAGATGCGCGAAGTCGCGCGCTGCTGACCGGAGGCCAGGAACAGTGCATTCTCCATCGAAAGCAAGATGGAGGATGGAATGCCCGACCTGTTTCCTACGACTGGCGAAGCCGAGCAGGAGAAGATCAAGGAAGAGGCGGCGACCGGCGGCGGCATCGTCAGTCATCTCGGTCCCGACTCCTTCAAGAAGGATGGGCTGCGGCCCTTCTTCGAATACAGGCCGCTCGGACTGAAGGAACTGACCGGCGGCAGGGTCGGCGCGCATGTCATCCGCGCGGTGCCCGGTCAGCATCCCGACGCGCCGCGCCATAGTCATGCGCTCGAGTTCCAGTTCGTCTACGTCCTGAAAGGCTGGGCGATCTTCGAGTATGAGGGCTACGGGCAGCACAAGCTGGTGGCCGGGTCGACCGTCTACCAACCGCCCGGCGTGAAGCACAAGGAGATCGACCATTCCGACGATCTCGAACTGATCGAGATCACGATGCCGGCCGACTTCGAAACGACCGTCGTGGAGTAGCCATCCGCGCCGGGCAGTCCCGAGTATTGGAGCGATCCAATACGCTCGTTCGTTGCATCCGTTTGCTCATTAACATAGAATTTCGGTGTTTTTGATCCAAAAGGATATGAATGAAATCGCTGCTGGCTCTCCTGCTCACTTGCCTCACGATCGGCACGGCCTGGGCGCAGCCGCAGCAACCCGCTCACGGCAAGCCGCCGGCCTGTGTGTCGCAATATTCGGAAGCGGCCGCGATGTCGCCGGGGCTGCTGATCTCGACCGGCTTCGACATCAAGGCCGCCATTCCGGGCGGTGTCTGGCTGCAGAAAGACAGAGAGGTCTACTTCTGCAATTCCGGCCGGGCGGCGGAAGGCGAGACCCTGTGCTGGAAACTTCGTGTCCCGGTAAAGGGCCAGCCCTGTCAGTAGCCGCTCATGCGCCGTGGCGCAGCAGGCGGCCCGAATGCTTGTTGGTCGGCCGGTCGTCGCGCATCGTGACCTCGCCGTTGACCAGGATGTACTTGTAGCCCGAGGCCCGCTGCACACGGCGCCACTCTCCGCCCGGAAGATCATGTGCGATCTCGTCGGGCAGGACCTTCAGCCCGTCATAGTCGTAGATTACGATGTCGGCCGGCGCGCCTTTCTTAAGCATGCCGCGGCCGCGGAAACCCGCGACCTCGGCCGGCAGCGCCGACAGCCGCCAGTGCACGTCCTCGAGGCTCAGCATCCCGTGCTGGCGCACCACCTTGCAGATCGTCTCGGTCGGATAACGGCCGGCCGTCAGGAACTTGGTATGGGCGCCGCCGTCCGACACGCCGAACAGGATGTAGGGATCGTCGACCAGCTCCTTCAGGTACTCGATGCTGCCGTTGGGCGGGGCCGCGAAGAACTCGGTCTCCAGGTTCTCCTCGACTGCCATGTCGAGCATGACGTCGACCGGATGCTTGCCCATCTTCTCGCCGGCATGGGCCAGCGTATGGTCGAGCCACTTCTTATTGCGCTCGGTCTTGGGCCCGACGATCGCGATCTGCGGCAGCGGGCCGGTCGCGGTGATCGGCAGGTTTTCGCGCAAGCGTGCACGGCGCGCCGGATCGGCGAGCTTGGCCAGCCGCTCCTCCCGCGTGCCGGTCGTGGCGTCGCACCAGTCCTGCGAATCGTCGAACAGGTTCCAGTCCTCGAAGGTGAAGGTGAAGCCCGCGTCGGTCGTGAGCCCCTGCCCCACCACGCGGATGCCGCGCTCGCGGCAGCTCTTCAGCCAGGCGAGCCCGCGGCGGTGGATCTCGGGCCGGTGATCGAACGCCTGGATCACGTTCATGATCATCGGGCGGCCGCTCAGGGTCGACAGTTCCTCGTAGAAGGCGCGGTCCTTCGCATTGTCGCCCGAGATCAGCAGCATCTGCATGAAGCCCTCGTTGCGCTCGGCCAGGACGCGCGCGAACTCGCGGCAGGTCTCGTCATGCATCACGTCGGTCGGCATCGGCGTGCCGTCATAGTCGCGCTGCACCGCCGATGGGCCGGTCGGGAGCATGCGTTGCGCCGACCAGCCGCAGGCGCCGGCATCCATCGCCTCGTTGAGCAGGCGCTTCATCTCGGCATGCTGCTCGGGCGTCGGCAGCTTGCCGGCCTTCGCCGCCTCGAAGCCCATCACCCAGATCAACAGCGGTGAAACCGGCACATAGGGCAGCACGTTCACCGCCTTCGGCGCGGCATCGACGCTGTCGAGGAATTCGGGGAAGGTCACCCAGTTCCAGGGCATGCCCTCCTTCATGGAGGCCATGGGGATCGCCTCGACCCGGGTCATCGACATCATGGCGCGCTCGCGTTCGGCCGGACGCACCGGTGCGAAGCCGAAGCCGCAGTTGCCGATCACCACCGAAGTGATGCCGTGCCAGGACGACAGCGTGCAGTAGGGATCCCAGAAGAGCTGGGCGTCGTAGTGCGTATGGAGGTCGACGAAGCCTGGCGCCACGATCAGGCCACCGGCGTCGATCGCCTCGTCGGCATCGCTCGCCGCAATCTGGCCGATCTCGGCGATGCGGCCATCCTTGATGCCGATGTCGCCGCGAAAACGCGGCAGCCGGCTTCCATCGACGATCATGCCGCCGCGGATCACGCGATCATAACGCGCCATTCGTTTCCTCCGGTTTTGCCGGAAGCCTGCGGATGCGCCGTCGGCCTGTCAACGCGAGCGCGTCGCGTCGCAGAACTCAGTTGCGTTTCGTGATGTGGATGAAGCCGTTGTTGGTATTGGGCCGGTAACTCACATTGTAGTGTCCGCCGCCACCCACGGCGGCGCAGTTATTCCCCGCCGTCTGCACGCGCGCGATGGCATATTTCGTCCAGGCGTTTCCCTTCGACATGTCGACGTCGAGTTCGAACACGAGATTGGGCGAACTCCTCTGCGCGTTCGCGTACTGCCAGCACAAGGCGGTCTGGTAACCCGGCCGCAGCGTCGTGGTTCTCCACTCGCCTTCGCCCCATTTGTAGCGGTAGCTGATCTGGGCCTGCGTCTGATTGTGCAGGCACGCGCAGCCGTGCGTGATCTGTTGCGCCAGAACGGGCCGCGCGTCGGTGGCCACGAAGGCGACTGCCGCGACCACCATCAATCCAAGCTTCATCCTGCTCCCCCGAGTGACGGCAGCACCCTAAAATTACTGCCGTATGGCTGCAAGCTTATTGGATTGAGGTTTCAGCCGCTTTTTTCCGGCATTCGAAAGTGACCACACGCGGCACATAGGGCGCGGGTGGCGACTGGGCCGGGAAAGTCTTCCGGGGCCACGTCCCATCCGCCAGGTGGCGTTCGACCACCGGTACCAGGAGCTGGAGGACGATCCAGGCACGAAGCCTATCGCCCTCGGGCGTGCCGTGGATGGCATCGACGAACAGGTCCGGATCGGAGGGCATCAGCCGCGCCACGTCGAGAAAGTCGATCCGGTGTGTCCGGGCGAACTTCTCCAGGACACGGTTCTGGAACAGTGCCAGCCGCTCGAGGTCGCGGTAGCGGAACGGCGCATAGCCATAGTTGAGGTACTCGAGGATCAGGCGATGACGCACGGGGTCGAGCACCATGCCGTCGGCCACCAGCCACTTGAACGACGCCAGTGCCAGTTCGCCCCCTGCCTTCTGCGTCGTGGAGTCGATGCGGTCGAGATCGCTCAGTATGACGGACAGGTTCACCGGCAGGTCGCCGCGCGTGATGTCGGGATCCTTCTCGTCGACTCCCTTCGGCCACACCAGCGTGTAGTCGGGCTTGGGCCATTCGCGTCCGTCCGCTGCCGAAACCGTGCCGACGCCAGAAGGACCCGGGCCAGATTGTGCAATCAGGTTCTGCAGGCGCCTGGCGAGCGCGAATGTATAACCCAGATTCTCCAGGACCTGCCCGAACAGGCCGAGCTTCGGTTGCGCCATGATCGGCAAGGCGGCACGACGCGGCGGAAGATCAGGCACCAGCGTCTCCAACTCGAACTGGTTGGCACCCTCGTAATAGACCACGAGGTCGGGTGCGAGCGGCGCTACCTCGTTGCGCACGATCGCCGCGATGTCGGGCGAGGCGATGCTTTCGCGGCCGGCATTCAACACCTCAAACCGAAGATCGAGTTTCTTCGCCGCCGCCCAGCGGTTGAGCCAGTAACCCACGTGCTCGGGATACGAATAGAGGAAGTTGTGCGCGCTCACCGTCGTCGAAGCACCGATGAAGGCGATGCGGATCGTCTTCGGCTGGCGTGCCACCGGAACCGGCGCGCCCCGGAAACCGTATTCGTTGGTCACGAGGCCGATCGGCGTCGTCCTGCTGGGCAGGAAGCGGAAACGAGGCCAGGGCTGGCCGTCCACCGGGTCGTAGACATAGATCTGGCCCGGTGCGTCCTTGAGATACGGGTGCTTGCACGGGTCGGGGCCCACGAAGGCGCTGTTCCACGCCTTGAACATGTCCGACCGCCGGGTGCCCTCCGTCACGCCACTCGCCTCGACTCGCCGGATCAGTTCGACGTCCTCGGGCTTTGCCGGGTGCCGGTTCGGAAGCGGCGCCGGATTCTCGGCGAACCACGCGCGCTGAACGCCTTCCGCCAGGGGAATCTCGCCGAGGTGCTTCAGCGCATCGCTCGGCGCTTCGGCATCGAGCCAGCGCACCAGCCCTTCCGCCGCCGCCGTGCAAAGCACGACGGACACCAGGACCAGAAGCGTGTTCTTGAGCAGGATCGGCACGGCTCGATCTCTTAGTACGTCCCTCATGTCGAAACCAGCGAAGCGCCCGACCTCACCGATCGGAGAGCCATGCTATAAGGCACACCGAACCACGCGGAGAGTTCGATGCAGTTCGGTTGGCTTACGCTTGCGATGTCCCCTTCGCCCGACGAGGACGCCGCACGCATCGACCAGATCGTGGCGCAAGCCTGCGAAGCCGAGCGACTGGGCTTCTCCGACGTCTGGCTCACCGAGCACTATTTCACCGGCGAAAGCGTCTATTGCGACTCCTTGATGTTCGCGGCGGCGCTGGCGATGAAGACCAGCAAGGTACGGCTGGGCTTCGCGGTGGTGCAGACTCCGTTCCACCATCCGGTGCGACTCGCCGTGCAGCTCGCGCTGCTCGACAATCTCAGCAAGGGCCGCATCGACGTCGGCATCGGCAAGGGCACCGCCTACAACGAGTACGAATTCGTCGGCCACGGCCTGCGCAGCACCGACAGCCGCGAGCGCATGGAAGAAGCCGTCGACATCCTGCAGCGCGCCTGGACAGAGTCGCCGCTCGACTATGACGGCCGCTTCCACAAGCTGCATGTCCCCGCGATCCGGCCGAAGCCGGTGCAGCAGCCCGGCCCGCCGCTGTGGCGCAGCGTGATCTCGCCGGGATCGTTCAGGGAATGCGGCCGGCTGGGCGTGCCGATCCTGACAGCGCGCCTGCCGGTCGAGCGTATCAGGGAACGCTGGGCGACCTACGCCGCCGGCATCGACGAAGGCGGCCATGACGCCGCAACGAAGGAACGACTCCTCGCGCAGAGTGCGCTTTGGCGCAACGTCTACGTCGCGGAATCCGATGCCGAGGCGGAAGACACGCTGGCGGCCCTGCTCGTCGAAACCCGCGCGCACATGATGCATGTCCGCGAGGCGTACAATCCGGACGACTTCGAACCGGAGCCCGCGACGCTGAATGCCTGGACCGATCCCAAGGTGCCGGATTCCGAAGCGGTGCCGTTCGTGCTGCGCACCGGCTCGCTCTACGGTTCGGCGAAGCGCGTTCGCGAACAGGTGGCCGAACTTCGCGATGTCGGCGTGCGGCATCTGCTTTGCCAGACCGGCTTCGGCGCGATGGACCACGCCCAGAATCTCGCCTCGATGCGCCGCTTCGGCGAGCAGGTGATGCCCGCCTTCGCGTGACGCCGTGCCTCAGCCTATTTCGGGCAGTCGCCGAGTCGCTTGCCGCTCAGTTCGCTCTTGCCCTTCACCGTCGTTCCGGACTTGTCGGCGGCCTCGAGCTGGCCCAGCCCCTGATAGCTGGTCGGCGTGTAGCTGACTTCGGCCTTCGCGGTGACGCCCGGCAACTGATCGTTCGGCGGGCAGGTCAGCGTTGCCGCAAGCAGGCCAGGCTTCTGTGCGCCCGGCTCGTACTTGCAGCCATGTTGCTTGATTTCGTCCGGAGTCGGAAAAAGCAGACGCTCGAGTTGGGCCTCGCCGGCGGCAAGGCAGACCTTCTTCGAGGTTGAAGGCATATCCGGCATGCCGTCCATCGACGTCTTCTCGGTCGTCTCCCACTCGCCCGCCTGGATCGCCGTCTGCGCGCCGGCCGCGACGGCAAGGGTCAACGACAGTGCGCCGGCGATGGCCGACGCCCGGAAAAGCTTCATGATAACTCCTGCTTGCGCGTGGATCGGGACCTTATCCGAAAGCGGCCCTCGACGTCGCCTACTTCGGCAGGCTTTCGATCCACCGGCGCGCCGGCTCGACTTCCGAGAATACGCGCATCGGGCGGTCGGCGGCGGCCAGGATACCGAGCACACGCGACACGAGGTCTGCCTTGTCCGGCGGGATCACGACGGCCAAGGGGCCGGGCATGCCTGTCGCATGACGCTCCCGCAGGCGCACCCCGATCGCCAGCATGTCCTCCGGCGTCATGTCCGTTTCGCCGCGGCTGGCGTCGAAAAGCTTGCGGTAGGGCTGCGTACCGGCGCCATTCATCGCCTGGATGTAGCGCTCGACGTCCTCGCGCGTGACATGACCATCGGCGATCGTGATCACGAGCCTTTCCTTGGAGTCGACGGTCCAGTGCAGAGGCATGACGCGTATTGTTGCCAGCAGGACGAAGAAATTACTACCGATACCTGCGAATATTTCGTCAGCGGATGTCTTCCCACCGCACCGACAGTGCATCCGCCAAAGCTTCGACGTCGGCCGCCATCAGGCGTTCACCTGCGAGTGCCTGGGCATGGGAGCCGGGCGGAAGCAGCGACATCCGAACGCTGCGCGGATCGAGGGCCAGCATGCAGGACGTAGCGTAGTCTTCTGCATCGCCGCCGTTGCACCCGCGTATCAACGGGACTTCCGCGGAGAGGTCGGTCGGACGGGCGGGCGCCAGGCCGAGATCGAGGATCCCAAGGCGACGGGCGCCGCGCGACCCCAGCACGCCCAGGCGTTCCCGGAGCACTTCTTCGCCCTCGCAATCGAGGAGCGGTGCCATGACGACGGGCAGGCTCTCGACCAGCTTCTGCGCGAGCGCGCGGGCGATCGTGGTCGCGGTCTTCATCGGCAAGTGCGAAGCCATCTGCGCCGGCTGTCTCCAGACCACCGGCAGCAGGACGACGGCGTCTGTCGCAAGTCGAGCGACAGCTTCCTGCCAGGTGAGATCGTCGAGCCAGACGCCGCGCGGAGTATCCATCGGGTGCAAGCTAGCACGTGCTAGGATGGCTGCAATGAATCCGCTCGTCCTGCTGCAGCGCATGGGGAGGCACGCCACGACGCTGCTGCCCTTCTCGCTGCTGCTGGGGATCCTGTTCCAGGACTTGGCCGCCGCCGCTCGACCGCTGCTGCTGCCGCTGGTGGTGATCCTCCTGATGCTGGCGCTGACGCGCATGGACTGGGGCCGCCTGCGCGCCCTGCTGCGCCGCCCCGGCCCGGCCCTGCTGCTGGCGATCCTCAACCTGATCGCGGTGCCGCTGGTCGTGTGGCCGATCTGGCAGGGCCTCGGCCTGTGGCCGAGCCTCGTCACCGCGCTGTGCCTCAGCGCCATGGCGCCCGGCATCATCTCGGCGGCGACCACGGCCACCTTCCTGCGTCTGGATTCGTCGCTCGCGCTGCTGCTGTCGCTGTTCACCAACTTCCTGGTGCCCTTCACCCTGCCGCCCCTGGCGTTGTGGCTGCTCGGCTTCGATCTCAAGATCGGCCTGATCGACCTCAGCCTCAGGCTGGCCATGATCGTGGCCCTGGCCCTCGTCGGCGCCCTCGTCATTCGCCGCTGGCTGGGCCCGCGTCTCGTCGAGGCGGGCACGACTCTCGACGGCATCTCCGTACTGGTCCTGATGGTCTTCGCCATTCCGCTGATGGATGGCGTTGTCGCCCGCGCGATGGCGGAACCGGTGAAGCTCGCCGGGTTCATCGCCGGCTCCTTCGGAGGAATGTTGCTCTGCAACCTGGTGATGGCGGTGGCCACCCTGCCCTTCCTCGACCGCAGGACCGCGCTCACGGTGGGCTACTGCTCCGGCGGTCGGCACAATGCCCTCCTGATGGCAGTGCTGCCGGCAACCGCCGATCCCGACATCTTCCTGTTCATCGCCGCGGTGCAGTTCCCGATCTACATCATCCCGACCGTGCTGCAGCCGCTCTACCGCCGCTTGCTGCCCCGCTGAGGTCGTTGTAACGATCCTGCCACAGGGGATTTTAGGAGAATTTTCCATGAAGCGCAGACTGGTTCTCGCCGCCGCCGCGACGCTCCTCGCAACGCCCGCTTTCGCGCAGACCAAGTGGGATCTGCCGGCCGCCTATCCGGCGACCAACTATCACACGGTCAATCTTCAGAAGTTCGCCGATGCCGTGAAGGCCAGCTCCGGCGGAAAGCTCGAAATCGTCGTGCATCCGGGCGCCTCGCTGTTCAAGGCGCCCGAGATCAAGCGTGCCGTACAGACGGGTCAGGCGCCGATCGGCGAGATCCTGGTCTCCAACTTCGAGAACGAAGATCCGGTCTACGGCGTCGACGTCGTGCCCTTCCTCGCGAGTTCCTTCCCGGAAGCCAAGAAGCTGTGGGCGGCGCAGAAGCCGGTGCTCGAGAAGAAGGCCGCGGCGCAGGGCATGATGGTCCTCTTCGCCGTGCCCTGGCCGCCGCAGGGCCTATACGCCAAGAAGGAGGTCAATCAGCTCTCCGACATGAAGGGCATGAAGTTCCGCGCGTACAATCGCGGCACGTCGCGCATCGCCGAATTGACCGGAGCACAGCCCATCACCATCCAGGCCGCCGAACTCAGCCAGGCACTGGCCACCGGCAAGGTCGATTCGTTCATTTCGTCCGGCGCGACCGGCGTCGACTCCAAGGTGTGGGAGCAGCTGACCCACTTCTACGACACCCAGGCCTGGCTGCCGAAGAACGCCGTGCTGATGAACAAGGCCGCCTTCGACAAGCTCGATCCCGCGACCCAGAAGGCGGTGTTGGCCGAAGCCGCCAAGGCCGAGGCGCTGGGCTGGGCCGAGGCCGAGAAGCTCTCGGCGGGCTTCCTGGAGACCCTGGCCAAGAACGGCATGAAGGTGCAGCCGCCCTCGCCCAAGCTCGCCGCCGAGTACAAGGAGCTCGGCAAGAAGCTGACCGCCGAGTGGCTCGAAAAGGCCGGCGCCGACGGCAAGGCCGTGGTCGACGCCTACAACAAGAACTAGGGCGTCCACTTTCGTGCGCGCTGCGCTCAAGACACTCTACGAGGTGACGGGGATCCTGGGCGGCATCTTCATGGTGCTGCTCCTGGTCTTCGTCCTCTATTCGGTCGGACCGGGCGTCGGCCTGTGGCTGGAACAGACCTTCGGTCTGCCCAATCCGTTTGCCTACGTGGCGCGTTCGGCCGACGAGTTCGCAGGCTATGCCATGCTCGCCTCGGCGTTCCTGGCACTCGCCTCGACATTCGGTCGCGGCGAACACATTAGGGTCACGCTGTTCGTACAGCGCCTGCAGGGCACGCCGCGGCGGCTGGCCGAAATCTGGTGCCTCGCACTCGGCAGCCTGCTCACCGGCTATCTCGCCTGGTTCTCGATCAAGCTCTGCTGGCTGTCGTACGAGATCAACGATGTTTCGACCGGGCTGATCGCCATACCACTATGGATGCCGCAGGTCGGCATGGCGGTCGGCGCCGTGGTCCTGTGCATAGCCGTGGTCGAGCAGTTCGTTGTGGTAACGACGGGCGGCCCCCTGATGGCAGAACCTTCGGGCGAGGAAGCCGCCCATCTGGAGCGCTGATGGGCAGCATGGACGCCCAGATCGCGCTGCTCGCCATCTGCGCGCTCTTCTTCCTGTTCGGTACCGGCATCTGGATCGGTATGAGCATGATCGGCGTGTCGATCGCCGTCATGTGGATGTTCGCACCGGCCAAACCGGCCGGCGATGCCATGGCGACCGTCGTCTTCTCCGATCTCTCATCATGGACGCTGACGGCGCTGCCCCTCTTCATCTGGATGGGCGAAGTGCTGTTCCGAACGGCCATCTCCGAGGAGATGTTCCGGGGCCTGGCGCCATGGATGCGCCGCCTGCCCGGCCGCCTGGTCCACACCAACATCATCGGCTGCACCATCTTCGCCGCCGTCTCGGGCTCGTCGGCCGCGACCTGCGCCACCATCGGCAAGATGACCGTTCCGGAGTTGCGCCGCCGCGGCTATCCCGACGCCATCGCCATCGGCAGCCTGTCGGGGGCCGGTACCCTCGGCCTGCTGATCCCACCATCACTGATCATGATCGTCTACGGTGTGCAGGCCGAGGTCTCGATCGCCAAGCTCTTCGCCGCCGGCATCATCCCCGGCATCCTGCTCGCCGGGCTGATGATGGCCTATGTCGCCAGCTGGTCGCTGCTCAACCCGTCGAAGATCCCGCCGCCCGATCCGGCGATGCCGCTTGCCGAGAAGCTCCGCGAATCGAGTTCGCTGATTCCGGTCGTCCTGCTGATCCTCCTGGTGCTGGGCTCCATCTATGCCGGTGTCGCCACGGCAACCGAATCTGCCGCGTTCGGCGTGATCGGCTCCTTCGTCATCGCCCTGTGGCAACGTCGCCTGACCCTCAGGAACTTCTGGGACAGCGTGATGGGCGCGACGCGCCTCACGTCCATGATCCTGCTGATCCTGGCGGGCGCCTCGTTTCTCAAGCTCGCCATGGGCTTCACCGGCCTGCCGCGCCACCTCGCCGAGACGATCGCGGCGATGGGTCTTACGCCCGGGATGCTGATCCTCGTGCTGGCCGTCCTCTACATCATCCTGGGCTGCTTCCTCGACGGCATCTCGATGATCGTGCTGACTGCCGCCATCGTGTTGCCCATGGTCGAACAGGCCGGCATCGACAAGATCTGGTTCGGCATCTTCATCACCATCGTGGTCGAGATGGCCCAGATCACGCCGCCGGTCGGCTTCAACCTGTTCGTCCTGCAGGGCATGACCGGCAAGTCGATCTTCTGGATCGGCAAGGTCTCGCTGCCCTTCTTCCTGATGATGGTGCTGTGCCTGCTGCTGCTCTACTTCTTCCCAGGCCTCGTGAGCTTTCTGCCCGACATGATGGTCAACGCCGCGCGCTGACCTCGCGATGGAAGTCCTCGAGCAGGTCGAGGACGTCGAGCACGGGAAGGCCGAGCGCCTTCTCGAGCGCGGCCTTGTACGGCGGCAGGTTGGTGCATTCGAGCACCAGCGTATCCACTTCGGGATGCCGGGCGACGAGATCGCGCCCCGCCGCCACGACTTCCCGTTCGACCGTCTCGCGATCCAGCGTCAGCCCGTTGCGCAGGAAGGTGCCGGCAAAGGAACTGTCCTCGGGCAATCCGACCACCGGCGTATCGACGGGCGCACCGACCGCCGCGAGATGCGCCGCCGTCAGGTTTTTGGCCGACGCCGTGATGACACCGGCCTTGCGTCCACCGAGCTTCCGGATGTGCAGCAGCGCCGAGGTGGCAACCGGTACCGGCGACACGGCAGCCAGATCGTCCTGATAGAGCGCCAGGAACCCGCAGCTCGTGCCAAGTCCGACCGCGCCTTCCGCCGCCAGTGCCTCGGCATTGGCTTTCAACGCCGACAGCACGCGCGGCCGGTCGGGATGGGCGGCCACCGCATCGGCCGACCCGATCCCCTGCATCGTCCGGAAGATCACCGGGAAATCGTAGGACGCGGCATTGCCGACATCGCCCACGATCCGCGGAAACCGCGTGTCGAGCATCAGGATGCCGAGGGGGCCAGATGGACGATGATCAGACATTGCGCCTCGCGATCTCGCGGCCCGCGACATAGCCGAAGGTGAGGCAGGGACCGATCGTCGTGCCGGCGCCGACCGACTTGGTACCGATCGGGCTCGCCATCGCGATCCCCGCGCAATAAAGCCCGCCGATCACGCTGCGGTCGGGGCGCAGCACGCGGCAATGCCGGTCGGTGCGCGGACCGCCCTTGGTGCCGAGACTGACATAGAGGAAGGGTGCTGCGTAGAAAGGCCCCTGCTCGACGGTCCCGAGCGCGCGGTCCCTGGTGTAGAAGCGCTCCCAATAGGTTTCGCCGCGATGGAAATCGCGATCGACGCCTTCCTTCGACCAGCCGTTGAAGCGGTCGACGGTGGCGCGCAATGCCGCGGGATCGAGTCCGATCTGGCCGGCCAGCGCCTCGATCGTGTCGGCCTTGCGGATGAAGCCCTTCTCCTTCGAGCCGAAGTGCATGGAGAGCGTCATCGCCCTGGCATAGCGCGCGTCGAAGATCCGCCAGGCCGGCAGATGCAGGTGACGACCGTCGGGTCCGCGCTCGTCGAGCGCGACGCCGAGCGCCGGACTGCCTTCGCTGACGAAGCGCTTTGCATCACGGTTCACCAGGATCACGTGCGGTGCGTAGGTCTCGAGCAGCGGCTGGGCGTGGCGGCGGCCTTCGTAGGTCGTGAAGGTCGCGGGCGAGATCAGCGCCTGGTCCATGTGCGCGAGTTCGGCGCCGACCTCGGCCGCCATCACCTGGCCGTCGCCGGTGTTGGTGTCGGGCGCCCCCGTCAGGTGGATCCCCGGGAAGTGCTTCGCCATGAGGTCGCGGTTCCAGTCGAAGCCGCCGGTCGCCAGCACGACGCCACGCGCCGCCCGTATCGTCTGCCGTTTGCCGCCGACCGTGGCCTCGACGCCCGCCACCGTATCGCCGTCCATCACCAGCCGGTGAACCGGCGCCTCGAGCTCGATGCGGCATCCCTTGTCGAGACAGCCCCGCACCAATCCGATCACCAGCGCATTGCCCGCGCCGACCCGTGCCGTCAGCAGGCGCCAGAGCAGGGTCGGTGCCATGCCGAGCGCACCGCGCACCGGGCTCTTGAGGACACCGTCGACCAGTTCGCGATAGGTGAAGAGCTGCGTCTTCACCGAGGCCCGCACGCGGTTCCACCAGCGGCCCAGCAGGAACTTGCTCAAGGGCGTGGTCGAGACCATGCGGCCGAACGGCCGGCCGCCGGGCTGGTCGGCGTAGGGATCGGGATGGTTGACCAGTTCGAAGCGGAGCGGCGTCTCGTCCTCGAGAAACCGCAGCATCGGCGCCGACTGCTCGGCCAGCACCTGCCAGAGCTCGTCCTCGGTCTCCGCCCAGCCCGGCGGGGCGACGCCCCTGATGTAGCGCAGCGTCTCCTCGGGCGAATCCTCGATACCAGCAGCCTTCATGTGGTGGTTGCCCGGCACCCACGTACCGGCGCCCGACATCGCCGTGGTGCCGCCCAGCCAACGCGACTTCTCCAGCACGATCACCCGTGCCCCGCCATGCGCCGCGGCCAGTGCCGCCGACAGGCCGGCGGCACCGGAGCCCACCACGATGACGTCGCAGTCCATGAGGTCGCGCGCCTTACTTCGGCGGCTCGGGCCACTTCTTCTGGGCGCCGCGCACGCTCTCGAACCACTTCGACATCCGCATCACGCCGGAATCGTCGAAGCGGCGGCCGGAGATCTGCAGGCCGATCGGCTTGCCATCCTTCGTGTAGGCGCAGTTGATCGACGCGGCCGGCTGTTCGCTCATGTTGTAGGGCATGGTGAAGGAGATGTGCTCCAGCGGCCGGTTGACGTCGTTGGTGGGCGTCTCCCACTCGGCGCGATAGGTCGGTACGGGCGAGACCGGCGACAGCACGAAGTCGAAGGGCTGCGTCGCCCGCGTCGTGGCGGCACGGATCGCCATGTAGTTGTTCACGCCGCGGATCACCTGCGATCCGGAGACGTCGGCGCCGCCGCGACACCAGTCGGCGATGAAGGGCAGTACCTTCGCCTGCTTCGCATGCGAGAGCGCCGAGAAATCGACCCAACTCCGCACACGCCAGAACAGGTCCTGCAGGTGCAGCATCTCGGGCGAGAGGAACGGCGCCACCGGCTCGATATGCGCGCCGGCGTCGGCAAACAGCCTGGCCGCCGCTTCGATCGCTTCCTTCACTTCGTGATCGACAGGCAGGCCGGAGCCAGCGTCGAGATGCAGGCCGATCTTCAGGCCCTTGGGCAACAGCGGCGCGGCGTTCCAGTCGATGTCGGCCGGCGGCAGGTTCATGTGGTCGCGCGCATCGGGCTTCGTCAGCTCGGCCATCAGCAGCGCGGAGTCGGCGACCGTGCGCGTCATCGGCCCGATGGCGCGACCGAAGAATGGCGGATCGACGGGCACGCGGCCGAGGCTGGGCTTCAGCGTGAAGATGCCGTTCCAGCTTGCCGGCAGGCGGACCGAGCCGCCGATGTCGGTGCCGAGATGCAGCGGTCCGTAGCCGGCCGCCGCCGCGGCGCCCGCACCGGCACTGGAGCCGCCGGGATTCCAGTCGAGGTTCCACGGATTGCGCGTGAGCGGATGGAAGGAACTGCGGCCGGAGGAGAGCATGCCGTAATCGGGCATGGTGGTCTTGGCGAGGATCACCGCCCCCGCCTCGCGCACGCGCGCCGAGGCCGGCGCATCGGCCGCTGCCGGCACCAGATCGGTCGCGGCGGTACCCAGCGGCACCGGCACGCCCTTGGTGGCAATGTTCTCCTTGATGGTGATGGGCACGCCGTCGAGCGCGCCTTGCGGCGCCCCCTTCTGCCAGCGCCCCTCGGAGGCCTTCGCGGCTTTGCGTGCGCCCTCGAAGTCGGGCGCGTAGAGCGCCTTCAGCCTCGGCTCCCAGGCCTCGATACGGGCGATCACGGCGTCGGTCGCCTCGACGGGCGACAGCGACTTGGCTTTGTAGGCGGCGAGCAGCTCGCCCGCGGTCATGTCATGCAATGCGGTCATGGGAGCGAAGGTACACGATTTTCGAGGGATGGGTTTGAGGCGGATTCTCTCGTTCGTCTCCTTGCAAAACCCGCACCGGGGCCGCCTTCGTTCGGACCCGAAGTGCAGATAGACTGAAGCGATGGTCTATATCGAGCTGCTCATCGCCATCGTTCTCATCTTCATCAACGGTATCCTGGCGATGTCGGAACTCGCCGTCGTCTCGGCGCGGCGCGGACGGCTGAAGGCGATGGCCGATGGCGGCTCGCGCGGCGCCGCGGCGGCGATGCGGCTGGCCGAAGATCCCGGCCGCTTTCTGTCGACCGTGCAGATCGGCATCACCCTCGTCGGCATCCTGGCCGGCGCCTTTTCCGGCGCCACGCTGGGCGCGCGTCTCACGACGGTGCTGGTCGACAGTGGCTTGCCGCTGCGCTTCGCCGAGCCGCTCGCCTATGGCGGCGTCGTCGCCCTCATCACCTACCTGTCGCTGATCGTCGGCGAGTTGGTGCCGAAGCAGATTGCGCTCCGCAACGCAGAAGCCGTCGCCGCTTCAGTTGCCCCCGCGATGACGATGCTGGCCCGAATCTCCGCCCCGTTGGTCTGGCTCCTCGACGTCTCGGGCAAGGCGATTCTCCGCCTGCTGGGCGGCCGGCAGAGCGGCGACTCGGCCGTCACCGCCGACGAGATCAAGTCGCTGATCGCCGACGGCGAATCCTCCGGCGTCATCGAGCCGCGCGAACGCGGCATGATCAGCGCGGTCATGCGGCTCGGCGACCGGCCGGCCCGCGCCATCATGACGCCGCGGCACGAGCTCGACCTCGTCGACCTGTCGCTCGAACCGCAGGCCCTGCTGCAGACCGTCCAGTCGAGCGTGCACTCGCGTCTGGTCGCCTGGGATCCGGCCGCCAATCACGCCGCCGGCGTCGTCCGCAAGAACGACCTGCTGGACGCCTTCATCCGCGACGGCAGCGCCGACCCGCGCGCCCTCGTCAGGCCGGCGCCCATCGTGCCCGACACGATGGACGGGTTCGATGTGCTCGACACGCTCAAGAACTCACCTGCTCACATGGTGCTGGTGCAGGACGAATACGGCGAGCTGCTGGGCATCGTCACGACCGCCGACATCCTCGAGGCGATCGTCGGCACCTTCCAGACCGACGAAGGCCCGGCCGAGCCCAAGGCAAAGGAGCGTGACGACGGTTCCTGGCTGATCGCAGGCATCATGCCCGCAGACGAACTCATCGAGCTGCTCGGCATCACCGTCAAGCATACCGCCGACTTCCACACCGCCGCCGGCATGATCCTGGCCGCGATGCGGCGCCTGCCGAAGGAAGGCGACTCCGTCGTCGTGGGCGGCTGGCGCTTCGAAGTTCTCGACATGGACGGCCGCCGCATCGACAAGTTGCTGGCGGTCCGCGCCAAGACGGTGCACCGCGCGGCGAACACCTGACCTCGAAGCAATGCCGACACGGCAGCCTCATCCGTTGCGGGCGCCGCCGATCCGGTCGGCGATGATCCTGGTGAGATAGGGCGCGGCGAAGAGGACGACGAGCAGTCGCACCGTCTGCATGGCCATCACGAAGGAGACGTCGACGTCGGTCGACGCCGCGATGATGGCGATCGAGTCCGCGCCGCCGGGACTGGTGGCGAGATAGGCCGTCAGAGGATCGATTCCGGCGACCAACACCATGAAGGCCGCGACCGCGCCGCACATCGCCAGCATGAGGAAGATGCAGAGCAGGATACCGGGAAGCTGGTGCAGCACATCGACCAGCAGGGCGCGTGTGAAGCGCAGGCCGACGTTCCAGCCGACCAGCGCATAGCAACCGGCCAGCAGCCAGGTCGGCAGTTCGAGGCGCAGCAGGCCGAGATGCGTGAGCACGATGCCGCCGACCAGCGGCAGCAGGAAGGCGCCCGCCGGAATGCGGAACACGCGCGCGAGCCAGGATCCAACGCCGGCCAGCGCCACGGTCTCGACGAGCGGCAGCCAGGCAACCTCGGGAAACCAGACGATCGCGTCGGGGGCGTGCTGGGACGCCGCGCCGAAGAAGCGGGCGACCGCGGCGGCCACGACCGCAACCATGACGACGCGCAGATACTGCATGAAGGCGACCATGCGCATGTCCGCGCCATAGGCTTCCGCCATGTAGGTCATCACCGAGGCGGCGCCGGGACTCACGCCCCACAGCGCCGTCGTGCCCGGCAGGGCCTGCCAGCGGGTCATCAGCCAGCCGACCAGCGTGCTCGCCGCCACGACGGAGACGACCCCGACGCCGAACAGTGCCCAATGGCCCAGTATGTCGCCGACGATCGACAGCGGCACCATCTTCGCGATCATGCTGCCGACGATGCCTTGCGCCACGCCGAACACGGGTACGGGATAGTTCACCTTGCCGCCCCATGAGGCGAAGACGATGCCGGAGATCAGCGGCCCCAGCATCAGCGCCGCCGGGGCATGCAACCAGAGCATCAATGCGGTGACCGGCACGGTGATCGCGATCAGCGCGGACCACGACGCAACGTGCCGGCCGAGCACTCTCACGCGACGGCTCGCGTCTCGAAAAGAAGACAAGGATCCTTCGCTGCGCTCAGGATGACACCGTCTATTTCATTGGCGCAGCGAAGGATCCTTGAATCATCGTCAGGTCACGAACTCCTCGGCTTCGCCGTTCATGCCGCGGATCGTTTCCATCAGTTCGACCGCCGCCGCGGCCAGCCTTGCATCATCCGTGCCGCGCAGGACCAGCGACACGCTGGGCTTGCCGTTGCGAAACGCCGGGTAGGAGCCGATGTCGACATCCTCGTAGCGCTGCTGCAGGGCGCCCAGCGGCTCGGCGATGATGCCTTCGGGGAGATTTGTGCGCACGGTGCGCGAAACGACGGGTACGCCCCCGACCAGCCGGTGCTTCATCGACTGGAACATCGCCTCGGCGACCTTGGGGATGCCCGCGAAGGTGAAGACGTTCTCCATCTGGAAGCCCGGCGCCACCGAGACCGGATTGTCGACCAGTACGCCGCCATGCGGGACGCGTGCCATGCGCCGCCGGGCCGGCGTGAAGAGGGCCGGGTCGCCATAGTGCTTCGTCATGCGTGCAACCGCCTCCGGATGCTCGGAGATGCCGACACCGAAGGCCTTGGCGATACAGTCCGCGGTGATGTCGTCGTGAGTCGGCCCGATGCCGCCGGTGGTGAAGACATAGTCGAACTTCGCCCGGACCTCGTTCAAGGTCGCCACCACGGTCGCCTCGACGTCGGGTATGACCCTCGCCTCCATGACGCGGACGCCGAGCTTGCCCAGCTCGGTGGCGAGGTACTGGATGTTGGAATCGCGGGTGCGGCCGCTCAGGATTTCGTTGCCGATCACGAGGATGCAGGCGGTGACGATTTTTGCCGGGTCTGACATGCGGGGCCTGCGTAATTATCGTGTGGTTTCAGGACCCTAGCGGACACGGGACGATGGGCCAAGCTGTCGGCCCGGCCTTGTTACCGGCCGTATCGCATGCCAAATAGGGCGCATGACAAATTCCCGCGAAATCGTCGACGACAGCGCCGACTATTGGCGCCGCGACGAGCGCACCATCAAGCTGCACGGCCCGGAAGGCTTCGCCGGCATGCGCCGCGCCGGCCGGCTGGCCGCCGAGACCCTCGACTTCATCACGCCCTACGTCCAGCCCGGCGTCACGACCGACGAGTTGAACACGCTCTGTCACGACTACATCCTGGATCACAAGGCGATCCCGGCCCCGCTGAACTATCGCGGCTTCCCGAAGTCGATCTGCACGTCGATCAACTTCGTGGTCTGCCACGGCATCCCGTCGGACACACGGCTGAAGAACGGCGACATCGTCAACATCGACGTCACCGTCATCCTCGACGGCTGGTACGGCGACACCAGCCGCATGTATTTCGCGGGCGACGTCAGCGTGAAGGCGCGGCGCCTGTGCGACGTCACCTACGAGGCGATGATGCGCGGCATCGCGGCGGCCAAGCCCGGCGGCCATGTCGGCGACATCGGCCATGCCATCCAGTCCTATGTCGAGGCGCAGCGCTATTCCGTGGTGCGCGACTTCTCGGGCCACGGACTTGGTCGCATCTTCCACGACGCACCGAACATCCTGCACTACGGCAAGAAAGGCACGGGCCCGGTGCTGAAACCCGGCATGTTCTTCACCGTCGAGCCGATGGTGAATGCCGGCACCTGGCAGGTGAAGATCCTGAGCGACGGCTGGACCGCGATCACGCGCGACAAGCAGCTTTCCGCCCAGTTCGAACATTCGGTCGGCATCACTGAAACCGGCGTCGAGTTCTTCACGCTCTCACCGAAGGAACTCAGCAAGCCGCCCTACAAACTCGACGAGACGAAAACGCTGCAGGCGACGACCGCCTGACGGGCTGCATTGCCTGCATAGACGTTCCGACCTAGCATCCGCGCTGGTTGGGGAGAGGTACATGCAGGAACTGCAACGACGCGGTCTGCTCGTCGGCGCCACGGCTGCCGTATCGATGCTGGGCACCGCCGCACCGACGTCCGACGCGCAAGCACAGCCCCTCCCGCCACGCCCGGCCAGGGCGGAATTACGCGAGCCGGTCGTTCTGGCCTCCCGGGACGGCGTGCTCGAAGTCAGGCTTTCGGCGGCCCAGGGCGAGGTGAAGCTCGATACGGTTGCCAAGCCGGTGAAGAACTTCCTGTTGCTCAACTATGAACTCGTGCGCGGGACGGCGTCCGACGGACGGAAATCGGGCAAGAATCTCTATCCCGCCCCTACTCTGCAGGTCTTTCCGGGCGAACGGCTGATCGTTCATTTCGAGAACGGCCTGAGCGGCCTCACCATCCGCGATTTCTACAACCCGGCCTATGTCGCCAACGACAAGACGGTGCCGATCTACCCGGAGCAGCTCGCGGAGTCGCCCCTCAACCTGCACACGCACGGCCTGCACGTAAGTCCCAAGGGCAACGCCGACAACGTGATGCTGCACATGCCGGCGGGAACGTCGAACACATTCACCTACGACATCCCGAAAGCACACCCGCAGGGCTCCTACTGGTATCACAGCCACCTGCACATGCTGACGACGGCGCATGTCTACTTCGGCATGGTCGGCCTGCTGGCGATCGGGCGTCTCGATGGCGGCCTGCCGATCGTCACCGAAAAGCGCATCCCGATCCGCAACATGATGCTGCAGTACAACTACGTGTTCGATCGCGCCGGCGGCAGCGCACAGCTCAACAATCCGTATTGGCCACAATTCGTGAGCACGATCACGCCGCCCAAGGAGGGCGAGCTGGCCAAGGGCACCTATCGTCCGCTGATGACGCCCACCAACTTCACCGAGACGAAGAAGGGCACGCGATACGCCACCATCTGGTACGCAGGCCCGCTCTCGATCAACAACCGGCGCGGCGCGTTCCAGTACATCCCGACCAACCTGATGAGCTTCAGGGCAGCGGATGGGCGGACCGACATGGACATGCCAGCCGATCCTGCGCTGCCCGACGAAAAGCGCGACATGCAGTTCACGGTGAACGGGCAGTTCCAGCCTGTCGTCAGGAGCAAGCCCGGCCAGACCGAGATCTGGGTGCTCTCCAACGTGAGCGACATCGCCTACATCAACGTGCAGCTCACGGAGACTGCGACAGGCCGGCATCCGCCGATTGCCATCGTCGGCCAGGATGGCGAACCCTACGGCGCGGTGGAACATCCGCCGACCCACAATGGCACGCGGCTGCTGATCCCGCCGGCCAGCCGTTTCGCCATCGCCGTCACCATGCCGGCCAAGGGCGATCTCGTCCTCGATATGCCGGACCGCGGCGGCGGCGCCCGGACGATGACCATGCCAGGCGTTCTCTACACGAACGACGGCAGCGAGAATCCGCCGGCGGTTCTGGGCAGCCTCACCGTGCTGCCCTCGGCGATCAGCTACGCCGACGGATTCTTCGTGTTCCCGACGCAGGTGCTGGCGCGCGCGACGGCGCCGCAAGGATCGGGGCCCGGCGTGACGGTGCCGTTCGCCAAGGGCCAGAAGCTGGGCGGCCGCACCCCCTTCACCGACCTGTCCCGGGCACGCGCCGACGTGACGCGCAAGATCCTGATCAAGGGTGGTTTCCTCAACGACCTCGTGACCAAGTCCGACGCCAAGTCCTTCACCTACGCCTTCGACGGCGCTGCCTTCCCCAACATGCCCCTGATACAGGCGCGACTGAATTCGATCGAGGAATGGCAGTTCCTCAATCATAACAACGACGAGCACCCGATCCACGTGCACGTGAACGACTTCCAGGTGACGGCCTATAACGACCCGACGGTTGGCCTTCGCACCGGCCCTGACCAGTTCTTCGTGGACAATGCCAACGTGCCTGCGCCGGTGATGATGCCCGACGAGACCGTCGTCGAACCGGGTTACATGGCGATGCGCACGCGCTTCGACGACTTCATCGGCCTCTATGTGATGCATTGCCATCGCCTCAACCACGAGGACAACGGGCTGATGGCGCTCGTCAACGTGATCCCCGCCATCTCGGCCTATGCGGTCGTCGTGCCGGGCGGCAGCGGCAAGGCCACCACGGTGCGTGTGCTCGATGGCAACGGCGACAAGCCGATCGCCACCGTCACGCCCTTCCCCGGCTACGAAGGCAGCGTCAGCGTCGCGCTGGGCGACATCGACGGCGACGGCGTACTCGACCTGGTGGTCGGCGCCGGCAAGGACCATGCGCCCGAGGTCGTCGCTTACTCGGGCAAGGCGCAGGCCGGCAAGGCCGCCTACTCGACCGAACTGGCGCGCTTCCAGGCCTTCGGCTCCGATGCACGCGGCGGCATCAGCGTGGCCGCCGCGCAGATCGATGGCGAGACGTCCGACAACATCATCGTGGGGTCCGGCCCGGGCCTCGCCAGCGAGATCAAGGTCTACGGCGCCCGGTTGCCGAAGCCCGGAACGGTGCCGGCGCTCTTCACGTCCTTTGCGCCCTTTGCCGGCGATTCCTCCGGCGTCACCCTCGCCACCGGCTTCGTCGACTTCTCGACAGGTCGCAACAGCATCGTCGCGGCGCCCGGTCCGGGAAGCACCGCGGAGGTGAAGGTGTTCGTCCTCCCCCTGCTGAAGCAGATCGGCGACACGCCGGTCACGTCACCGCAGCCGGCGACCACCGTCAGCTTCAAGCCGTTCGGCGACGACTATCGCGGCGGCGTCTCGCTGGCGACCGGCTGGCTGGCGGGTAATCTCGGCGGCGCCAAGCGCATCATCGTCGGCCAACTCGCCGACGGCGCGCAAGTGAAGGTCTATTCCAGCGGATCGGCGCTCGATGGCGGGCCCGCGATGTACCTGCACAATCCCGCGCATCATCATCACACCGACTTCCGCGAGATCGCGAGCTTCGCGCCGTTCGAGGGAACCGGCGGCGTGCGCGTGGCGACCACCAGCACCACCACCGGCGCCGAACTGCTGGTGAGCGGCGTCTCCGCGCAGGGCGTGGCAGGCGTCGCGAGGTACGACTTCACCCGACCCGACCCGAAGGCCACGACACTACAGGCCGTGAAGCTCGGAGACGTCGCGGCGGCGGGGCCCGCGGGCAACACGCCGGCAGTGCTCGCCGGCGACTGATCGCGTCACTGCAGCTGGCGAAGTTCTTTGGCGACCTTGTCCTTCATCATGGCCAGCAGCTTGCCCCGGACGTGCCAGTTGAAGCCCTGGCGAACGATCCAGCGGACGAACGCACCGCCGAGAGCGGGCGCGAGGTCGGTGTCGATGAGATTGGCTGCCACGGCCTTCAGCCGCGCATCCAACCGTTCCCCCAGCGCCTCGACGTCGACGGCATCGCCTCTCGGCGCCGCGTACGGCAGGATCTCGGCAGCGATCTGCGGCATCAATGGAATGATCGGCAACATGCGTTGCGGGTCTTCGTCCTTGAACTTCATCAACGTGCCGTCGCGGCTTTCGCGGACATACCAGTCTTCGCGCTCGTCGGCGGGCCACGTCTCGAACAATGCGTTCCCCTCGGGCAGGCAGAAGTGGGTTCGCAGAAAGGCCTGGCAGTTGCGCCGGCCGAGCTGGAAATCATGCCGCCGGAACGATTCCGACAGGAACCCGCCGAAGCCACCAAGAATGGCAGATGCCATCGCGGGCTCGAGGGTCGAACCGTCGGTCGTGCTGCGGCGCGACGGGGCGATGAGGTAGCGGTTGTAGACATCCGGCCTCGACGCCAGGTCGAGTTCCTCGGCCTTGAAGCGAGCCTGGTTGATGAGCGCCGAGAACATCTGTCCGGCTACGGGAAGCAGCCCGTCACGCGGGACCCAGTTCGGGTCGAAGCTCGCGGTATTGGGGAAGGGATCGATCATGATCACCCCCTCGCTGGCTTCCCTGCCATCCTCCGCACGGGCGTCTTTCGTGAGGGCCTTCCGCGCCAGTTCCAGCGGCTCGTTGTTCATCAGCCCGCCGTCGACGCAGAGTACTTCGAACGGGTCTGCGGGCATCGGATGGGGCCACCGGGGTTTCTGCGTGAATCGTCCGTCGAAATCCGCGAAACGCCGTCCCAGGACTCGCGACCGCAGCCCGATCGGGAAAGCCCCGGTGGCAAGTGCCGACTCAGCCAGTCTCTTCCAGCCCTCGGCCGTCATGTCGCCCGGATCGAGGGGAAGAGTGGCCGGAAGAGGCGCACCTGTCCGGCTGATGGCGAATGCCACGTGGTCGGCATGCGCGAACATGCCGTAAGGCTTCGCCCCCTCGCCGAACAACTCGAATGCGTACGGTACGCCGCGCAGATTGGCGATCGTCAGATAGATGGGAAGCGGATCGCCCACATAGGCGCGCCCGACGGGCAACGGTGAGGTGACGAGGGCGTCCTGGGAAATCTTCTCCAGCTCGGTGCAATCCAGCAGCGACCTCACGGGCGTTCCGGCTGTCAGGTCGCCGGTCTGGAGCAGATACGACACGTCGATGCGCCGGACCCAGGCGTCGTAAAGACGATTGTACTCGGCCGGCGGCGGGGCATCGACGTTTCTCACCGGTTGCACCACGCTTTGAAGCGCGACACCGGCGATCGCGGACGTCATGCCTCCCGCCGACGCGCCCGACATCACCTTGAGCAATGCCCTGTGCTGCGGGCCGCGATAATCCGGCAGCCGCCTCGCCTCTTCCCAGGCGTCCAGCGCCTCGATCAGGAAATCGACCACCCCCGCCGTATAGGCCCCGGCCGATATGGCTCCAGCCATGACCAGGCCGAACTCGAATGTCGGTTTCGCCGGCATTTTGATCTCCAAATATGGAGGGCAAGATATGCGTGTATCGCGCAGATTCATATTGGCTCGCGTCCAGCCTTGCAACTAGATTGCAGGTAACGAGACTTCCTCCCTCTAAGCGTTCACAACTAGAGGTTTTGCCCGGCTTCGCCGGGCGATCGTTCATGGGGGAGAGTCGGATGCTGCCACTCGTCGCCATTGCCACGACCGTCATTCCCGACCTGATAAGGCTGCTGGCCGGGGACAAGGCCGAAAAGATCGCCAGAACGGTGGAGACGGTCGTCGCCGACACCACCGGCACCAGCGATGCCGCCCAGGCAAGGAAATTGCTCGAGGCCGATCCCGCCCTTGCGGTGCAGTTGCGCGAGAAGCTGGCGGCCATCGCCCTGGAAGAGACCCGCCTGCAGAACGAGCGCGAGGCGTCGGCGCGGGCAGCGCAGCTTCAGTCGGAGACGGCGCAAAGGCAGCACGCGCTCGAGGTCCTGAGGTCTCAACTCGAAGCGGATCGGATCCGGCGCGACCAGCAGTTCAACGAGCAGCAGGCGCAGGTCAGGCTGGCGCTGGAACAGACCGCCGGCGCACGGGCACTTCAGATGGATCTCGTGAAGGCTGGCAATCCGCTGCAATGGGCACCGGCCGCCGTCTCCATCATCGTTACGCTTCTTTTCGCCGGCGCCCTCCTCCTGATGCTGTTTTACGAACCGCCTCCCCTTAAGGAGGGCCAAACGGACCGGTTCAAGGAACTGATCAACATCTGCATCGGTGCGCTCGTCGCAGGCTTCTCGACCGTCATCAGTTACTGGCTCGGCTCCTCCCTGGGTTCCCGCGAAAAGGACACCACCAACCAGCGCCTGCAGGCGGCGCAGTCCGCGCAGACGTCGCAGCAGATCGACATCGTCTCCCGCCAGGTCCGCGCCAATGAAGAGGCACGGCAAGCCCCCGCGAAGCCCGCAGCGCCACCGCCCCCCAAGGGCGAGACGTTCGATGCCTGCCTGACGCTGGTGCTCGGCGCGGAAGGCGGCTTCGTCAACGACCCGCGCGACAGCGGGGGCGCGACCAAGTTCGGAATTACCCAGGCCACGCTCGCCGACTGGCGGCGAAGCCGCGACCCCGGAGCAACCGTCACCGCCGATCATGTGCGCGAGTTGAAGGTGGAGGAAGCCAAGGAGATCTACCGCTCGCGCTACTGGAACGTGCTGCGCTGCGACGACCTGCCCAGGGGCGTCGACCTTCTGGTCTTCGATCTCGGCGTGAATGCCGGGCCGGCGCGTTCCGCGAAGATCCTGCAGGAAGTCCTGGGCGTGGAGCAGGACGGATCAATCGGGCCGGTGACCTTGAACGGGCTCAACGCCTGCCCGCCAGACAAGGTCATCCGGGAATTTTCGGCCAAGCGGCTGGACTTCTACCGGAGCCTCGAAGCGGACTTCAAGGTATTCGGCGCCGGCTGGACCAATCGCACGAACAGCATGCTCGAAGCGGCGCTCGCCATGGTGGCCGCGCGGTGACCGGCGGGCACCCGCGCAACCCGGCGAGCGGGTAGCCGGCGATGGCCGGAGATCGCGGCGCCTCCCTGCCCGTGGCCGCTCTGGGCGTTCTGGCGGTCTTCTTCTCCACGGTCCTGCTGAGCCAGTACGCGTTCGACCTGTTGCGGCTGAGCGAGGGCGAATCCGCGCAGGAGCGTTCGTTGCTGCCCCCGCCGGTGGAGGCACGGCTCTGGGAGGATCCGCTGGCGGCGCTCGTCCGGCACAGGGACGTCGTCGAAAAGCAGTGTTCGGGCAAGCGGACAACTGCGCCGTGCGAGCACGACGGCAAGCCCAAGGCCAGCGGTCCCCTGGATCCTACCGACGTGCTCGTGGTGGTGCCGCTTCCCGGGTCGAGCTTCGTGGGCGGCGAGGAACAACGCCGGCGGATACGCTACGCGGTGCTGGCCGGGCTTGCGTCGAAAGGCTTCGTCCACGCACACAGTTCGCGGCTCGGGCTCATGACCCTCACGGCGTGCGAATCGCTTTCCGGATGTCCCAAGACCGAGGCCAAGCCCGCCTCTTCCACTGGTGGCCCCGAGACGCCTCAACGAACGGAATCCAAAGCTCCGCAACTTACCCTGGACATCGCCTACGAATCCCTTCGGACCGAGGAGAAGGAGCCCGGTAGACGCGCGACCGTGCTTTGGGTGGACGACACCAAGCTCGGAAAGAACTGGCTAGCAGCCATCACGATGCTGGTTGGCGAGACACATCCGTCATCAGCGCACGGCTCTGCACCTCAGGTCACCATCGTCGGTCCTTACACGTCGGAAAAGCTTGCCGACGCCATCCGCAACCTCGCGACGCTCGAGCAGAAGGAGGGAAACTTCTGTACAAACTGGAGGCGGCTCAAGACGTTCAATCTCGTCAGTCCCTTCTCGACGGCCGACGAAGGCGCCCTCATCAAGTCAGCGGTGCTGCCGGACATCAAGTCCGCTGAACTCACCCACATCACGCCCATCGACTGCGGGGACAGCGCGCGAACCCGCCAGGACAAACCGGCATTCGACACTCTTGCGGAATTCTTCCAGGGCCTCGGACTACACGTCGATCATCGATCCGATCCGTTTTTCCTGAGGACGGTCGGCTCCGATTCCCGCCAGGTTGGACTCCTGCGGAGCGAGCTTTGCGCCCGGGGCTTGCGCGCCGGCGGCCGGGTCGTGCTCCTCCACGAATGGGATTCCTTGTTCGCCCGCAGCCTGGTCGGGAAAATTCGCCAGGGCCTGCCCTGCGAAGGCGGCGGTGACGTAATCGTCGACACCTATGCCTATTTCGGCGGTCTCGATGGCGTCACCCTGGAAGGCGCGTCCAAGCAGCAGAGAGCGGTCCCGCGTGCCAAACGCAACGACAAGGATTCGGGCAAGGAGCCGGAGGTCGAATGGCCGGAGAACAGGGATCAGCGGGACTATATCCGTCGCCTGGTGAGAGACCTGCAGGCCAGCGGCGACCCGGACGCGCAGGTGCCTGTCCGCGCGGTGGGTGTGATCGGCCAGGACGTCCATGACAAGCTGCTGCTCATCCAGGCGCTGCGACCTGCCTTCATGGAGCAGACGATCTTCACGACCGACATGGACGCCCGCCTGTTCCATCCCGACGTGACGAGATACATGCGGAACGTCGTGGTCTCCTCGCCTCTTCCGCTTTCGCCGCAGGAACTCCGCTCGCCGGTCAAGCCAACAGCAAAGTTCGCGCCCTTCCGGGACAGTTATCAGACCGCAACCTACCTCGCTGTCCGCTATGCGGCGCTGGATGGAGCGAATTCCGAACCGGCGCGCAAGGAGAGAGCCGAATTCCGCGAAGAATTGTCGAGGCAACTGGAAGTCTCCTATCTCCACGAAGTCGGTCGTCAGAATCAGGGCGTCGTGGCGCTCGCAATGCCGTCCGGCACCCTGGACGGGATCTGGAACGATCAGGTCGATACCCGGCTGCGATTCGCCCTCGTCCTGTCCGTCATGCTGGCGATCTTCGGCCTGGTGGTGCTCGTATCGATGCCCAGTCCTGCCCTTTGCGAGGTCGTCCGGCGCAAGGAGCCGAGCAACGTGCCGACGATGGTCGTCGCGAGTGTCGTGGTCGCCTCCTGGGGCTTCGCCGTGGGAGTCGTGGCGGAACTCGCCAGGCCGGGGCGGATCGGAGTCTGGGGCGCTCTGGGAATTGCCGCACTCGCCATGGCGGCCTTCGCGATCGCGTTCTGGCGCCGTCCCTCTGCAACACGAACCGGGAGTGCGTCACAAACCGACGAGTCGAGACCCTACAGGCTGAGGCTTGCCCTGGTCCTGCTGTTGCCGGCAGGCGCGGCTTGCCTGCTCGGCTTCGTCCCGCACCGGCTCCCGCCCGGCACGTTCGAGCCCTTCTCCATCTTCGCCGGCGTGAGCAGCTGGCCGTCCGAGCTGCTGCGCGCCCTTGCCGTGCTCCTGTTCGGCTGGTTCCTCGACCGTACCTGGACAGGCACACTGGTCGCCACAGAGAAGGTGGGCAAAGTCTATTTCCCCGGCCTGCAGCTTCGAGAAATCAGCCGCGAGCCGTTCTGGCAACGACTCCTGCACGACACGAAGATCTGGATCGGATTGAAGACGTTGACCGCGGGGCAGAACGTCCTGAATCCGCCCAACGACGCGCGCAAGGACGAAGCGATCGATGGCAGCCAGGTGTGGCGAAACTACCTTCTACGGCTGGCCGATGGCCCCCGCTTCGTCCGTCTGGTCTTGTGGCTCGTCATCACATGGATCGTCGTCAGAACCATCATGATGCTGGCCGGCGGGGAGCCACCGGACGTGCCCGCCCGCGGAGAGGGCGACCGTGAACTTTTCCGGCTGACGATCTGGCTGTCCGCGACCGCGACGATCATCCTGATGATCCTGGTGAGCGACGCCACGATTTTGACCTGGCAGTTCATTCAGGTGCTTCGCGACAAGCGCACCGTCTATCCGAGAGACACCGTGCAGCGCTTCGCGGCCGACCTCGGGCCAAAACTGTCGATACGCGCCGACCGGACCATTTCCGCCGAGCCACTCGACCGCAATGACATGAGCCGGCCGGGGCGCAACTCCATCCTTGATCCATGGATCGACGCCAATCTGCTGGCCGACCATACCGAGGGCATTTCGAGGCTGATCTTCTTTCCGCTCATCCTGCTCGGGCTGCTTTTCGTCGCGCGTCTGCAGATATTCGACAACTGGTCGCCCAACAACGTCGTCATGATCGTCCTCGTCGTTTTCCTTCTCTGGATGGTCGGGGTGGCGACCGCGCTGAACGTCGGCGCGGAGATCGCCCGGCGGCGGGCGCTGGATTTCATGCGCCAGGACCTGCTGTGGCTGAAGGGCAGTTCGAACCCCGATGACGTGGCGCTTGCCGAACTGTTCCCGTCGCTCATCAAGCAGGTCGAGGAGCTGCGCCGTGGTGCCTTCGCGCCGTTCTTCGAGCAGCCTCTCGTCCGCGCCGTGCTGGTGCCACTCGGCGGCGTCGGTGGACTGCAACTCCTCGAATTGTTGACGCTCGTCCGCTCCTAGTTGGTGCCCGCAGCGGACAGGACCAGCTTCTGGATCCCGGAATCGGCTTCCGGGGACAACGCGATCGTGCCGTTCAGGCGGCCCTTCGCGCAGGCAAGGACGAAGCGACCGGCCAGCGCATGGACAGGCTCAATCCGCTCGAGACGTCCCTCGCCCAGGCGTGCCTTCAGGGACACGAGTTCAGCGTCACGCAGGAGAGCCGGGGTATCGAGCAGGAAGTTCACTGCAAACGGCCGGTCGCCGCCTTCGATGCGACCCGAAGCGTAGGCCGCGACGACCGCATCGATGGCGCGCGCCAGCGCCGGCGATGGTGGGGCGACAGGAAGCGGTGGCGACGCTTCGTGCAGCATTTCGGCGATCCGCAGGGTGAGCCGCGACATCGGCGCGTAGGTGCGATTGCCGAAGGCGAAGACACCCCAGCCGCGCTCGGGCAGCATCAACACGTGCGAGCCATAGCCCGGAAGCCCGCCGGCATGGTGGATCCGCATGCCGAGCAGCGCATCGCTGGAATGAGTGAGACCATAGCCGTAGGCGCTCGGCTGCGGAGCCCGCGCACCGGGCTGCGGATCGGCCACGAAGGGCGGCGCATGCCACAGCACCATCTCCCGGATACTCGACCGGCGGGCCGGGCCGGTCTCCGGATCGTCGCGCGCCGGCCAGGCGTCGAGCAGGAACGACACGTAGCGCGCATAGTCGTGCACGGTGGTCGCGAGGCCGCCCATCGCCCCGACCTCCCCGTCCGGCTCGATGCGCTCGCGTGACCACACGTCGCCATCCAGCCGATAGCCCCATGCATAGTCACCCTTGGCTGCCGCGGGCGCGTCGAAGGTCGTGCCGACCATGCCGAGCGGCTCGAGGAAGGTGCGGCGCATATAGGCCTGGTAGGGCTCTCCGCTCACATTCGTCAGAACCCGGCCCAGCAGCGCATAGCCCAGGTTGCTGTACTCGAAGGCGAGGCCGGGCGGCCGGGCGAACAGATGGCCGGTCGCGATCACACGGTCGAGGTCGGCCGGGCTCATGCCCAGCACGCGATCGCCCCAGGGATCGTCCGTCACAAAGCCGGCCGTGTGGGTGAGCAGATGGCGCACCGTGACGGGCGCGCTGTCCCTTGTCGCGGGCTTCACCGCGGCGAACTGCGGCACGTACTGCTCCAGCGGTGCATCAAGCTGCAGCTTGCCCCGGTCGCGCAGGGACAGGATCGCCAGCGCGGTCATGTTCTTGGTCATCGAGGCGATCCGGAAGGCCGTCCCCGCTCCCACGCGCCGGCCGGCCTCCCGGTCGGCGAGGCCGAGCGCCGTCGCATGAACGAGACGGCCTCCCTGGACGATCCCCGCAGCAAGGCCCGGGATATGCTCCAGTTCGGCGAACGCAGCACAGGCTGCGTCGATATCGGCGTAAGGTGTCATCACCTCATCGTATCAAGACAGCCGACGACTCACACAGACAATCAGCCGGCCACCGTGAGGCCGAACTGGCAGCGGAGCCGTGGCGGGATCTGCACCCCCCTGACCGTTCTCTGTGGGGACAGGGGAATGACATCGACCGTCACGCAGAACAGATCGAGCCGGCTGGGTCCCGGGCCAACGAGGGGATCGAAGGTTATCGTGTAGGTAAACGATCTGTCGGCGGCGAAGGAAATTCTCGGATCCATTGGCGCACTGCGCGTCGGCACCGCCGTCGCTGGGGTAGTGGCGAAGCCGGGCGCCGGAAAGGGCGTGATGGACGCGACCAGGGCGTAGCCGCGTGGCACGGCCGGCAACCTCGCGGTTCCGGAGCGTATGACGAGGCGGGCGGGCATGCCGTCGGCAACATGGAAGATCGAATCCTCATTGGCCGCGAGCGACATGCCTCCGAAACTGACCCGGAGGAAGTCCATGGCGCGCACCATGTCGATTCCCACGGTTCGGGGCTGCGTTCCCTGACGCCCAGTCGCGGACCAGGCCGCCATCCCCGAATCGACGATCGTCAGGGACCCGAGGTTGCGCGTTTCAAGCCCCGCCGCGCGCGCACACGGACTGCCGGCCCTGGGAAACACGCACCTGAGAGGAACCGAGAACTCCCGCGCGCCTTCGGGAATCTCCACCGTCAGCGTGCCGGCATCACCGATGGGCGTCACCGTCGTCGCGTTGGCGCCGAACGTGAAGCCTCCGACGTCCACCGATGTGAAGCGCACGAGGACACGCGACCTGTTGGGCAAGCCCTCGTGCGCGAGCCGGATCTTCAGCGATCCGGAGGCCACGGTCTCGAGAGGCGGATTGCTATCCGTCGTGCTCAACCTGGCTTCGCCCAGAAGCAGATTCGCTTCGAAAAAGCGGAACCGCTGGGAGTCGCCCCCCGGATTCATGCTCAGGCCGCCGAGCTTGACCGGGTCTGTGCTTGGGTCGTTGTCATCGGGATTGGCTTCCAGCCACCGGAGCCGCTGGGCGTTCGGCGACCGCGAGGGGTCGTAGGGCTGATAGGCACCCAGGGCCACGAGGTCTCCATGCCGGATCCGCGCGCCGGGAGAGCCGGAGAGTTTCTTGATCTTGAAGAGGGCGTGGCCTGCAAACGGCGCATCCACGGTCAGGCGCTGGTCCCGCGGCGTCATGTACTTGTTTGCAGGATTCCGAACGGTGACCCTGTCGTCGCTGTTGAGCGTCCCGCTGCCGGCGTCCACGTCGAATTCGTTGGCACGGCTCGGATCGTTGGAGTAACGCGCACCTCGATCGATGGTCGAGCCGTTGTCCCGGCATAGATCCATCACAGTGCCGGCGCCGGGTTGCGTGCTGACCGTGAAGGGACCCACGTTCGCCGGGAACGTCACATAGCCATTGGCATGTTGCGAAAAGAGATGAAACAGCATTGACCCTCTCCCCGTGGTTCAAGCTTCCTCAACTTTGGGTCGTAGCCCCGCATCGGGTCAAGGCCCGCAGACACGACGGATGCCCAACTGCCGCGATTTCGCCTTTCTCACCCGGCAAGGTTGCGGCGCATGGCAAAGCCCCGTCCCCGCCTGAAGCCCCTCGAGACCGACGCCGAGACAGACACCCCGGCCCCGTCCGCCGAGGCCGATGCCGCCCTGCTCGCCTTGTTGGCCAAGGGCCTTCGCCTGCAATCCTCCGATGGCCACTGGCGGGTCAGCGGCAATACCCTGCCGCACCGCGTCCTGTTGCGCGAGGCGGGCGGTACCTGGAACAGGCTCGACCAGTGCTGGGACTTCACCGGCGAGGACCCGACGGGAAAGCTTGCCGCCGCCCTCGAAGCCGCACCCACACCGGCGACCGGCCACAACAGCGGCGAGACGGAAGCGCCCAGGCCGCACTATCACGGCCATCGCGGCCGGGTCCGCGAGCGGGTGATGAAGGCCGGCGTCGAGCCGCTGGCCGACTACGAGCTGCTGGAGCTGCTGCTCTTCTATTCGATCGAGCGGATCGACACCAAGCCGATGGCCAAGGCCCTGCTGGAGCGGTTCGGCACCCTGGGCGACGTGTTCGCCGCCGAGCCGGCGCAGCTTCGCGAGTTCGAGATCGACCAACGCACGCTGGTCCACTTCAAGGCGATGCGCGAAGTCGGCCGGCGGCTGGCCGAGCGCAAGGTCAAGGACATGCCGGTCCTGACCAACTGGCAGCAGCTCATCGACTATTGTCATGCCGCGCTCGCCCACGAGAAGACCGAGCAGTTCCGCATCCTCTTCCTCGACCGCAAGAACGTGCTGATCGCGGACGAAGTCCAGCAGCGCGGCACCATCGACCACACGCCGGTCTATCCGCGCGAGGTCGTGAAGCGCGCGCTTGCACTGAATGCAGCCGCGCTGATCCTGGTCCACAACCATCCCAGCGGTGATCCCAAGCCAAGCCGCGACGACATCGAGATGACACGCGAGATCAAAGCGGCGTCCGAGGCGCTCGGCATCACGATCCACGATCATCTGGTGATCGGCCGCAAGGGGCACGCGAGCTTCCGGAGCCTGGGGCTGCTGACCTAGCTTGCGAACGATGTTGCCAGCGTGGATATGCGCGACCACATTTGTCCCACGAGTTCCCTGAACGGCCGCGCCGCACGCATATGCCCAAGTTCCTTCGCATCGGCGTCCATCAATCGAATGTGTCCGGCTACACGTCGAAAGCATGGTGCATTCGCCGGGCCGGCTCGACGGTTTTCCTGAAATGGGGTGCCGTCGAGGTCGAAGGTGTAGGTGACGGCCGCAAGGTCTACTGGACGGTCCCGCCGCGCGAGAAGGAGATCCGCTGCAAGGCGGTGACGGCCGCCAACGACTACATGAAGAGCGCGATCGCGCGGCGGCGCAGCCACAGCTACGAGCCGCTGACATCGAGCATCGCGATCCGCCGCCGGGCCGCCAATCGCGGCGTTGCACTCCAACAGGCGCTGGCCACCATCCTGATCGTCGACATCGTGCAATCCACCGAGAAGGCCGCGCGACTGGGCGATGCGCGCTGGACGAAGGTGATGAACCACTATTACGCGGCCGTCCGGAAAGAGCTGAAGGCCCTGCGCGGCAAGGAGGTCGTGACGACGGGCGACGGGATGCTCGTGACCTTCGCCGCGCCGGCGGCCGGGGTGCAGTGCGCCCATGCCATCCGCGAATCGGTGCGCACGCTTGGCCTGGAGGTCCGGGCGGGACTGCATGCCGGCGAATACCAGGTGAGCGGGCCCGACGCGGTCGGCCTCGCCCTTCATATCGGCTCGCGGGTCGCCGCCAAGGCGCGCGCGGGCGAGGTACTGGCTTCGAGCACGGTCCGGGAGCTGATGTCGGAGTCCGACGTCCGCTTCGAGGATCGCGGCGTGCACCAACTCAAGGGCGTCCCGAAGCGATGGCGCCTCTACCGGGTCATCGCCTGACGGAAAATCCGTGTTGGAGGGCGTCCTGACTTCAATCAGGATGCTTGCAAAGGTTCTCCGGGAGGGAACATCCCATGACCGTCACCATCACGCCCCTGACGCCCGTATTCGCTGGCGAAGTCGGCCCGATCGACCTGCGCCAGGTCCATGACCGCGAGTCCCTCGAGGCGATCCGCGCCGGCATGGACAAGTATGCCGTCCTCGTGTTCCGCGACCAGCGGTTCACCAACGAGGAACAGCTCGACTTCGCCCAGCGCTTCGACGGCACGCTGCACGCCCGCACCTCCTCCTCGGCGATCGGCAGCAACCGTTTCGGCAACGAAGCCATCGCCGACGTCTCGAACATCGACAAGGACGGCAATATTCGCGACGCCAACAACCGCATGCGCGCCTCTTCGGTCGGAAACCGCCTGTGGCACACCGATGCGTCGTTCGTCGATCCTCCGGGCCGCTACTCGATGCTGTCGGCGCGGGTGGTGCCGCCGGTTCGCGCCGACACCGAATTCGCCGACATGCGGGCGGCCTACGACGCGCTCGACGAGGAGACGCGCGCCTCGCTCGAAGGGCTGCGCGTCTATCACACGATCGTCTATTCGCGGCACGTGCTGGGCTTCGACTTCAACGACGACGAGAAGGAAAAGCTGAAGGGTGCTGTCCATCCGCTGGTCCGCACCATCCCGACGTCGGGCCGCCGCGCGCTCTATCTCGCCTCGCACGCCGAGCACATCGTCGACATGCCGGTGCCGGAGGGACGGCTGCTCCTGCGCGACCTCAGCGACCATGCCACGCAACGGGAATTCACCTACCGCCACATCTGGCAGCCGCATGACTTCGTGATCTGGGACAATCGCTGCACGATGCACCGCGCCCGGCCGTTCGACGACCAGAAGCACCGCCGCGAGATGCGGCGCACGACCACGCTCGACCTGCCCCTGCCGGCCTAGCAATCGGCAGGACAACCGTCAGGATCCGGGGATCGCGGTTACCGCGACGGGCGCCAGCAGCCGGTCGAGATCACCCTGCGCAAAAGGCTTCTTGATGATCGGAAGTCCGGCCATGGCGCTGTCGGACGGAAACCAATGAGATAGGGTCTTCGAAGAAAGAATCACCCGCGTCTGGGGCCGGTTGGTACGCGCCCAACGGGCGAGTGCAGCCCCATCGCTGACGCCGGTCCAATCGAGATCCACCAGAATGTAGTCGAAGGGTTGAGCCACGGCCTTCCGGATGGCCGGACCACCATGCTCCGCTTCGACGATCCTGAACCCATGACTCCGCAGATGGTCCAGAAGGACGCCCCGCGCCACCGGGTCACTCTCCACGACGAGAATCGACAGGCCTAAAGCGCCTGCTTCACTGGTTGCCGTCAATACCCACCCCAAACCATACGCGCGGCTTCCCACGGCCGCGCTGCTAGTACGAAGACCAACGTCCGCCGGATCACCGGAATCAGATCGCAGAACGAAATCCTCGCTTTTTTTTTGGGGGCGTGCACGAGAACCTCGACCGGTTAGGTCGTCCAGAAGTCGCGCTATACTCCAGCGCATGACTGGAAAAATCCTTGTCGGCATCGGCGGCTGGACGTTCGAGCCGTGGCGCGGCGTCTTCTATCCCGACGACCTCACGCAGAAGCGCGAGCTGGAATATGCCAGCCGCCAGCTCACCTCGATCGAGATCAACGGCACCTACTATTCGAGCTTCAAGCCCGCGAGCTGGGCGAAGTGGCGCGACGACACACCGGACGGCTTCGTCTTCGCGGTGAAGGCCTCGCGCTTCTGCACCAACCGGAAGGTGCTGGCGGATGCCGGCGAATCGGTGCAGCGCTTCGTGACGCAGGGGCTGGTCGAGCTCAAGGATCGCCTCGGCCCGATCAACTGGCAGTTCATGGGCACCAAGAAGTTCGATCCCGAGGACTTCGAGGCGTTTCTCAAGCTGCTGCCCCGCGAAGTCGGCAAGCTGCCGCTGCGCCACGCGCTGGAGGTGCGGCACGACAGTTTCAAGGACGAGCGCTTCTACGATCTCGCGCGCAAGTACAACGCCGCGATCGTCTATGCCCACGACAAGGATTTCCCCGAAATCGACGAGCCGACCGCCGATTTCACCTACGCCCGCCTGATGCAGGCGGAGGAAAAGGTGAAGACCGGCTACAAGCCCGCCGATATCGACAAGTGGGCCAAGCGCGCCAGGGCCTGGGCGAAGAAGGGCGACGCCTTCGTCTACTTCATCTCCGGCGCCAAGGTCCGCAATCCGGCGGCGGCGCAGGCACTGATCAAGAAGCTGGAATAGCCGCCGGCTTGACTCTAGCCGGGTCGGCGCCTAATCGTTAACCATATGGTTAACTCTCAAAGTGCGGCCCTCGATCGTACCTTCGCGGCCCTTGCCGACCCGACCCGACGCGCATTGCTGGCCCGGCTCGAAACCGAGGAAGGCGTGACCGTCAGCGAGCTGGCGCGGCCGTTCCCTGTCTCGCTGCCGGCCATCATGAAGCATCTCGACGTATTGTCGGCCGCGGGCCTGATCGAGCGCTCGAAGTCCGGGCGTACCGTGACCTGCACGCTCAGGGCCGGGCCGATGGAGCAGGCGATGAGCTGGCTCACCCGTTACGAGCGGTACTGGACACAGCAACTCGACCGCCTCGCCACCTTCCTGGAGGAAGAAGACACATGGCCAGCAAGCCCAGCCTCGCCCTCAAGCGCCGCCTCAACGCGCCGCCCGAGAAAGTCTACGAAGCCTGGACGCAGCCGGAAAAGATGATCCGGTGGTGGGGCGTCACCGGCCACCACAAGACACCCATCGCCGAGACCGACCTGCGCGTCGGCGGCCGCTTCCGCGTCCAGTTCTGGACGCCCGACGACGAACATCACAGCGTGAGCGGCATCTATCGCGAGATCGTGCCGCCCCGGAAGCTGGTCTTCTCGTGGGCCTGGCAGAGCACGCCGGAGCGCGAATCGCAGGTCACGATCGACCTGAAACCCGACAATGACGGCACGATCCTCACCCTGACCCACGAGCAGTTCTTCGACGAGAAAGCACGCGACGGCCACCGCAGCGGCTGGGGCATGGCACTCGACAAGCTCGAGGCGCTGTTCGCATGAACACCCAACCTTGGCTGAAGCCCATGGGTCTGAGTTCACCCGGACGGCGCGCCGACCTCCTCGCGCACCTGCCGCGCGGCCCCGGTGCACTGGCGGAGATCGTTCAGGGAGTTCTGATCCACGAGCACGTCGCACCGACTTACGGCGTGCAGCTCGATGCGAACCAGCATGCGCAGGCGCATGTCCGCTCGGTCGAAGGCATCCTGGACGGCATCGCGACGCACGACTCGCGTCCTCTCGCGGCGGCGCGCACGCCGTACCAGCGACAGGTCGGGGTCTGTCGCCACTTCTCGCTGCTCCATGTCGCGATGCTGCGCGCGCAAGGCGTGCCGGCGCGGGCACGCTGCGGCTTCGGTGCCTACTTCGAGAAAGGCAAGTTCTACGACCACTGGGTTACGGAATACTGGAACGGGGACGAGAAGCGCTGGGTGCTGGTCGATGCGCAGATGGACGCCCACCAGCGCAAGCTATTCCATGTCGGCTTCGATCCGCTCGACGTGCCGCGCGACCAGTTTCTGGTAGCCGGTGACGCCTGGCGACTGTGCAGCGAGGGCAAGGCCGATCCGGACGCATTCTGCATCCTCGACATGAAAGGCTGGTGGTTCATCGCCAGCAACGTGATCCGCGACATCGCCGCGCTGAACGGTCACGAGATGCTGCCGTGGGACGTGTGGGGCGCCATGGTGCCGGACAATGACAAGATCGACAGGCCGTTCATCGACCGGCTGGCCGCGCTGTCGAGCCGTCCCGATGCCGATCCGGCGGCGCTGCGGGCGGCCTATGCCGACAGCCGTGTCGCCGTCCCGCCGACGGTGTTCAACAACGTCCGGAGCCGCGAAGAGACCGTGTGACAGAGCGGCTGAAATCGGCGATTCCCGCTGACACGGGGGCTCCAGAGTACTGTAAGCTCGGGTTCATCCGGATTGACAGATTGGGAGAAGCTCCATGCCCGCACTCTCGCTCGACCATTACAACATCTACTGCACCAACCTCGAGGCCACCGTGCGTTTCTACGAACGCTATGTCGGCCTGACCAACGGCGAGCGTCCGCCGTTCCCCTTCCCCGGCGCCTGGATGTACGCCGGCGAGAAGGCGATCCTGCATCTCGTGTCGGAGACCGGTCGCGCCGACCAGGGCAGCGGTGCCATCGACCATATCGCCATCAACTGCGCCGACATCCGCGGCACGCTCGACCAGATCAAGAAGGACGGCGTGGCCTTCGAGGTGAAGAAGGTGCCGGCGCGTCCGCTGCAGCAGGTTTTCGTCCACGATCCCGACGGCGTGATGATCGAGCTGAACTTCTGGCACGAGGAAGACGTGGCCGAACTGGCCGGCTACGACCCGATGGCCAACAAGGTCACGGCCGAGAAGCAGAAGGTTCCGGCCTAGCCTGCGAGCGGAACGCGCCGCTTCGATCCTCAGTCGACCGTCGGCGTTCGCGATAGCCGGTCGAGATAGTCGGGCGGAAGAAGATCCCGCCCGGCCAGCAGGCAGTCGAGATAGGCACGGGGCGGCTTGAGGCCCTCGCGCCGGATCAGCCCGACATAGACGATCGCATCGACCTCCTCGCCGCTGTCGGAGCGCACGACTCGGATCGTTCGGCGTTCATAGTGACCGGCGGCGACGCCCTCGTAGATATCGAGCACCTCGAAGCCGGAATCCGGCAGCGCGTTCAACGTTCCGTGCACCACGCCGGCCGTGTCCGGCACGATGCTGGCGGCGGCACCGCCTTTCAGCAGCCGCGAGGGCTTGTCGAAGGCGAGCCTCCAGCCGTCGAGCCGGCCGGCGACACGTTCGCCGCGCGGCACGCCCTTCGGTGCCAGGCGCTGATCGAACAGGCGCGCGGCATCCATGTTGGAGCCGTAGGCGAAGTACCAGGTCAGGCCATCCGCCATACGCGCACCTTTTCCTCGTAGCCACGGATCTCGACGGGACCGAGATCGACGGCCCCGTCACGCGAGGTTGCATCGAGCACCGACTGCGAGACCAGGAGCTGAGCCCCCATTTCCTTGGTAAGCTGCTCCAGCCGGGCCGCCAGGTTCACCGTGTCGCCGATCACCGTGTATTCCTTGCGCTGCGGCGAGCCCACCGTGCCGGTCACCGCCTCACCGAGATGGATGCCGATGCCGACGCGCAGCGCCCAACCGGGATGCGTGGCATTCCATTCCCCGACCGTGTCGATCATCGCGTGCGCCGCCGCCAGCGCGTTCCGGGCCGCCCCGGGATCGGCGAGCGGCGCCCCGAACAATGCCAGAAAGCCGTCGCCGAGGAACTTGTTGATGATGCCGTTGTTGCGGTCCACGACGTCGATCATTCGCGCGAAGAAGGCGTTGAGCAGGGCCACCGTCTCCTCGGCCGAGCGCCGTCGGGTCATCGCCGTGAAGCCCCTGATGTCGAGGAACAGCACGCAGACGGTCCGGATCTCGCTCGGGGGCTCGCTCTGCGTGGCCAGCAGCCGGTCGACGACCGCCGGCGAGACGTGCTGGCCAAACAGATTGGTGACCCGGTCACGGGCCGCCACGGCCCGCACGGAATGCTCGAACTGGGTGCGCAGGCTGTTGGCGACAAACCCTGCAACCAGGCCGCTGGTGAACAGGACGAGCGTGCGGCTGAAGTGGAACAGCAGCGTTTCCTGCGGGATGCTGCCCCAGGGTTCGATCGGCAGCAGCCAGAGGACCAGCACCATCTGCTGCACGCCTGCGACGCCGCCCGTCCAGACCGACAGCCAGAAATCCAGCCGCAGGGTCGATAGCAGGATGAAGATGAAATAGAGCAGCGGCGGCCAGAAGCTGAAGACCAGCAGCGGGTCCATGTAGTGGCTCAGCGTGATGATGATGGCCGCCGGCAGGGACGTCTCGATGAAGGCGTTGCCGAAGCGCGCGATCTGCGGGAAATCCTGGCCTCTTGATGCGCGGAATCCCAGGAACGTGAGCGAACCCAGCTCGTACAGCAGGAAGGGGCCGATGCCGACGAACGGAAGCCAGCCGGGCACGTCTCGCGCGAAGATGCGGGACGTATAGGACGGGAAGAGGTTGACGACGCCCAACGACAGGGCCAGCAGCGCTGCGAGAATGATCGCCAGCGCGCGCATGCGGTCCCGCTCGCTGCGGATGATCTCGCGGCGGAGCGCATCGGAAAAGAAGTCGGGCGCCGCGGCAGGCATCGCGCGCAAACTAGCCAGACCCGGCGGGCTCCACAACGGCCCGGGGCGGTGGTAGGTACTGGACCATGTCGATGAAGGAGATCGCGCGGGAGCTGCAGGGCAAGGTCGCCAACCTGGCGCTGCGCATGCCGATTTCCTGGGTCAACATCCTGGCCGGACCGCCGGTCGGCGTGGACGGCCGCACCCTGGACGGTCGCACCCAGTGGTTCCTGAAGCTCCTGGCCTATGGCAGCCAGCCTGCCGTGCACACGATGAGCGTCGCGGACGCGCGCGAGGACTTCGACGCCTTCATGCAGATGCTGGGCGGCAAGCCCGCGCCCGTCAGTTCCATCCTCGACCGCACCCTGCCCGGCCCCGCCGGCGCAATGCGCGTCCGCATCTACCGGCCGGCCGGCAGCGTGGCGCGCCTGCTGCCGACCATCCTGTATTTCCACGGCGGCGGCTGGGTCATCGGCAGCCTCGAGGGCTACGATCTCGCCTGCCGCTATTTTTGCGCGCGCTCGGGCTGCGCCGTCGTCTCGGTCGACTATCGACTGGCGCCCGAACACAAGTTCCCAGCCGCGGTCGACGATGCCGTCGCCTCCTGTCGCTGGCTGGCGGACGAAGCGGTCTCGCTCGGCCTCGATCCCGATCGCATCGTCGTCGCGGGCGACTCGGCCGGTGGCGCATTGGCCGCCGTGGTCGCCCAGGAGATGCGCCATGAGACGCACCGCCCCTGCCTGCAATGGCTGATCTATCCCGCCACCGACATGGCGGGCGACACGGCATCCCACCAGAGCTGCGGAGACGGCTTCCTGCTCACCAAGGCCGACATGACGTGGTTCCGCACGCACTATCTGAACGACGACAGCGAGATCGGTGATCCGCGGGCCTCGCCGTTGCGCGCGCCCGATCTCTCGGGCGTGGCGCCGGCCCTGATCTTCACCGCGGGCTTCGATCCGCTGCGCGACGAGGGACAGGCCTATGCCGGGCGCCTGCAGGCCGCCGGGGTCAAGACGATCCACCGCGAGTTCGAGACGCTCATACACGGATTCATCGGCATGAGGGGGGCCGTCCACGCGGCGGCCCGGGCGATGGACGACATGGTGGCTGGCGTGCGTCACGAACTGGCGCAGCTTGGAAGATGACGGAGCGTCGGGACATGGCTGGCGACGGAACGACCCATGCGGAGCCGCGCGGCGAACGCGCCGGCCGCCGCGAGCAGAACAAAGCGGAGAACCGCATCGCGCTCCTGAAGGCCGCGCGCGCGGTGTTCGCCGAGATGGGCTACGGCGCGGCCAGCGTACGCGACATCGTGCGCCGCACCGATCTCGCCTCGGGCACCTTCTACAACTACTTCAAGGACAAGGACGAGATCTTCGAGGCCGTCGTCGGCGAGCTGACCGGCGTGCTGCTGCAGCGCCATCGCGATGGCCGCGCCAAGGCGACGTCGACCGAGGAGTTCGTGCGCCTGCACTATGCCGCCTACTTCAACTTCCTGGCCGAGGATCCGGAGCTTCTGGCGCTGGCCCGGTCGAGCTTCACCGCCGTGCGCACCCTGCTCGACAAGCCCGACGTGCGGGCGCTCGCCAAGGCGCTGAACGACGACATCCGGTCGGCCATCTCCCAGGGCCTCCTGCCCAATGTCGACGTCTCCTACCTCAGCGCGTCCATGTCGGGCATCGCCTTCGAGATCTCGATGGTCATGGTCGCCCGCGACCCGGTCGACCCCGCCGCCGCCGCGGAGTTCGCCACGCACCTGATGCTGGGCGGCCTCGACAAGCTGCCGCGGCGCTAACCGCAAAAGCAAAACGGCGGCCCCTTGCGGAGCCGCCGTTTGTCGAACCCGTGTTCGGGGGGGGCGATCAGCCGCCCTGGGCGATCGTGTTGCGCAGGGTGCCGATGCCCTCGATCTCGACTTCGCAGACGTCGCCCGGCTTCAGCCAGGGCTGCGGCTTGCGGGCCATCGCCACGCCCGACGGCGTGCCGGTGATGATGATGTCGCCCGGATCGAGGGTCATGCACTTGCTGAGTTCGTGCACCAGCGTCGGAACGTCGAAGATCAGGTCGTCGGTGTTGCTGTCCTGCATGGTGACGCCGTTGACGCGGGTCGAGATGCGCAGCGGCGCGGCGCCCTTGGGCAGTTCGTCCGCCGTCACGATGTCGGGGCCGAAGCCGCCGGTGCCGTCGAAGTTCTTGCCCAGCGTGAACTGGCCGCCCGACTTGCGCTGCCAGTCGCGGATCGAGCCGTCGTTGAAGCAGGCATAGCCGGCGATCACGGAAAGCGCCTTCTCCTTCGGCACGTTGCGGCACTTCTTGCCGATGACGATGGTGAGCTCGGCCTCCCAGTCGAATTCCTTCGAGTGGGTGGTCGACAGCATCTTGCCGTTGTGCGGGACCAGCGTGTTGTTGAAGCGGGTGAACACGACCGGGTAAGTCGGGATCGGGCTGCCGGTCTCTTCCGCGTGCTTGCGATAGTTAAGGCCGATGCAGAGGATCTTGCCCGGCGCGGGAATCGGCGTCAGGTACTTCGCCGACTTCTCCGACACCGTGGCGCCGGCCTTGGGCTTGGCGCAGGCCTTCAGCACCGCCTGCTGCAGCTTCTTGCCGCCCGCCAGGATCTCGACGACGGACTTCGGCCCGCGCGGCATCTGCTTGCTGAGATCGACGATCTTGCCGTCGCCCAGCTTGACGCCGACGGCCGGCTTGCCGCCGCTCAGGATGGTGCAAAGACGCATGTGTTTCCCCCGTGAAAAATTCGTCCGAAATATGGCCGGGCGTAAACTCCTCCCTCCCGCATCTTCGGTCAAGCGCGCGCGATTTTTTGCTAGTCTGCGCCCATGCGTTCCCTGTTTCTCGCGCTGCCCCTCCTGTTCGCCACCCTGCCGGCCTCGGCGCAACTCGTCGTGCCGCTGACGACACCGGACGGTCGCGTCGCCTGCACCCAGGGCAAGACGGGCATCGGCCGCCCCGCCGACTGGCGTTCGGTCGCCGACCCCGACGGACCGGACGGCTGGGCTCTGGTGGAGAAAGAGCCGGATGCCACGGACCAGCGCTTCCCGCTGTGCATTTCCGAACAGATGCAGGGACGCGACTTCGACGCGACGCTGCGCTTCAAGATCATCTCGGGTTCCCGCGACCAGGTGGCCGGTTTCATGTTCCGGGCGCAGAGCGCCAGCGACTACTACGTCGTGCGGGTGAACGCCCGGGACAACTCGGTGCGCCTCTACCGAATGGACAAGGGCAAGCGAAGCCAGCTCGGCACCAAGGAAGCCCCGGTCCAACTCGGCAAATGGCATTCGCTGCGCGTCATCGCCGCCAACGACCGCATCGAGGTCGCGCTCGACGGCACGCCGCTGTTCGGCATCAGCGATCGAACGCTGGTCCAGCCCGGCGCCATCGGCGTGTGGAGCCAGGGCGACAGCGTCGCCCACTACGGGTCCCTGCTGATCGGCCCGCCCCCGCCCGTGGCGCGCTGACTACCGCCGCGCCGCGAGCAGCGCCTCGGCAAGTTCGACGAAACCCGCGCCCGATCGGCCCACGGTGATCCAGCGCGGTCGGTGCTGCAGACGGTTCGCGAAGTCGGCGACGTTGGCCACGCCGACGGCGTTGGGAAACCAGCCGAACATCGGGGCGTCGTTGGGCGAATCGCCCGCGAACACGTAATTCCCGCGCTCGGCCGTCAGGTCGATGCCGAACAGTTCCTGCATCATCGCGCGGCTGGTCGTCAGCTTGTCGTAGTCGCCGAACCAGCCGTTGACGTGGATCGAACTCACCTTGGCGTGGGCACCGTGGCGCTCGAAGATCTCCACGATGCGCTGGATGTCGGCGGGCGACAGCGGCGGCACGTCTTCGCGAAAATCCACGGCGAGGTCGGCCACGCGATATGGCTGGTCGGACGCGATACCGGCACCCGGCACCTCCCGCAGGACGTCCTCCCGCACCCGCTCCAGCCTGGCCCTGCCCTCGGCGCGCTGGGTGTCGGACTGGATGAAGCGCGTGCGCAGTCGCTTCTGCCCGTGGTCATGCCACATCCAGAAGGCGCCATTTTCGCCCACCACTGCATCGACGGGCCAGAAGCGTGCGATGTGGTCGCACCAGCCGGCCGGACGTCCGGTCACCGGCACGACCAGCAAGCCGGCCTTCTTCAAGGCTTCCAGGGCGCCATAGGCAGCGGCGGACAAAGTGCCTTCGGTGGAGACCGTGTCGTCGATGTCCGTCAGTACGCCGCGCACGGCGGCCAGGGTTTCGCGGGGGCAGTTCTTCAGAGGCTCCATGCGGCGACTTCTAACATGACACCGTCGCGCGCCTGATCGTAAAGCCGCAGGCCAGCAGCTAGAGGGTACCGCCCGCCAGGATGTCGAACCGGTTGCGGATTTCCGCGACGCTCGGCGCCTGATCGACGGCGAGTTCGGGCATTTCTTTCGCCAGCTCAGCGCGGTCGAACTCGTCGAGGTGAAGGTCGGCAGCGGCGTGATCGTCGGGGAGCGCCTTCAGTGCATTGTGCAGGTGAAAGACGTGCCAGTGCGCCGGCCCCGCCAGGGCGCCCGATTCGAGATGCGCCAGGCGTTCCTGAAAGCGCTGGAAAACTTTCTTTCGCTCTTCCGACATCGCCACCCTCTTGCATTTGTGATCGCCACACATGGTGCGCGACACAGGTCGAAACAGCAAGCCGGCGAAGACCCTTCCGTCGCCTCAGCGCTTGAAGACGGCGAAGGCCAGAAGCGCGACAAAGGCGGCGGCGCCCGCCGCCAGACCGGAGCCGATCGTAAGGGGAATCCTTCTCCGCCGATGCTTCTTGGCGAGCTGCCCAAGGTGCTCCCGGCGCGTCATGCCTCCCGGAAAGTCGTACTTGTCCGGAGGGTTCTCGATGTTCTGCGTGGCCCGCCACCATCCCCAGGCGGCACCGCCCAAGGTACACACGGCCACGATGATCAAAATCTCCATGTCCCATTTTAGCAAATCCTGCCGAACGACGCTGCAGGCTTTGCACACACGCACGAAGTCCTCGGGCACAAGTCAGTCCCGCAATTTCATTCTTGGTGCACTGCGTGTCAGCAACCGTACCGAACGCTTCCGACAGCCGATCGTTGCACGAATTTTAGACGAAACATTCACTGTGTCTTCTGCGTTCTATCGGCACACGGAAGGAGACAAGTCATGCGAACGCTCAGCTCTGTCGTCGTCCTCGCGGGTCTCGCCCTGACGCCAGTCACGGCCATGAGTCAGGACCTCGCATCGGCACCCAATGCGCCCGTCTCGGATCAGATGGTGTTCATGGGACCAAGCGACACGCATGTTCCCGCGTCGGCAATGGAGACCATCCGAAGCGCCGCCGACGCCGCGAACTCGGCATCGATTCGGATCGAAGGACGGGCCGATCGTGCGAACGCCGTGAAACAGGAACTCATCCGGCACGGCGCCCCCGCGGAAGCCATCACGGTCCGGCCCATTCCAACCAGGCCGCTCGTCCAGACCGGCGACGGGGTCGCCGATCCGACCGAGCGCCGGGTGAACATCCGCTTCCAGTAGCCGGCTCGATTTCCGACAAACGCCCGCCGAACCATCGGCGGGCGTTTACCTTGTCGACCAGCGAAAATGGAAAGCCCGTCCTGGGCGACCAGGACGGGCTCCTGCAGCCCCTCGGGGGAGAGGGACGGTCACTGGAACCGCCAAAGGCTGCATCGGTAGAACGTGGACACCGTCAATCGGTTGCGTCGAAAATCGCCGAAGGCGGCGTACGGAGGGTCGGCTTCTCAATCCGCCGACACACGCCCCTCGCGATCGACGGTCAGGAGGACCTCCGTCTTCCCGCGCAAGGCCCTGGCGCGCCAGGTTCCGTCGGGACCGCGCGCAATCTTCCCTACGGCCTTGTATCCGTCCGCTTCAATCGCGCCCCTGGCAAAACCGCTTTCTTCGGCATCGACCACGGGAGCCTGCGGGGCAGGCATACCCGCCGAGGCCGTCTCGACGACGGGCAACGCAACGGGGGGGCGCTCGCGCATGAGCAGTGGCACCGGCGCCTGTCGCGTCTCGCCAAGGGCCGGTTTAGCCGAAGGAGGCTGGCCGGAAGAAGCCTGCAGGGTTTGCGCCCCGGTCGCGGCCTTGGCGGCGCCGCGCTGCATGCCATCGGGCAGCGGCGCCACGACATGAGCGGCTGCAACACCAACCACCAGGGCGGTGGTAGCGAGTGCGAAGACAATACCTTGGTTCATCGGCGTGGGCCCCTGGGATCTGGCTGCCTTAACGCCGAACCCGCCCACGGCGTTGCGAGTCGGCCGGCTGATCAGTATCGATGGAATTCGATCAACCCCTTCAGGGTCCCCCCAATGGCGCTTCCGTCAGGCATCTCCTTCTCCCCCGCCCATGCGGTCGAGCTGCCGGCCCGGTTCAACGTGGCCGTCCCCTTCATCGACCGGCACGTCGGTGAAGGTCGCGGCGCAAAGGCGGCGATCCGGACGACGCAGGAAACGGTGACCTATGCCGAGCTGGCCGAGCGGGTGAGCCGGGCGGGCAATGCGCTCCTCGCAAGCGGGCTGGCGCCCGGCGACCGGCTGCTCATGGTGGTGAAGGACTGCCCTGCCTTCTTCTATCTCTTCTGGGGAGCCATCAAGGCGGGTATCGTGCCGGTACCTCCCAACACGCTGCTGCGCGCGCCCGACTACGCCTACATGATCGAGGATTCCGGCTGCGCCCTCGTCGTCTATTCCGCCGAGTTCTCAGGCGAGGTCGAACCGGCGCTGAACCAGCTCGGCGCCAAAGCCCCCCAATCG
>LSKJ01000467.1 GCA_001557035.1 Rhodospirillaceae bacterium CCH5-H10 | reverse complement strand
CGTCGAAGGCGGACTCTACTCACTTCTGGAGGTGATTCAGGGGCTCAGGTCAGCATTGTTTCATGACAGGCATTTGATATGGTTGCTCGTGACGGTGCCATATACTTTTTTGCACCTGCATCGGCCTGTCACTCAGAGAGGGCGCGTTACTCCCATGGATCGTTTTCAAACGCCTGTTTCCGCTACTTATGTCGATGGACTGACGGTGAAGCCTGATTGCGGACCATACGTTCCCGCTGGGCCCTATCTTCGGTTTCATAAACTTAATGTGGTGGGGTGGAAAATCGTGAATCTAGACGACGCAGGTATTCCCCGAAACTCCCAAGGTGGTGGCGAACACTACAACCCCGTAACGATAGCCCACTACGGATTGGAAATGGCATCTCAGCACATCCTTGGCGAGACCGACCGCAGCGTTGAGGTCACCAATGTACTCCGCTACGCGCTGAACGCTCAGGATGCCAGTGGAGGTTGGCCTTTTACATTTGATCACGTTTTCTTCGCGGGGCGTGTGGCAAAGATGCCGGCCGGCTGGTACAGTTCTCTGAGCCAAGGAATGATGATATCACTATATGCTCGCTGGTTTGCTCATATCAAAGACGCTGGTCCCGAAATTTCTGAACAAACACTTCGCGACTCAATCGAACTGTCATGCAATATCATCGGCATGGATGTTGAAAGAGGCGGCGTACGCCGCAGAATATTCGGAGAGCACGACTTCTATGAAGAGTATCCAACGACGCCATCATCGCTGGTTTTGAACGGGTTTATGTTCTGTCTGCTTGGACTTTATGACGGGTTCAAAATATTCGGATCAAGTCGGTGCAAGGAACTCTTTGATAAAGGCATTACCACATTGGCTGCGGTCCTTCCAATGTACGACCTGGCAGATGGTAGTGCTTACGATCTAACTCATATCACAACTGGTATTGAGGGGCCAAATACGGCGCGACCCGCTTACCATCGGTTGCATATTTCCCTCTTGGCCGCTTTGTCGAGTACCCAAGGGGGCTCGTTCGATCGAATCGTCGACCGGTGGGACAATTACCTCAAGGGCAACCGCCTACGCACTAACTAACTATGAAATGTGCCAAATTATGCGAGACTATGAAGGGGGAGGGGGATGAAAATTAGCGATTTGGGAGTTCAGAGCGTCGTCTTGAAGGCTGATGACCTGGGAATGGGGTTCGGCATCGGCATGCAAAATTTTCGACGGCTCTTTGACATGATTGCTGATCGAATGCTTTGCATCAGCATAGGGGCGATAGGAGATGTTCGAAAGCTTCCAAGATCAGATTTAACATATCTGCGTAGTGTGTTCGCCTGCGAGAGCTTTGAGTTGTGGAATCATTCTCGTCGCCACTTGGATATGACTACTTTGGCGAAGCCTCAGCAACTTGCTGACACAATGCAAGCGCAGGCTGAAATTGAGGATTCCCTAGGCCGCCGACCGCGTCTCTATGGTGCTCCCTATAATAAGCTCAATAGCGACCTTCTCGCGGCGCTCGAAGAGAGCAACGAGTTTGATGGCGTATGGCTAGCCGAACCTGATGCTTCAAGGCTGGCAACTATTCCGCGTTCGCATATCTGCACGCCCGAGGTTGTTCGAGATGCTACAAGACAACCTGAACTTGTTGAGTTTCAACGGCGGTGGCAAAGTCGCAAACATCTCCAACCAGTTGTGCTCCAGTTCCACCCTACAGCTTGGAACGAGGGAGGGTTTAATGCCTTTGCAAAATGCCTCGACTGGCTGATTTTTCAGAACGCCAGGTTCCTTACCTTTCGGGAAGCCATTCAAGTCAAGAAGGCCATTGATATCCCTGTGGGCCGTGCCGACCCGTCGATCTCAGCCCGAGCTGTAGCCGTGATCGCGGATGTACAGGCAGGTAAGGTGCTGACTTCCTTGCCGAACGAAGCATACGGGGCCCTAAGTCAAGAGTTCTTCGCAACACGCTATCAAATTGGAACTCAAAGGTCTCAGCGAGCCCTTGCTAAGAGTGGAATTCTCCGTCACCTTAAACATACTGATAATGGTGCGTTGGATAAAAACGACAGGGCAAGAGTACTCGACATCGGTTTTGGTGTCGGAAATTGGATGATTGCGAGTGCTGCGCTAGCACCTAGTGCTACTGTTGAGGGGGTCGACACGCACCCAAACTGTGTAGCAATTACCAAGAAACTGCTTGAAGAGCTCTCCTTTGATACTCGGCTGACGATTCACGCCGCGCCCGCTGAAAGATTGCCGTTTGCCGACGGTCGATTCCATGCTGCGTACTGTATAAATTCCTTAAACTATATGGACGTGCCTGCTGTCTTAGGAGAGGTTTGGCGCGTTCTAGGATCTGATGGCCAAGTGGTGATCAACTGTCAAACTCGGGCATACTTTCTTGGGGCCGCGCAGGCTGCATTAGCTGCTGGTAACCCGAGCGCAGCAGCATCGCGTTTTGAGACCCTTGCTTATCAAGCTGGCTTTTCTCTTGGATTTGTATCTACGCCGACTCGGACACGTACCTATCAGGCTCACGACATTTACACGATGATGCAATTGCTTGGGTTCGACGTGCTCGTAGAGCGTGCAGGTATTGAGGAAGATATCGGGAGGTGGCAAGGTGAGTCTTACACGGAGGCGTTTGTCGCCGTGAAGTCAAACAGTCGACTGAGGAATCTAAGGGCCAGGAAGGGCACGAGCAGTGAAATTGGACGTCAGCTTGTTCATTTGGGATGTCATCGGTTGCTTCTAGAGGCGGCTGAGGAGGGTATTCTGGGCGGCGAGCAACTAGAAAGCGAAGATCTTCTTGCGATTGCTCGAATGGCATGTTCGCCGACAGATGTCGAGGAGGCTCAACTAGGCACTACACTTGGTCGAATTGTCTGGCGTTTAAATAGGAAAGACTGGGAAGGCGCGCGGTCGCTCTCTAATGGCGAGAAGGGAGACGTGGACTTCTTAGGTGGGCTTGCCCAGTATTTGATGGGAGAGCATAGAGAAGTCTGGAAATTGGCTTGCGAGACTGCTCTTTTGGATTCAAAGTGGGTACATTTAGCTGCTGCGGCAGCTTGTAGGCTTGGCGCCATAGAAGCGGCGAGTGAAATCGCAGCGACTGGAAAACTACCCGCCGTAGTGAAGGCCGCTCGCCCTTTTGCGGTGCCGCGGGAGTTGATGTCAAAGTGACCAATCCTCCTGCGGTTCCGAACGAGAAGACAAAGGCTACCATTTCGATAAGTCAGCCGCCTATCAGCAGTGTCGGCTCTAGGCTTCGCCCCCTTGATGCAGTTTGTGTCGATACCGACGCTGAATTAGGAGGCTTCGAGGTCGTCACTAATCAGTTTATGTCGATCAGGGCAACAGTTAAGAATGTTACCTTTCCAATGTTGCTAAAAGTTAGGCCAGGTTCGCGATCGATGATCGTGTTTGGGCAGTCTGCTCTTTCGACTAGAGACTCCTACGAACTACCAATCTATCACCGATGGACTTGGGTCGATGAATTTCCTGATGTTACCTGCGCCGTCTTGAGTGACCCCACGCTGGCGCTTGATGCATCGCTGTTGGGGGGGTGGTTCCAAGGCACTCCCGATCATTATTACGCAGAGACGGGCGCAGAATTGGTTCGCAAGCTCGCGGAGAAGCTGGCTATTTGTCCTGATAACATAGTGTTCTACGGTTCCTCCGCTGGCGGCTTTTCGTCAATAGTAATGGCAGGTGAGATTGGGGCTCAAGCGGTCGCAGAAATACCGCAGATTGTAATGAGCAATTACCATGTGGGCAGTGCAGTGCGAGGATTGCTCCAGCATTCATATGGGGGAATATCGCTTTCGGAGGCAAAGCGTCGCTTCGGAGCGCGAATGGACATAACCACTCGCTTTCTGGAAAATAGACGCCTACCTAGCATCATATACTTGCAGAATCTCGCTGACAGCGTACATGTGGAAAGGCATATGGTCCCGTTTTTGGGAGCTGTCGCACGGATCTGGGAGGAAAATCCTGAACTTCGAAGTAAGCGAGTGATATTGGAAACTTACCACGCACGGACCGCTGCGGGAGACGGACATGTCGTTGCCGCGAAAGGGATAACCTTGCGCGCGATACGTCGAGCCTTGCAAGAACTGGTGGGGATCAAGTAGGGGTAGGCTTTGACCTGAGCCTTTAATCACCTCCTGAAATAGGTAGAATTCGTCGTCGAGGGGAAACGACAGAGGGGCCGGCGAGGGGGGGGACCGGCAATGCGTCTCGGGCAATGGTCCCGAGTTCAACGGCTTGGCGATGCTCGGCTGGGAGCAAGGCCTTGGTCTGCAATGGTACTATTTCGATCAGGGCAAGCCGCAGCAGAACGCCTTCATCGAAGTTCCAATGCCCGCCTGCGCGAGGAGTTGCTAGAACGACCGTGTTCACCACGCTCGTCTAGGCTCGCGTCGAGCTCGAGGAATGGCGGCGCGACTATAACGCCGAACGGCCGCACAGTGCGTCGGTCCAACTGTCGAACAGGTTTTCCCTGCAGCTGGATGACTCTCCGGGCTCAGGTTAGATACTCGACCACTGCTTGGCACCTGCCACGGCGCCTTGCGGGTTGCCAGCGAACTGGCGCTTGCTGCTACCCACGTCTCGACGAAGAAAACAACTAACCTTATCAAAAAGGTCGTGCCCTAGGTGGTGGTGTAGCTGGGTAGAGCAAGGCCGCGAGCGAGCGCGCCCATGGGGTGCGCTGTATCGAGGGAGCGGCCTTGCGGCGGTCACCGGCGATTTCCGGGTTAGGGTCGGGTTGCGAAGACCAACTCTGAACCTAGGACATCAGCGGTGACCGAAGAGATGATGAACCTGCGCTCGCTCGTGGAGAAGACCCTAGATGCGGACCTGTTGCATGCGATGATCTCGTTTGCCGCCGAGCGGCTGATGGAGATCGAGGTCGTGGCTCTAACGGGCGCAGCCCATGGGGAGAAGAGCGCGGCCCGGCTGGCTCAGCGCAACGGGTATCGCGCGGGACTGGGAGACGCGGGCTGGCACGGTCGAGCTGCGTATCCCGAAGCTGCGCCGTGGCAGCTACTTCCCGGGCTTTCTCGAACCGCGCCGGATGGCCGAGAAGGCGCTGACGGCGGTCATCCAAGAGGCCTACATCCAGGGCATCTCGACCCGATCGGTCGACGACCTGGTTAAGGCCATGGGGATGAGCGGCATCTCCAAGAGCCAGTATCGAGGCTGTGCGAAGACATTGATCAGCGGGTCAAGGCCTTCCTCGACCGACCGATCGAGGGGACTGGCCGTATCTGTGGATCGACGCGACCTACGTGAAAGTGCGCCAGGCAGGCCGCATCGTCTCGGTCGCCGTTATCGTCGCTGTTGGCGTCAATACCGATGGCCGGCGCGAGGTGCTGGGTATGGATATCGGTCCTTCCGAGTCCGACACCTTCTGGACGGGCTTCCTGAGAGCTTTTGATGGATTGAGGCTGTGGCGTCGGTGTGGTTCAGCGACATGAGCTTCGGTGTCA
>LSKJ01000466.1 GCA_001557035.1 Rhodospirillaceae bacterium CCH5-H10 | reverse complement strand
GCATCTCGCCGAACAGGTGGGTGATGGTGGCGAGGCCGGCCGAGCCGTAGTTCAGCTTGCCGGGATTGGCCTTTGCGTAGGCCACGAACTCCGCGACCGTGTTGGCCGGCACCGACGGGTGCACGGCGAAGGCGCCCCACGAGGTCGTCATGCGCGACACGGGAACGATATCGCGCTCCGGATCGAACGGGATCGCCTGCAGATGGCGCGTGATGCAGACCATCGCGGTCGTCGTCGTCAGGAACGTGTGATGGTCGACCGGCTGGTTCTTCACGAACTCCGCGCCGATCATGCCCGAGGCGCCGGCCTTGTTGTCGAACAGAACGCCCTGGCCGAGGAGCTGCGCGGCGCGTTCCATGACGATGCGGCTCGACACGTCCGACGGGCCGCCGGGCGGATAGGGGATGACGAGACGAAGCGGCTTGCTGGGCCATTGCGGCTGCGCGAGCGCGGGGGCCGCAACCGAGGCCAGGGCCGATACGGCGAACGCACGACGACGCATGGACGCTCCTCCGGTTCTTCTTGTTGCCAGGAGCATTTCACGCAGGAGGTCAGCTCGCCAGTCCTGCTTCGTGCTAGGCTTCAGGCATGATGCGCTTTGCCGATCCGAAGGTGGCGGCTGTGTTCGGGTCCTATCCCCCCGGGACACGCGAACGGTTGATGGCGCTGCGCGAGACGATCTTCGAGGTCGCGGCCGTAACCGAGGGCGTCGGCGCGCTCACGGAGACGCTGAGATGGGGCCAACCCAGCTATCTCACCGGGGAGACCGGCAGCGGCACCACCGTGCGGATCGACCGGCTGAAGGGCGATGGCGGTGGCTACGCGGTCTACTTCCACTGCCAGAGCGGGTTGGTCGGCCAGTTCCGTGAGCTCTATCCGGAGACATTCACCTATGAAGGCGAGCGGGCCATCCACTTCGGCCCCCGGGAGCGCGTTCCGGCCAGAGAACTGCGCCACTGCATTGCGCTGGCTCTCACCCATCATTTGCGGAAGAAAAGACGAAAGTAACGCGGGAGCGAAGCGGCATGTCAGGCAAATTGAAGGACAGGGTGGCGATCGTCGTCGGGGCGGG
>LSKJ01000465.1 GCA_001557035.1 Rhodospirillaceae bacterium CCH5-H10 | reverse complement strand
AGCCGGTGTCGCCCATGAACACCATCGCGGGCGGGGCGTTGAACCACAGGAATCCCAGTCCCGCGCCCACCAAGGCCGCCAGCAGCACGGCGAGTTCGCCCGAACGCGGCACGTGATGGAGGAAAAGGTAGTTGGTGAGGATCGTGTTGCCGACCACATAGGCGATCAGGCCGAACACGGCCGAGGCCATGATGACCGGACCGATGGCGAGACCGTCCAGACCGTCCGTGAGGTTCACCGCGTTCGAGGTGCCGGCGATCACCAGGACGCCGAAGGCGATGAAGCCGACGATGCCCAGCGGGATCAGCACGTCCTTGAGGAACGGCACGGCGAGCTGGTAGCGCAGCGGCGCAGGAGAGGCCTGCGCGATCAGGTAGACCGCGATGGCGGAGGCGCCGACCGTGAGCGCAAGCTTGATCTTGCCCGGCACGCCCTTGGTGTTGCGCTTTGTGACCTTCAGGAAGTCGTCCCAGAAGCCCACCGCCCCGAAGGCCAGCGTGACGCCCAGCACGATCCAGACATAGCGGTTGGTGAGGTCGGCCCACAGCAGCGTCGCGACGGACAGCGTGATCAGGATCAGAAGCCCGCCCATCGTCGGCGTGCCCTTCTTGGTCATCAGGTGGCTGGCCGGGCCGTCGTCGCGGATCGGCTGTCCCTGCTTCTGCTTGCTGCGCAGCCAGCGGATGAGCGCGCCGCCGATCAGGAAGCTCAGCACCAGTGCCGTAAGGAAGGCCGCGATGGAGCGGAACGTCAGGTAGCGGAACAGGTTGAACGGCGTGAACAGGTCCGCCAGCGGATAGAGAAAATTGTAGAACATCCTAGCGTCCCGCCTCGCCGCCGCTGGCCGCCACGATGGCGTCCACGACGATCTTCATTTTCGATCCCAGCGAACCCTTCACCGCGACCACATCCCCTGCCCTGAGCACCGCGGGAAGATCGCCCGCCAGCGCCGCCGAATCCGGCCGGTGCACGCCGCGCTGCTCGGGCGCCAGCTTCTGCCACAGGGCCTGCATGTGCGGGCCGCACAGGAACACCTGCGCAGCACCGCTCGCGGCCACCGCATCGGCCAGACCGGCGTGGTAGCCGTCCGCGCCCTCGCCCAGCTCGCGCATGTCGCCCAGCGCGAGAATCCGGCGCCCTCCCGCTTGCGGCTCGGTCCGCGCCAGGACCGCGAGCATCGCCTTCACCGAGACCGGATTGGCGTTGTAGCTCTCGTCCAGCAGCTCGATCGTGCCGTTGCCGAACTTCAGCATCCGGCGCGCACCGCGACCTGGCGAGGCCTTCACGCCGGCCAGGACGGCCGACGCCTTCGCGACATCCGCGCCGAGTGCCTCGACCACCGCCAGCGCCGCGACGCTGTTCAGCACCCAATGCTCGCCGGCCGCGCCCAGCCGATACTCGATCCGGCGACCGTGTATCAAGGCTGCAACATCACTGCCCGAATCCTGCAGGTTGCAGGAGACAAGACGGGCGTCCGCAGCCTCGCTGCGCCCGAAACCGACGATGCGCGAAACGCCGAAATGACGAGCTTTTCCGACCAAGCGCTCGTAGTGATGGCTGTCGCGATTGAGCACGGCGACTGCGCCTTCCGCCATGCCGGCGAACAGGCAGCCCTTCTCGTCGGCGACCGCTTCCTCGCTGCCCATGTGGCCGATATGGACCGGCCCCACATTGGTCACGACGCCGACATGCGCCTCGACCTGACGGGCGAGCGGTTCGATCTCGCCGGGATGGTTCATGCCGATCTCGAACACGCCGTACTGCGCGTCGCGCGGCAGGCGCGCGAGGCTGACCGGCACGCCGACATGATTGTTGTAGCTCGCCACGCTGGCCGAGGTCGGCGCCTGGGCCGACAGCATCGCGCGCAGCGCGTCCTTGGTGCTGGTCTTGCCGACCGAGCCGGTGACGCTGGCGATGCGGGCCTGGCTGCGCCGACGCGCGGCGCGACCGAGTTCGATCAGCGCCTTCATCGTGTCGGGCACGCGAACCAGCGTGCCCTTGGCGCCCTCGACGTCGCGCGACACGACGGCGGCCGCGGCGCCGCGCGACAAGGCATCGGCCACGAAGCCGTGGCCGTCGGTCGTCTCGCCGCTCAGCGCAAAGAAGAGATCGCCCGTGCCGACGGCGCGGCTGTCGAAGGTCACGCCCGTCGCCTCGAACGGCGCGGTGATCGACGCGGCCGTCAGTGCGGCCTTCACTTCATCCGCGGTCCAGAGCGCGCTCATGCGGCGCCTCCGGCCAGGGCACGCGCTTCTTCCGCATCGTCGAAGTGATGCGTGACGCCCTTGATCGTCTGGCCGGTCTCATGGCCCTTGCCGGCGATCAGCAGCAGGTCGTCGGCACCCGACAGCGCCGCCATGCCGGCGGCAAGGGCGGCGTGACGGCCGTCGGCGATCTCGATCCAGTTGCGACGGTCGGCGGCGATGCCGCGCACGATCTCGGCGCGGATCGCGGCCGGCTCCTCGCTGCGCGGATTGTCGTCGGTGACGATGGTGAGGTCGGCAAGGCGCGTGGCGATCTCGCCCATCACCGGCCGCTTGGCGCGATCGCGGTCGCCGCCGCAGCCGAACACGACGACGAGCTTGCCGCGCGCGAAGGGTCGCAGCGTGCGCAACACCGTCTCCAGCGCCTCGGGTTTGTGAGCATAGTCGACATAGACGGCGGCGCCGGTGCGATGGCGGGCGACGAGCTGCAGCCGGCCGGGCGCGCCGGTCAGATGCGCGAGTGCGGCGACGGCGCGGGCCGGATCGCCGCCGGTGGCCACGACGAGGCCGAGCGCCGCGAGCGCGTTGGAGGCCTGGAAGCCGCCGACGAGCGGCAGGTCGACTTCGTGGCGCGTGCCCATGACTTCGAGCGAGAGGTGCTGGCCGGTCGGCGTGGGATCGTCGGCCAGAAGGCGGAACTCGCTGCCCTTCGCGCCATAGGTCCAGAAGCGGATGCCGCGGGAGCGGCAAATCGCGGCCAGGGCGTCGGCGCGGTCGCTGTCGGCGTTGACGACGGCCGTGCTGTTCGGCGGCAACAGCACGTCGAACAGCCGCGCCTTGGCGGAGAAGTAGGCATCCATCGAGCGGTGATAATCGAGATGCTCGTGCGTGAGGTTGGTGAAGGCCGCCGCGGCGAGGCGCAGCCCGTCGAGCCGTGACTGGTCGATGCCGTGGCTCGAGGCCTCGATGGCGAGATGCGACACGCCCTCGCGCGCCAGGGTCGCCAGGTCCTCGTGAAGCTGCACCGGATCGGGCGTGGTGAGGCCGCCATCGCGCACGAGGCCGGGCGAAACGATTCCCAGCGTGCCGACGCTGGCGGCTTTCAGCCCCATCCGCTCCCAGATCTGGCGCACGAAATGCACCGTCGAGGATTTGCCGTTGGTGCCGGTGACGGCGGCGATGGTGGCAGGCTGGGCGCCGGCAAAGGCCGAGGCCATCAACGCCACACGACGACGCGGATTGGCGTCGCGCACGACCACGATGCCGGGATCGAGCGGCGGCAGCGCGGCATCGGGGGCGGCGAGGATCGCGACCGCACCGCGCTTCACGGCATCGGTCACGAAGGCGGCGCCATCCTGATGGCTCCCCGACAGGGCGGCGAAGAGATAACCCGGCTTTACCTTGCGGGAGTCGAGCGTCAGTCCGGCGAGAATGGGATCGCGCGGCAACGCGGGAGCAATCGCGGTTGCGTCTGCGCCCCGGCGCATCAGCTCACTCAGACGCAACGCGGCGCACTCCCGGACCGGGTGCCGCCGCCGTCTGACCGGGGGCCGGGCGGACCGGCAGGGCCTTGCGATGATCGCCGGGCGAGCGACGCACGCTCGCCGGTACGACCTGCGCCGGGACGACGGGAGCCGGCACCGGAGTCGAGGCGATCTCGATCGGGGGCAGGCCTTCTTTCAGGTCCCCCGGCAGGATGCCGTAGAGCGACACGATCTGTTCGATGATCACCTTGACCGACGGCGCCGCGACCCAGCCGGCGGTCGCGTAGCCGCCCGTCTCGGGCAGGCCCTTCGGCTCGTCGAGCGAGACGATGACGACGAACTTCGGGTCGTTCATCGGGAACGCGCCGACGAAGGAGCTGATCAGCGCCTTCTGGCGGTAGCCGCCGCGCCCGGGCTTCTCGGCGGTGCCGGTCTTGCCGCCGACCTCGTAGCCGGGGACGTTGGCGTTCTTGCCGGTTCCCTCGACCGCATTGAGGCGCAGCAGCTGGCGCATGTTGACCGACGTCTTCTGCTGGATGACCCGGCGGCCCTTGTCGCTGGCGGCCGTGCGCTTGACCAGCGAGGGCTGGTAGAGAATGCCGCCATTGATCATGGCCGCGGAACCCATCGCCAGATGCAGCGGCGTCACCGAGATGCCGTGACCGAAGGCGATGGTCATGGTGTTGATCTTCATCCAGTGACGCGGCCAGAGCGGGCCGGCGACTTCGGGAAGCTGGGTCGTGACCGGCTTCAGGAAGCCGATCTTGTCGAAGAAGGCCCTCTGGCCCTCCGGACCCATCACCTCGACCGCCATCTTGGCCGAGGCGATGTTCGACGAATACTTGAAGATATCGGGCACCGACAAGGGACGGCGCTGGGCGTGGTCGTCGTTGATGGTGAAGCGGTCGATCTTGATCGGCGACGTGGCATCGAAGACGCTGGTCATCGATATCTTGCCCGTATCGAGCGCCATCGCCGTGTTGAAGATCTTGAAGGTCGAACCCTGCTCGTAGACGCCGAGCGTGGCGCGATTGAAAAGCGCCTCGTTGGTCAGCGTCCGGGTGCTGTTTGGATTGTAGGTGGGCAGCGACGCCATGGCGAGGACCTCACCGTTGGTGACGTCCATCACGATCGCGGTGGCGCCGATCGCCGAAAATTTCTGGACGGCGCGCGCAAGTTCGCGCTCGACGATTCGCTGCAGGCGAAGGTCGATCGACAGCTGCACGGTCTCGCCGCTCTGGAGCTGCTGGTCGAAGTAGCGCTCCATGCCCGCGAGGCCCGTATTGTCGACGCTGGCATAGCCCAGGATGTGCGCCGCGGCCGTTCCCTGCGGATAGATGCGACGTTCCTCGGCCTGGAACTCGAGGCCGGGAATGCCGAGGCGGTTGACCCGGTCGTGCTCGCGCGGGCTGAGGCCGCGCTTGATCCAGACGAAAGTCCGGTCGCCTTCGAGCTTCTCGCGGACGTCGTCGTATTTCAGGTCCGGAAGCGCCGTCACGATCTTGCGCGCGGCTTCCTGCGGGTCGAGCAACAGGTGCGGATTGACGAACGCCGACATGACCGGGACCGACGTCGCCAGCACGGCGCCATTGCGGTCCACGATGTCGGCACGCTCGGACTGGATCGAGCCGCCGCGGGCCGCGACCCGCTGCGTCGGCTCGGCGCCGTCACGCAGCAGCGACACGTAGCCCATGCGCAGGCCGACCGCCGTGAAGGCAATGCCGAAGATCACCGAGGCGATCATCAGGCGCTGCCGGGCGGTCTCCTGCGCGTCGCCCTTCAGCCGCTCCTTGGCCGAGGCGTAACGCGCGCCGGCCGCCGCGTTTTCCGCGGCGGCCGGTTCAGGCGAGGCAGATTTGCGCCACAGCCTCATCGAGTACCCTCTTGTTTACGCGAGAGGATTTCATCGATGGAGACTGCGGCGCTCTGGCCGTCGCCAACCGGACCCGATGTTGCCGGCTCTTGTATCTGGGCCGGTCGAGGGGGCGTCGTGGGTCCGGGGGTACGCTTGGAAAGGGGTGCGGAGGCCGGCGAGGGGCTGCCGGCCTCCGCTGCGACGCGGGCACCACCGGGCAAAGTCGACGAGGGGACGTCGTTGCCCGTTCGTGGGGGGGAAGGGAGTGGTGCTTCGCGCCGCGGGGGGACAGATTCGGGTTTGAGTTG
>LSKJ01000464.1 GCA_001557035.1 Rhodospirillaceae bacterium CCH5-H10 | reverse complement strand
GTCTTCGGCTCCCAGCCGTAACCCGCCTGCCCCGAGTCAGCCCGACATGCGCCTTCGCTTCCTGCTCGCCGTTGCAGCCCTTCTGGTCGTCATCACCGGAATTGCCGCGGCCTGGTGGACCGTCGGTTCGCTGGGCATCGTCACGCCCGCAAAGATCGGCGAGTGGCTCGCGGAGACACGCGGCCATCCGTGGGCGCCGGCCGTGGTGGTGGCGGCTTTCCTGATCGCAGGCATGGTCGTCTTCCCGATCCACGGGGTGATCCTGGCAACGGCGACCGTCTTCGGCGGCTGGACCGGTTTTGCCTACTCCGCCGTCGGCGTGTTCTTCAGCGGCTGGGCGCCCTATTTCATCGGCGCGCTTCTCGGCAAGGACGCGGTCGCCCGCAACTTCGGTCCCAGGGTGCAGCCCATTCTCCGGGTGGCGAAGGAACACGGCGTGCTCGTCGTCGTCGGGCTGCGGATCGTGCCGGCCGCGCCGGGGACGCTCACCAATCTGGCGCTCGGCGCGAGCGGCATCCGGTTCGCCGATTTCATCGTCGGAACGCTCTTCGGGATGCTGCCGGGCCTCATCGTGGTGTCGCTGATGGGCGACCGGATCATGGCGCTCCTGCAGGCCCCAACCCTCGTCGACGTCGTCCTGCTCGCGCTGTGCGTGGCCGCCTACGCGGGCGTCGTCGTGGGGGCGCAGATCCTGGTGTCGCGCTGGCGCAAGTAGTTACGGGCCCGCGCGCCGGGCCGCACCGCTCCTGATTGCGTCGGCAATGGCCGCGGCGATGCGACGGTTGCCCTCCGCCGACATGTGGAAGTTGAAGAAAATCGCGGCCTTGCCAGGATCCTTAGCAGCTCGATCGATTGTTTCGTAGGTGTCGAGCGTGCCCACACCGGCCTTGGCCGCGCAGGCGAGGACCGCCCGGGTCTGGCGGATCTCGTCGACGATCCAGGGCGGGCGCGGATCGAGGTTCCAGACCGGCGGCGCGTAGAGACCCACGACCAGGGTCGGAAGCCCTAGCCCCGCCAGCCGCTCCATCAGCGGACAGGCGAGTGCCTCGCCCGCCCCGCGCGGCAGGACACGGACTCCCGCCGCCTGCCACTCATAGGGATCGCCCACCCGCCGCATGATCGTCTCGAGCAGGGCGGACCAACCGAACACGTCGCGCAGCACGCGCAGGTGCAAGGGGATGGTGGCGTCGGGCGAGACCGGCACGTTGCGCAGGACGGGCTTGCCGTCCACCAGGTCGAAGTATGGCTTCTCCTTGCCCCACAGGCGGCGATATTCGCTGCGCCGCAGATCGTCGGCGATGAAGCCGACGACCAGGAGGCCGGGCTTGTCCCGGACCACGAGCTGTTCGGTGTGGAGCACGATCTGGTCGAGGCCGAACCCAACCACGCCACCGTTCAGCACCTTCCGCTTCAGGTCGGCCTGCAGCAGCGCGGGCCAGCTGCCGCCATCGGCGATCTCGGCGCCGTAGGTGAAGGAATCCCCCGTCGCGAGGATTGGCGCATCGGCCGGCACGGCCTGGCTTTCGGGAATGACGCGGAAACCGCTTCCGTCATGATTGGCCTCGGAGGACTTGAAGTCCGGCCGCGAGACGAAGCCCAGCCGCGGGTCGAAGGCGAACTGGCCATTCAACTCGCCCTCGAAGCGGGCCTGCGAGGCCAGCACGAAGTTCGGCCAGCGCAGCAGCCATTCGCTGCCGCGATTGAACCGCGTCACGAGTTCGAGGCCGACGAGCGCGATCAGGATCGAAACGGCGATCAGAACGATCCGGCCGATCCATTCGGCAGTGGGTGACAATCGGCTCATGGCTTGGCTGCGATCCCGGCCAGCATCGCCCGCAATCGTTCGGCCGGCCGGGCCAGGGCTCGGCGCACGGGAATGTCCCAGACGCGCGACAGCACGAAGGCCGTGACCACGACGCAGGCAGCGACGAGAAGCACGAACGGCAGCGAGAAAGCAGGCACGCCCTGCGTGACGGTCGCGGGCTGCAGGAAGATGACCAGCGGGGCGTGGAGCGCATAGACGGGATAGGACACTTCGCCGAGCCAGGCGTAAGTGCGCTGCTCCACGCGCGTCTCCGGTTCGACGGTCGACGACCAGACCAGGACCGGGATCAAGAGCCCCGAGGCCAGGTAGGTGAACTTGCCATAGGGCAAGGCACAGATCGCGACCAGGATCACGCAGGCCACGATCGGCCAGAACGCCGGCAGGCGTGGCGGAAAGCGTTGCCAGAGGCGGAACACCAGCACGCCGCCCAGGAAGAAAAACAGGGCCCGCGCCAGGCCTCCGCCGAACGAGCCGATGCTGAAGCCCGGCGGCACGGTATGGAAATGGACGCTCTGCGCGTAACAGGCGAACGAGATTGCCATCACGATCAGGATCGCCAGGGTCGAGGGCCGCGCGATGCCATAGATCCAGTTGACGACCAGCTCGTAGAACAGCGACCAGGCCGGCGGATTGAGTGGAAACATGAAGTCGTCGATCGTGAGTGTTCCCGTGCGCACGGCGAACGGCGCGAACGCCGGCAGAAAGAGCAGCGCCATGCCGGCGGCCATCACGAGCCGGCTCCACCCGGTCGGCAGGCTCGGCGCCGCAAGCTCCGCCCCGAGGCCGAGCAGGAGCCCCAGCAGGTACATCGGATAGAGACGCACCAGGCGCCGCGTCATGAAGGTGCCGGACGTCATGCCGTCCCGCAGCCGCTGCTCGTAGGTGAAGGAGAGGATGAAGCCGCTCAGGCAGAAGAAATAGTCGACGGCCACGATCGCGTTCGGAAACAGCGCCGTCGACGCCAGTCCGCTTGCCGTGAAGTGATACAGCATCACGCAGATGGCCGCGATCCCGCGCGTCGCATCGAGCGTCAGGAAACGACGCGCCTCGGAATTCATCGTACCTGCGTTTCATCCATTGCTTGCGATGACGCTACCAGCGGCGACCGGCGGCCGGAAGCGCATCAGAACGGCAAACCGACGTAGTTCTCGGCAAACACCGTCTGCGCGGCCCGCGATGACGCCAGGTAGTCGATCTCCGCCCGCTGCATCTCGGCCTCGAAACTGTGCTCGGGATGCAGCTTGTGCATCGCCAGGGTGAGCCACCAGGAGAAGCGCTCCGCCTTCCACACGCGGGCCGCCGCCGTCTCGCCGTAGGCGGCGAGAAGCGTTCCGTCGTTGCGACGGTAGTGGGCTTCCAGCGCACGCGACAGGTAGTGGATGTCGGAGGCCGCGAGATTGAGGCCCTTGGCGCCGGTCGGCGGCACGATGTGGGCCGCGTCGCCGGCGAGGAACAGCCTTCCGTGCCGCATCGGCAGGAAGACGAAGCTGTGCAGCGCCGTGATGCTCTTCTCCAGCGCCGGCCCGGTCGTGATGTGCGGGGCGACTTCGGGGCCGAAGCGGTTCTTCAGCTCCTCCCAGATCCGGTCGTCGGGCCACTCCTCGATCTTCTCGTCGAGGCTGCACTGGATGTAGTAGCGGCTGCGCGTGCGCGAGCGCATCGACGCCAGCGCGAAGCCGCGACGGTGGCTGGCATAGATCAACTCGTCGGAACAGGGCGGCACGTCGGCCAGGATGCCCAGCCAGCCGAAGGGATAGGCGCGCTCGAACGATTGGCCGGTGGCCGCCGGGATCGATGCGCGGCTGGCGCCATGGAAGCCGTCGCAGCCGGCGATGAAGTCGCAGGCGAGTTCATGCTCCACGCCGTCTTGTCGATAGCGCAGGCGCGGTCGATCGCTTTCGAGATCGTGCAGTTCGACGCTGGCCGCCTCCCAGACGATCGGCCCGTCGCCGGCAAGGCGTGCGGCGATGAGGTCGCGCGTCACCTCGCTCTGGCCATAGACGGTAACGGCCTTTCCCGTGAGGCCGGCGAGATCGATGCGGAAGCGGCGGCCGTCGACGGCCAGTTCGACGCCCCCGTGCACCAGGCCCTCGCGATGCAGCCGCTCGGCGACACCCGCCTGCTCCAGCAGGCCCACCGTCCCCTGTTCGAGGACCCCGGCCCGGACCCGGGCCTCGACATATGCCCGGGACCGGGCTTCGAGGATGACGCTTTCGATTCCGTGGGTTTTCAGCAGCCGCGCGAGCAGGAGACCGGCCGGCCCCGCGCCAACAATGCCGACCTGCGTCCGTTGCTGGCGCACCATTTCCCACCCGCTTCCCTGTTTGTTCGATGCTAGGCCGGGACCGGGTTACCGCTCAAGGCTGGCCTGACGGGCCGAGCCGACGGCTGCGTCCTTTCGGTCAGCGGGGATTATTCAAAAAAACGGCGATTTCTGCCTTAGTTCTGCATCATACTGGCGTCAGGATGAGGGTCGCTCAAGACCCCGGCAGGACAAACGGTGAGGCTGGCGATGAAGAGACGAGTTCTGACGCAGGCACTGTTGATGGGACTGGTCGCGAGGCCTGTCTTTGCCGCAAATCCGTTGCCTGCGTTGCAGGAGACGCCGGGCCTGCTCGACAAGGTGAAGTCGGGCGCGCTTCCGCCGATCGACAAGCGCCTTCCGCTGAAGCCCCGCGTCATCGAGAGCTTCGCGGGCGCCGACGGTCCGGGCCGGCATGGCGGACAGCTCAACATGCTGGTCGCGGCCACGCGCGACACCCGCCTGATGACGATCTACAGCTACACCCGCCTGATCGTTTACGACGACAAGTTCAAGCTGCATCCCGACATCCTCGAGAGCTACGAGGTCAAGGAAGGCCGCGAATTCACCCTGAAGCTTCGCGCCGGACACAAATGGTCCGACGGCCATCCCTTCACGACCGAGGACTTCCGCTTCTTCTGGGAAGACATTGCCAACAACAAGGACCTGTCGCCCAACGGGCCTTCCGTCGAACTGCTGGTCGAAGGAAAGCCGCCGAAGGTCGAGATCCTCGACGAGCTGACGATCCGCTACACGTGGGACAAGCCCAACCCCGACTTCATCGAAAGCCAGGCGCGCGCCGCCCCGCTGTTCCTGTTCCGCCCGGCCCACTACCTGAAGACGCTGCACGGCAAGTACACGGAAGAGGAGGAAATCCTCAAGCGCTACAAGGGCAGCCGCTGGTCGAACGTCTTCAAGCGCCAGGACGCGATGTACGGCAACAGCAACGTCGACCTGCCGACGCTCAATCCCTGGGTCCTCACCACGGTGCCGCCCGCCCAGCGCTTCGTCTTCGTGCGCAATCCCTACTTCCATCGCATCGACGGCAAGGGCAAGCAGCTGCCCTACATCAACGACGTGATCATGACCGTGGTCGCGTCGAACCTGATCCCCGCCAAGGCGGGCCTGGGGGAATCGGACCTGCAGCCGCGCTATCTCGGCCTGCGCGACTACACCTTCCTGCGCGACGCAGCGAAGACCTCGGGCATCAAGGCGCTGTTGTGGGAAAAGGGCTCGGGCTCGGAAGTCGCCTTCTATCCCAACATGAACGCCAACGACGAGACCTGGCGCAAGCTCAACCGCGACGTCCGCTTCCGCCGCGCGCTGTCGCTGGCGATCAACCGCGACGAGTTGAGCGACGTGGTCTACAGCGGCCTCGCCAAGCCATCGGCCAACACGATCATGCCGCGCTCGCCGCTGTTCAAGCCGGAGTACGCCACCAAGTGGGCGACCCAGGATCTCAAGGCAGCCAACAAGCTGCTCGACGAGATCGGGCTCACGAAGAAGGGCAGCGACGGCATCCGACTGCTGCCCAACGGCCAGCCGGCGATGTTCGTGATCGAGCATTCCAGCGAGAAGGCCGACGAGGTCGACAACATGTCGCTGGTCGTCGACCAGTGGAAGAAGATCGGCATCAAGGCGCTGTTGAAGCCGCAGACCACCGACAATTTCCGCCTGCGCACCACCTCCGGCGAGGCGATCATGACCGCCTATGCCGGCGTGACGACGGCCGCCCCCACCCCCGACACCAGCCCGCGCGAATTCACCCCGGTGATGCAGGGTGGCCTGCAATGGCCGAAATGGGGTCTCTACGTCGAGTCGAAGGGCAAGCAGGGCGAGCCCTGCGACATGGAAGTCGGCAAGAAGCTGCTGGCGCTGCTCCAGCAGTGGGAGCAGGCGCCCGACAGCGCCGGCCGCCGCAAGGCCTGGGAGGAGATCCTCGCGGTGAATGCCGACGAGGTGTTCTCGATCGGCACGGTCAACGAGGTGCGCCAGCCGGTGACGGTCGGCAAGAAGGTGCGCAACGTGCCGGAGAAGGGCTACTGGGCCTGGGATCCGGGCGGATACATCGGGCTCTACGAGCCCGACACGTTCTGGATCGCCGGCTAGCGATCCAGAACCCGGCCCCTGGTCGGCGCCGTCACTGCGGCTTGAGCGGGCCCTCGAACAGGCAGTAGCCGTCGAGCATGATCTTGGCGTCGCCCGGCTTCACCGAGCCGACGACGTCCATCTTGTTGCCGCCGCCCACGATGGTGGTCGTCTTGAACTTCATGTCGGGACCCAGCGACGCCTTGAAGCCGCGCTCGGGGCGGCCTTCCTGCTGGAACCATCCATCCACGTTCGTTCCGACGACCGTGACCTTGATCACCATCTTGTAGGTCGGGCACTTGCCACTGCCCGGGACGTTCAGCCCATAGCCCGTCCAAGTCCATATGGCCGGCTCGGCCATAGCGGGCGCTGCAGGAAGAAGGGCAACCAGGGCGGCCACGGCGATTTTCTTCAGCATCGACATTCCCTCACCGGAAAGGTGGCAACGAACACTCAATCACTGAGCGAATTGTAGCCATTTTCGATGTCGGAATCGCGCCGTTTTGAAGGCACACGCCTTTTTATCGGGAACGCTTCTTCCGGGCCTTGCCCGGCTTGCGCCCACCGCCCGCTCTGACGGGAGCCGTCTTCGAGGCGAGCGCGGTCTGCAGCGCCTTTTCCGCCTCCCGGATCTTGGCCTCCCGGTTGGGAGCCTCCGCCGGCAGGTTGCGGGCAAAATTCAGCCGGGCCTCGGCCCGCTGGAGGAAAATCGCCTTCTTGGCTTCGGAAATCGGCTGGCCCATGAACTCTCCTGCCGGAAGCCGGCGTCATTTGCGGTCCGACACCTTATCCACTTTCCGGTGCGCCGGGGGCACCGCCGTCTCGGAACTGCCCTCGTCTTCGGGGCGCTCCACGGTCGGCTCCAGCCCGTAGCGACCGCCCTTCTCCTCGTCCTCGCGCTCGTAGCCCGGCCCCTCTTCCGCGGCGGCCCCATAAACGCCGGTCTTGCGCTTCTCCTCGCGGCGCGCGTCCTTGGCCTGGCCGGTGCCGCTATAGCTGGCCGAAGCCTCGTTGGGATCGGGTTTCTCCGGTTGAGCGCTCATGGTTCCTCCAGGTTCAGGTGTCATACAGGGCGGTCACGACGCCGACGGGCGACGCACGGCGAGCAGCGTGCCGTAACCCGCCAGCGCACAGCAGGCGGCCAGGACAGCGAAGAACAACGCGAAGGGGTCGCCCCGACCGACACCCATCCACAGGGCGACACCGGCAAACACGACGGTGAGGACGACCGCGCTCCACCACACGACCCGCACGCGCAGCCGCAGCTTCTGGATGCGCTCGACAGCCGTGGGCTTGCCGGGCGCGGGCGGCGGATCGAGGATGGGCGTCTCTTCGCGAGATGGGGGGCGTTCGGACATGGATGTTAACGGGTACGGACGGCAGAGGCTGCATCCCGCGCTACAGCCCCGCGATCCCCTCTCTCGGGAACATCTGGCTGCATGACGCCGACGATCCCTCTGCGACTTACGATCGTTGCCGCATCCCTGGCTGTCGTCGTCGCAAGTGCCGCCCCCTGCCTCGCGCAACGGCCGGAGGCCATTCGCATCGGTGATTTCAAGATCGACACGACCGAAGTGACGATCGGCCAGTTCAGGGCCTTCGCCCGCGCGACGGCGCTCCGGACCGCGGCCGAGCGCGAGGGCGGCGGTTTCGAATACACCGGCGGATGGACGCGGCGGCAGGGCTGGACCTACGAGCGTCCGCAGGGACAGCCAGGACAGGACTCCGAGCCTGCCGTGCATGTGACCTGGGCCGAGGCCGATGCCTTTTGCCAGCATGCCGGTGGCCGTCTGCCGACGATCGCCGAGTGGCGAAAGGCTGCCTACACCGAGCAGCGCGATCAGCCGACCGACGGCTACGTCCGCGGGAAGACCTATCCGTATCCGGTGGGCGACACCCCCGACGGCATGAACAACAACCGCAGGGCGCACGTCGCGGTCGCGACCACCAAACGCGGCGTGAACGGGCTCTACGACATGGGCGCCAACGTCTGGGAGTGGATGGCGGACCGGCGCGGCGAAGAGGCCCTCACTGCCGGCGGGTCATGGTGGTACGGCCCGGAGCAGGCCCGCACCGACGGCGCCCAGTGGAAGGCCGCAAGCTTCCATGCCGTCTATATCGGGTTCCGCTGCGCTTACGATGTGAAGAGCTGAAATTCCGAGTGTCGAACGTTTCAGCATGTTTCGCTCGTCCGCGGTGGATTTGAGCTAGATTGGAGCGGTGTAACTGTTGGTCGGAGGGGTTGCCGACCGGATGAGGGAGAGGTTCAGGAATGTTCTCGCATATCTTCGTCGGCGCGGACGACGTTGCCGTTTCGAAAAAATTCTATGATGCGGTGCTCGGCGCCATCGGTGTGCCGGAGGGCAAGGCCGATCCAAAGGGCAGGGTCTTCTATCGCACCCCGGCCGGCATCTTGGGGATCAGCAAGCCGATCGACGGGAATGCAGCCACCCATGCCAATGGCGGCACGATCGGATTCGCCTGCGATAGCCCCGAGAAAGTAAAAGCCTTCCACGATGCCGGCGTCGCCAACGGTGGCAAGACCATCGAAGACCCGCCCGGCTGGCGCGAGGGCGGAGCGGCCAGGCTCTATCTGGCCTATCTGCGCGATCCATACGGCAACAAGATCTGCGCCTTGCACCGCGGCTGACACGCTCGATGAGGACGGGGCATCAGCCGCAGCAACCTTCCAGGATCAGGCTGCTTGCGGCTGAGGGCCTCGCACCTGGAGATTCGTGACGACGCCGCCGCACTACCAGGTGCCGCGCAACCGCCTCCGGACGAGAGCCCAGGCAATGAGCGCGGCGACCAGCTTGTCGGCGAGATCGATCAGCAGTCCATCGACTGTCACGGCGCTCCAGATACTTTGCCCGGAGGCGATTGGAGCGGCATCGATGGCCGTCCTTGCCAAAACCGTCACCGGTGCTGAAACCATTGCCGCCACGACCGCGACCGACACTCCAAGGATGACGGCTTTCCACAATCGATCAAAGCCGATGAATCGCACGATCGCGAGCGCGGCAATCACAACAGAGAGCTGAGTGCCGATATAATCCGGATACACCGGACTGATGACCGCCCACCCGAGAACGGCCGTGATGGCGCCGACCGCGATGGCAAGCGCGGGGGGAAGGAGTGCCGCTCCGGCCAAACTGCCGATCGTATCCAGGGACAGTGGCAAGGAGAGCAGATTGGCAATCTTGCCTACAGCGAGGTTGAGGGCGGCACAGGCGACGGTGATGGCCAACTGGTGCGGCGGAGGGACTTTCAGCATTGCTCGCGTCCTTCCTCCACCGACATTCACCTGATGACTGGCCTGTCGGAGCCAGAGTGCCGCGCTGCACGGCACCCTGCAAAGCCGAAGTGGCCACACTGGCCCTGACCGCTCCCTGTTTTCCGGACCAAAGCGAATCGACGCGCCGAGGGATGCCGAACGAGATGAGGCTCTCACCCGTCGAAGCAACCGAGTGGCAGAACCCGATCAGTTCCCTGCTTGATCCCGCTGCATCTCGTCGCCTAGCCTGCGGGCAACAAACACGAAGGGGCGGAATCACCATGGATCGCAGGCAGTTCATTGGCGCATCGGCTGCAGCCGGGCTCGTAGCATTTGGCGGCACCCAGGCTGCGCGGGCGCAGCAGGTCCTGAAGTTCACGGTCACCTGCGGCCACCCGCCGGTGTTCAATTGGGTCAAGGTGCTCGACGAGACGTTCCTCGGCACGATCGACCGCGAACTCGCCGCCGCCGGCTCGCCGGTGAAGATCGAATGGACCAAGGCCTATGGCGGCACCGTGGCGAAGCTCGGTGCCGAGAGCGATGCGCTGAAGACCTCCGTGTCCGATGCGGGCCTCGTGTCGCAGATCTTCGAAGCCGCCAAGTTCCCGCTCCAGCAGGTGACGCTGCAGGTACCGTTCGGTTCGCCGGACATCTCCACCGTCAGCGCCATCGTCCAGAAGCTGAACGGGCAGTTCACCGAGATGAACGACGCCTGGTCGAAGAACAACATGATCGTGCTGGGTATCGTCGCCATCGACGGATACCAGCTCGTCACGAACTTTCCGGTGAATTCCGCCGCCGACCTCGCGGGCAAGAAGATCTTCGTACCGGGCCCGATCGCCAACTGGCTGCAGGGCACCGGGGCGGTCGCCGTCTCCGGCAACCTCAACACCTACTACAACGGCATCCAGACCGGTGTCGCGCAGGGCGCGATCGTGTCGATGTCGCCGGTCTGGTCGGCCAAGCTGCATGAAGTCGCGCCGCACATCACCCTCTGCAATCTGGGCGCCCAGTACACCGGCTCGCTCGCCTTCAACCTGCGCAGCTTCCAGAAGCTGCCGCCGGTCGCACAAGAGGCCGTGCGCAAGGCGGGCAAAGCCTATGACGCCGAATTCGCCAGGACCCAGACGGCTCTCGCGGACGAGGCGGTGAAGAACCTGCGGGCCGCCGGCGCCAACGTCACGACCCTGCCCGACGCAGAGCGGGCGAAGTGGGCGGCAATGCTGCCCAACCTGCCGGATGCCTGGGCAAGCCAGCTCGAGAAGCAGGGCGTCAAGTCCGCACGCCCGCTGGTCAACGCCTACATCGAGGCGCTCAAGGCCGCAGGCGTCAAGCCGGTGCGGGACTGGAAGGCCTGAGGCGGTGGAATTGGAAGCCGGCGTCGACAGCGCCGGAAAGGCTGAATCCTACGGACGGCCCCAGCCGTTTCGCCTCGACCAGATCACCGGCGTCATGAACGCGCTGGGGACGGTGGCGATCTTCGGGCTGCTGGTGCTGATCAACGTCGACATCGTCGGCCGCTCCGTGTTCAACAGCCCGCTGCGCGGCACCACCGAGCTGGTGTCGCTGGCGATCGTCGGCATCGTCTTCATGCAGCTTCCCAATACGCTGTGGGCCGGCCGGTTCGTGCGGGCCGAGTTGCTGACCGACGTCCTCGTGACCCGCGCGCCGCGCCTGGCCGACGTCATCCAGGGCCTGTTCCATCTCATCGGCGCGGCGATGATGGCAATCGTCGTCATGGCGGTGATGCCCGAACTCAAGTCGGCATGGGACATCGGCGACTATGTCGGCTCGCTGGGCGACTTCACCGCGCCGACATGGCCGATCCGCCTGATCACCGTCGTCGGCTCGGCCTTCACCTGCCTGACCTACATCTTCCTCGCCCTTGCCGATTTCCGCAGGGCGCTTCGGGGTACTCCATGACAGCGCTCGGCATCGGCATCGTCTCGCTCGCCATGATGGTCGTTCTGATCATCGCCGGGCTGCATGTCGCGATCTCCCTGCTGCTGTTGTCCTTCGTCGGCGTCTGGCTGATGCGCGACAATATCGACGTGGCGCTGGCGTTGATGGCGCAGGCGACCAGCGATTCGATCGCCAGCCACGAGTTCGGTGTGGTCCCGCTGTTCGTCCTGATGGGCCTGCTGGTGGCGACGGCCGACCTGGGCAAAGACATTTTCGAGGTCGCCAACAGCATGCTTCGCCGCATCCGCGGCGGGCTGGGCGTGGCGACGGTGATGGCGAACGCCGTGTTCGCGGCCATCACCGGCATCTCGATCGCCTCGGCCGCGGTCTTCACCAAGGTTGCCGTGCCGGAGATGTTGCGCTTCGGCTTCACCCCGCGCTTCGCCACCGGCGTCGTCGCAGGCTCGTCGGTGCTGGGCATGCTGATCCCGCCCAGCCTGCTGATGATTCTCTACGCGTTCCTTTCCGAGCAGTCGGTCGGCGCCATGTTTCTCGCGGGCGTCATGCCAGGCTTCGTCCTCGCCATCGCATTCTCCGTCGCGATCGTTGCCATGGCGTGGCTGTTTCCGGGCTACGTGGGCGGCACCGCCGCCGTGAACGTGCCGGGCATGGCGCTGAGCGAGGCGGCCGTCAAGGTGGCGCCGGTCGTCCTGCTGATCTTCGTCGTCCTGGGGGGCATCTACGGCGGCATCTTCACCGCGACCGACGCCGGCGCGGTCGGCGCGTTGGGGGCCCTGGCACTGGCGCTCGCCAAGCGGCGCCTGACGCCCTCGATCTTCTGGAAGGTGCTGATCGAGACCGGCCGCATCACCGTCTCGGTGCTGTTCCTGATCATCGCCGCCAACCTCTACAGCCGGATGCTGACCCTGTCCGGCCTGCCGCAATTCATCGTCGAATGGATGGCGGGCCTGGGCTTCGGCGTCGCCGGCTTCCTGACCGTCTTCATCGCGATCGTGCTGTTCCTCGGCTGCATCATCGACTCGGCGTCGATCATGCTGATCGTGCTGCCGCTGATGCTGCCGGTGGCCAAGGCGCTCGGCATCGACCTGGTGTGGCTCGGCGTCATCACCGTCGTCGCCATCGAGATCGGCCTTCTGACACCACCTTTCGGCATCTCGGTCTATGTCGTGAAAAGTACGCTCAACGACGCTCGCATCACGCTCTGGGACATCTTCGCCGGAACGCAGCCCTTTACGCTGATCATGTTCGCCGTGCTGTTGCTGATCATCGCCTTCCCGGGGATCGCGCTCTTCTTCAAGTGAGCGAAGCGCTCCGGCGGCTTGATTGATCGCCCGCAGCTCGACTTCGACCATCAGCGTCGCGGTACGGCGCGGTGCACGCCGGGCGGCACGGTGTTTGGGTTGCAGCGCTATCCCGTTTCGGCGGCGTCTTTGCGAAAAGCATGCGATGTGATCGCAGCGCCGCCTCGAGGCCTTCTTCGGTGAAGACAACCGATTTCGCGCGGCCCACCGGATCGGATATCAGACCCTTGGCGTGCAGCCGGTCGAGCGCATCCCAATCGAACGTCTTCCAGGCGCGCGTCTCGTCGTGCAACCCATGCACGAGCAGGGCGAGAACGGCCTCGTCGACACGATCGAGATCCGTTTCGGCCTCGCCTTCGGGCTCCTGGGGATAAACTCTCTTCCGCACGCCGACCGCCAGAGCGTCAGCTGCCCAATCCTTCGCCCCCAGGGCCGCGGCCCAGGCCTCCGCAGCATGATGGGCATAGGAGACGGCTTCGCTCTCGTCGCCCACGCTGAAAAATCCCGGCAATGCTGCAGGAAGCGACTTCTTGCCCAGGAGATAAGCCGCCACATGACGGTTGGCCTCGGCGGCCCGGGCCAGCGCCTTGTTGGCGGGTGCGCTGTTTCCCGTGCGTCGGAATGCGAGAAGAGCTGCCGACCAGGTCCAGTGAGCCGAGTCATCCTCCTCGTAGCGCTCCAGGAGCGCGTCGGCGTCTACGTCACGGCCAAGTTCGAGCAATGCATCGATCAACAGGTAGCGGATGCCCTGGTTGTCATCGGGATTGAGACGCAGCATCTCCTGGTAGTGGCCGACGGCTTTCTCGCGATGACCGAGGCGCCAGAGAGCAAGGCCCAGTTCATGTCGCGCACGCATGTAGGGTCGGGTCTGGATCAAGCCCCAGAATGAACCGGCGTCGTCCCGGAAAGCGGCTTCGCCCAACACTTCCGCGCCGACGGCGACGGCTCGCTCGTAGAGTTCGAGCGCCTCGTTCGGATCGGCGGTCTCCCGTGCAAGGACGAGATAGGCGTCACTGCAGAGTGGCGACAGCGCCAGCGCTTCCCGTGCCAGGGCGATCCTCTCTCGAGCCCGCGGCGCCTCCATGGCGTCGAAGGCCTTTTCCTGCGCGAGTTCGAGAGCTTCATCGCCGGGCTCATCATCCATCATCCGCATGAACGAGGTCAGCAGCGCGGCCATGTCTGAGTCCGAAACCGGCAGCGCGCTGGCGGCTTTGGCCTTGGCCCGGCGGCTGGCGCCCTTTCGCTTCGTCTTTGCCTCTCGTGCCATGCCGCACCTCGCCGGACCTGATCTGCAGAGAGTATAGGGGACCGGCGTCCTGCAGGTGCAAAAGAGCGATAATCGGCAGGTATATCGTTGTAACGGACCATACAATGGTCTAATAAAAAGAGCGAAAACTGGACCGCTTCATGGTCCATTTGGAGCACGCCATGGAAGTGTCTGTGACAGACGCCAAAGGGCAGTTGACCGAGCTGGTTCGGCGAGCCGAGGCCGGGGATGAGGTCATCCTGACACGGCATGGCCATGCTGCCGTGCGGCTGGTGCCGATCAAGGCGGCGACCGACCGGAAATCCCGCCGGGCGCTCCTCGAGGCTGTGCGGGCATCCGCCGCCGCCAAGGCCACCGCCGGGCCAAGCGCGGCGCGCAGCCAGGACTTCCTCTATGGCAATGACGGCCTGCCCGAATGATGGCGGTCGATACGTCGGCTCTGATGGCGATCGTGCTCAATGAGGCGGGCGCGGATGCCTGTGTCGCAGCCTTGGAGGCCGATGGCGATCTCCTGATCTCCGCTGGCACCGTCGCAGAGGCGTTGATTGTCGCCGCTCGACGAAATGTCGGCGAGGAGATGGAGCGCCTCATCGAAGGGCTCGGCTTCGAGGTCGTCGGCGTGACGCCGGCAGCGGCGCGGCGCATCGCACATGCCTACGAAAGCTGGGGCAAAGGCGTGCATCCGGCAGCGCTCAATTTCGGAGACTGCTTCGCCTACGAAGTCGCCAGGGAGCATGAATGCCCCTTGCTCTACGTGGGTGACGATTTCGCCCGTACCGATATCGCGGGAGTTCTTTGACGCTGTCTGGCCGTGAAAAGCCGGACACGAGCCAATGGCGGAGGGGGTGGGATTCGAACCCACGGTACGCTTGCACGCACAACAGTTTTCGAGACTGTCCTAATCGACCACTCTAGCACCCCTCCGGGCGCGCGGGTTTATAGGCGGG
>LSKJ01000463.1 GCA_001557035.1 Rhodospirillaceae bacterium CCH5-H10 | reverse complement strand
AGGCTCCAGCGCTGCATCATCTGCGGCAGCAGCGCGGGCCAGAAGCCGGCGCCGAGCTGCACGAAGATCTGCGCCGCACAGACGACCGCGACGAGGCGGGCGCCGGAGACGAGCGCAGGCGGCGCGGGAGCGGCGGGCGGGGTTGCGGGAGCAGAATCGTCAGCCGGCATGAGGCACCAGGTGAGGGGCCGGTCGCCGCACGAGGCAGAGGGCGAGGAGGGCCGAGAGGCTGAGCAGCGACGACACGACCAGCACGCCGGCGCCGAGATGATCGAGCAGCAGCGCGAAGGCGAGCGGCGCGCCGGCCGAGAGGAAGCGCGAGGGCGCGCCGAGGATGCCGAGACGATAGCCGTAATTGGCCGGGCCGTAGAGCGAGAGCGGCACCGTCCCGCGCGCGATGGTGAGGATGCCGTTGCCCGAGCCGTGCAGCACGGCGAAGGCGCTAGCCGCGACGCCGCCGCCGGCCGCCAGGATGACGGCCGCGCCGATGGGATGCGTCACGCAGGCGAGCCGCGCCGTCGCCAGCGGATGGAAGCGGCCAAGCGGTCCGGCTTCGAGCAGGCGCGCGGCGACCTGCGCGGGTCCGATCAGCACGCCGGCGGCGATGGCCTGGGTGGGCGAGGCGCCCGCCGCTTCGAGGATGCGCGGGAAATGCGCGGCCATGCCGGACGATACGATCCAGACGGCGGAGAAGGCGAAGGCCAGCAGGATCATCGTGCGGTCGAGCGGCACGGCTTCGACCGCGGCGGCCTTGCCGGCCGGGCCGGCCGCCAGTCCCGCGGGGCGCGGCAGCATCCAGTAGTTGAGCGGCAGTCCGACGAACAGATGGACCGCCGCCCAGATCAGGCAGGTCTCGCGCCATCCCAGCGTGGCGGCGCCCCACGCGGTAAGCGGCCAGCCGATGGTGCTGGCGAAGCCCGCGATCAGGGTGATGCCGGTGATCGGCTTGCGCGCCTCCATGCCGTAGAGGCGGCCGAGCGCGGCGAAGGCGGCATCGTAGAGGCCGAGGCCCATCCCGATGCCGAGCACGATCCAGGCCGCGACCAGCACGGCGAGGGAGTGTGCCGAGGCGAGCAGGCAGAGACCGGCGGCGAACAGCACGCTCGATCCCGCCAGCACGCCGTTGCCGCCGGCGCGATCGATGGCGCGTCCGACCTTCGGGCCGAGGATGGCCGACAGGATGAGGGAGGCCGAGAAGGTGCCGAACACCCAGTTGGTCGAGACGCCGGTGTCGCCCGCGATATTGTCGGCGATGATCGCGGGCAGGTAGTAGCTCGAGGCCCAGGCTAGGGTCTGTGTCGATCCCAGGACGACGACGGTCAGGAATCGACTGTCACGCATCGAGGCGCGGCACGGTCACGAGGCTTTCGGCCCGCAGCAGCCGGTGGCCTGCGGGGCAGGCTTGGCGGGCGCACTGCAACTGGACGCAGCCGTGGCGGCGGGCGCGGCACAGCCGGAGGTGGCCACGGGTCCGCAGCAGCCCGACGCGGCGGCGTCGGTGCCCAGGGACGCGAGCGAGGCGGGGGCGCCGTTGCACACGCCGGTTTCCGGCAGGACCAGTTCGACCTTGCGCGCGGCTTCGTGGTCGCCCGCGATCTCGGCGGCGATCGAGCGGACCTGCTCGTAGCCGGTCA
>LSKJ01000462.1 GCA_001557035.1 Rhodospirillaceae bacterium CCH5-H10 | reverse complement strand
GTTCGAGCCCCTCCCGCATCAGCAGCTTCGTCCCGTTGGGCAGGAGGCGGTCGAACTTATCCCATTGCCGCCAGTCGGCCTCGCTCGCGCGGCCGAACTCGGCGACCGCCGCATCACCGTCGATCAGCCACTTGCACAGGCCCAGCGTCTCCCACCATTCGTAAGCGCGGAAGCATTCGCTGGTGTCTCTGCCTTCGGCCGGATGAGGCTGCGCTTCCATCCAGGCTACCAGCGCTTGCGCCGTCGGTAGTACGTGCTCACGCAGGCCCAGGAGATGGGCCTGGAGCAAACGCCCTAGTTTACTTTCCATATAGTGTGAGCGATTGAACGGCCCGGTCGTTTCCGGCTCGAACTTCGTCGTAATCGCCAGAAGGACATCAAGGTAGAATTGACGATCTTTCTCGGGTTCGAAAATTCTCGACATCACGGCCTCCGCTGCGAGTTGAAGACGGCGCGCTCACCGCCCACGATTTGTTCAATCACACCGTCGCGAGCGCTGCCAGTGCCGACCGTGACGATGGTCAGGTTACCTTTGTTCAAATTCTCCAGCGCTTTGGCGCCGGCTTCCGGGTACAGGCGTCCGCTCTTTATCGCTTCGTCGATGCTACGCTCGGCATGTTTCCGGGCATCTCGCAATGACGTCTCAGTCTGATGCGCCCGCCCACTCGGACCGATCGATGTATCCAAGCTGCGCCATTTGGAATCCCAGAAGGTAACCTTGCCATTACGGTCTACCGAGATCACATCCGCTCCTCGCTCGCCCGCCTTCCTGCCGAAGTTGACCACCGTGTGGTCGGGGAAGTGACGCGCGATGTCGTTGGCCAGGCCGTACTCGCCGCGCAATCCCTTACGATGGTGCTCGTTGTCGGGCCGGTAATCCTGCCCTGCCGCCGGCTCGCCGACGCGGGGATCGAGCCGGACGCCGATGGCCGTGTCGATGCCGTCGGCGGCCTTGTAGTGGTCTTTATCGATCTGGGAGTTCCTGTCGGCGAGCCAACGAACAATGTGATCGAATTCCTTGAAGTCGGGCTCTTCGGGCGGCGGGCTGTTCGAGCTGGCTGCGGCGGAATTGCTGGTGCCATCGCGGCGATCCTTTTTGGCCGGTGGACCGCTTGAATAAATCGGCACGACATCGAAGCGCGTCGCGGCCTCGGCCAGCACGCGGTCGGCCGCCTCCGGCCCGATCGCCCTTTCCAGCGCCGTGGCGTCGATCGTCAGTATCTGAGGGCGATCCGAGGTGGCGCCCTCCTGGATGCGCACCGCTACGGACGTGCGATCCCACAGGCTGCCGCCGAGGGTGCTCTTCTCGATGACGCCGTTTGGATCTCCCGGCGGTTGGCGCAGACGCACGCCATCGCCCAGATCGACCGTGACGCCCTGACTGTTCGCCGATGTGAGGAGCACGGCAGCCCCTGCAGCGACCCCGGCGGCCGCCCCTGCAACGGCGCTGCCGGCCAGGCCGAGGGCTCTCGCTCCCAGCGCCAGCATGTCGCCCGCGATGGCCTTGGCGGTTGCGGTCAGCGCGTCGGCCGCCAGCGATCCCGCGGTGCCAAGACCTCCAAGAGCGGCGACGCCGCCATTCGCCAGATGCACGTCCCCGGACGGTGGCTCAGCTTCCCAGCTCGCCGTCTGCGCCGGACCAGTGGCCGGTTCCCATGTCTGCGTGACGCGCGTGCCGTCGAAAGTGGTCGTCTGCGTGCCGACGACGGCGCCTTGCGGATCGCGGATCGTGTCGATCTGCGACCAGGTCCGGCCGTGGGGGCTGGTCCGCCGGCTCTCGACCCGGTGCCCGTTGGGCAGGACCATCTCCGCCGAAGCGCCCGACCGGCCGCGATCGATGCGGATGGTCGCCTCGGCCGGGCCGCCCGGCGTCGCAACATTGCCGGCCGTGACCTCCGCGCTGCCGTCGTCGTTGTGAACGACGTGGGGCTCCGCCCCATCGAATGCGTCCTTCACCTCGGGCTCCTGCGGAGGTGCGATTTCCGTATTGCCGTCCGATTCGACTGATTCTAGCGGCCCGATTTGCGTATTGCCGTTCGCCTCGGCCGGCTCGTCTGCGACGCGCACGATATTCGGATCACCATTTGCACGCGGCGGCACGCCGCCCACCACATCGCCGACGAGGCTGCGAATGTCGGCCATCGCTGGCGGCCTGCCCTCGACGGACTCGAAGGCGCCCAAAAGCCTGTCGAGTTGCTGCCGGGCGGTTCGGCCCTCTTCGCCATTGCGATCGACGTTGGCGGTGCGCAGTCCCTCTTCCATGACCAGGCGGCCGAGACGATGGCGCTCGAAGGCAGGATCGGATTTGCCTTCGGCGAGAGCCTGCTGGAGTTTGGTCAGGCGGTTGTACTCGATGTCGCCGAGCGACAGCCGGTGTTGCGTGAGGTCGAGGCCGGCGAAGCTTTCCGGCTCGTGCACCGCCTGGTCGTCGAGCCTGTTGTAAAGGTCGCGATCCGTGACGACGCGGCCGCCGTTCATGGCGGTCCGGTCGAGCGCCTCACTCTGCTCCGGACTCAACCCGTCGCGCAGCTCCACGGGCATCGCCATCAGAGGCGCCGCGGGATTGGCGCCGAGCCAGTCGAGC
>LSKJ01000461.1 GCA_001557035.1 Rhodospirillaceae bacterium CCH5-H10 | reverse complement strand
GTTCTACATCGGCGGCACGACGCCCGCCGAGGGCAACGATCCGGCCGGTGCGCCGCTCGAGGTTCAGCACCAGGAATGGGACGAGATGGTGTGGCCCACGCTGGCGGCGAGGGTGCCGGCCTTCGAGGCGGCCAAGGTCGTGAACTCGTGGGCGGGTTACTACGAGTACAATACGTTCGACCAGAACGGCATCGTCGGGCGCCATCCCCGGATCGAGAACCTGATCTTCGCCACGGGCTTCTCCGGCCATGGCATCCAGCAGTCGCCGGCTGTGGGCCGGGCCGTCGCCGAATTGATCGTGCACGGGGATTACCGGACGCTCGATCTCAATACTTTTGGTTATGACCGTCTTGAATTGGGTCGGCCTATCCGCGAGCTGAACGTCGTGTGATACTCGGGGCCTCACGCGAGGAGAGTGACGTGCCCGATCAAGCGCTGGTGAACTCGGATCTGCAATCCGCCCTGACGGAAGCCAAGCAGGCCTATGCCGACCGCAATCCCAAGAGCTTCGCCCGCCACCAGGATGCCTGTGTTGCGATGCCCGGCGGGAACACGCGCACCACGCTGCACAATTCGCCGTTTCCGCTGACCGTCGTGCGCGGCGAGGGCTGCCGCCTGTGGGACGCCGACGGCCATGAATACATCGACGTGCTGGGCGAATACACCGCCGGCATCTATGGCCATTCCCATCCGGTGATCCGCGCCGCGATCGACAAGGCCCTGAACCATGGCTGGAACTTTGGCGGCCGCAACGAAAACGAAGGCAAGCTCGCCAAGCTGATCGCCGATCGCATGCCCTCGATCGACCTGGTGCGCTTCACCAACTCCGGCACCGAGGGCAACGTGATGGCGCTGGCCGGTGCCCGCGTCTTCGCCCAACGCAAGGGCCGCACCAAGGCCACCAAGGTCATGGTGTTCCACGGCGGCTATCACGGCGGCGTGCTCTATTTCGTGAGCGGCGGCAGCCCGGTGAACATGCCCTACGAATACGTCGTGGCGCCCTACAACGACATCGAAGGCACCAAGGCTCTCCTTGCGAAGCACGGCGAAGAGCTGTTCGCCGTGCTGCTGGAGCCGATGCAGGGCAGCCACGGCTGCCTGCCGGGCGACGTCGACTTCCTGAAGGCGGTGCGCGAGGAGACGAAGGCCCGCGGCATCACCATGATCTTCGACGAGGTCATGACCTCGCGCCTCTCGCCCGGCGGCCTGCAGGCCAGGCATGGCGTCATTCCCGACATGACGACGCTGGGCAAGTATATCGGCGGCGGCATGTCGTTTGGCGCATTCGGCGGCAAGCGCGAGATCATGGAACTGTTCGACCCGACCAAGCCGGACGCGCTGCCCCATGCCGGCACCTTCAACAACAACGCGCTCACCATGGCGGCGGGCGTCGCGGGCTATGGCGAGGTCTATACGGCCGAGGCGGCGAAGGAACTGAACGATCGCGGCGACAAGATCCGCGAGCGGCTGAACGCGATCTGCAGGTCAGCCGGCGTGGCCTTCCAGTTCTCCGGCATCGGCTCGATGATGACGGCGCACGCCACGGCGCGTCCGATCCGGACGGCGGCCGACATCGCCTCGTCGAACCAGGACGCCAAGGAGCTGTTCTTCTTCGACATGAGCGCCGCCGGCATCTGGATCGCCCGCCGCGGCTTCGTGGCGCTGAACGTCATGATCGGCGACGCCGAGGCCGACCGCTTCGTGGCGGCCGTGGAGGAATTCGTCTCGGCCCGAAAGGCCCTTTTGCAGGCGGCCTAAGGGCTTACAGTGGGGGAATGACCAAGAGCCAGGAATTCCCCCAGCCGGTCCCCGGCACCGTTGTACCCCGCTTCGGCGACGTCGCCACTTTCATGCGCCTGCCGCTGTTCCGCGACCCGGCAGCGGTCGAGATCGGGATGGTCGGCGTGCCGTGGGACGGCGGCACGACCAACCGGCCCGGTGCGCGGCACGGTCCGCGCCAGATGCGCGATCTCTCGACGATGATGCGGCGCATTCATCACGTGACAGGGATCGCGCCTTATGAGCTGGCCAGATGCGGCGATCTCGGCGACGCGCCGGTCAATCCCGCCAGCCTCGACGATTCCCTCGACCGCATCGAGAAACACTACGCCAGGCTCCACGCCGCCGGCGTGATCCCGCTGTCGGCCGGTGGCGACCACCTGATCACGCTGCCGATCATGCGCGGCATCCGAAAGGGCCTGCCGCCGCTCGGCATGGTCCATTTCGACGCCCACAGCGACACCTGGGATACCTATTTCGGCGGCTTCAAGTACACGCACGGCACGCCGTTCCGCCGCGCCGTGGAAGAGGGGCTGCTCGACCCGAAGCGCGTGGTGCAGATCGGCATCCGCGGCTCGCTCTACAAGGCTGACGACAACCAGTGGGCGCTCGACCAGGGCATGCGCGTCATCACCATTGAGGAGTATTTCGACCTGGGCGTCGAGAAGGTGATCGCGGAGGCACGCCGTGTCGTCGGGACCGGCCCGACCTATGTGAGCTTCGACGTCGACGGCCTCGATCCCGCCTATGCGCCCGGCACCGGCACGCCCGAGATCGGCGGCTACACCCCGCACGAGGCGCAGCGCATGCTGCGTGGCCTGCGTGGGCTCGACCTGGTCGGCGGTGACGTCGTCGAGGTCTCGCCGCCCTTCGACATGAGCGGGAACACCGCGCTCGTCGGTGTCACCATGATGTGGGAGATCCTCTGCCTGCTCGCCGAATCGGTGGCGAAGCGGAAGGGGCGTCTCCCGGCCTAGACGAACAGGAAGTCCGTCGAGCCCGGCAGCGTGGTCACGCCCTGCAGGGTCAGGGTATCGCCGTTGGTGCCGGTGATCACCATGTTCCCGGCGACCACGACGCTGTTGCTCTGGACGTAGGCGTAGTCGGCAAACTCCGAGCCCGGCAGCGAGATGATGTCGTCTGCAGCGGAGAAGTCGGTGATGATCGCCTGCCCGAAATAGGGCGTGAAGGCGAAGGTGTCGGAGCCGCCGCCACCCGTCATCGTGTCGTTGTAGATGCTGTTTATGGTCTGGCTGATGCCCTGTCCGTTCAGGACATGGCCGCCGTCATTCATGTTGTAGGTGGCCAAGGTCAGCGTGTCGGCCGCGTCGTAGCTGTACTCATAGGACGAGTACCCCTGATTGACGACGTCCGTGAAGTAGAAGTTCTTGCCCGTGAGCACGCCATTGCCGTTGGCATACTCGAACTCGTACGAGGTGCTCGTTTGATTGGTGACGCCCGTGTACATCTGGCTCACGAGCTGGCCCATTGCATTGAATTCGTGAACCTCGCCCGTCCAGGTCTGGCCCGCGATGTTCGTTACATAGCCTTTCGAACCGGTCAGGCTGCCACCCGAGTAGTCGTATTCCAGGGAGGAATAGGGCTGGTTGCCGGTGACGGTATAGCCGCTATAGACGACCTTCGTCGTGCTGCCCGAGGCGTCGAGGTCGACCTCGCGCGTCGTGTAGGACTGCCCCTCGATGTTGATGAAGTAGTACTTCTGTCCGACCACCGCGCCGCCGCCATAGGCGCCGTTGGCGTAGGCGAAGTCGTACTCGTAGGACGAATAGGCCTGGCTGGTGATCCCGGTGGCGATGACCTTGGAGAGGTTGCCGTCGCCGTCGAGATGGATCTCGCCACCCGTGTAAGGTTGGCCGGTCACCGGTGCCAGGACGTACTTGCTGCCGCTCAGAACGCCGCCGAGGTAGTGGTATTCGTAGGACGAGAAAAAAGTGCTCTCTGGACCGGAAAGACCTGAGAATACCTGCTTGAGGAGGCGGGGCGTGGTTGAAGTGTCCAACTTCTCCACCAGGTCCGTATAGTTCGTGCCCGCTTGCGGCATTGCGTACTGATAGTAGGTCCCGTTGGCGATGACGACCTGCTCGTTGTTGATCATTGCAAAGAACGTTTCGACGGCCGCCTTTCCGCCGGTCGTGGACGGATTGAAGCCGCTGAACATCTGGGTCAGCTGGTTATTGTTGATGTCGAACGTGTCGACTTCCGTGACCGAGCCGGGAGGGCCCGAGACGTTGGCGTAGGTATAGGTCGACAGGTAGGGATTCGCCCCGCCATTGGCGTAATCGTATTCGACCGACGTGAAAGTCAGGTTAGACGGGCCGGGCGACGCGTATCCCGCGCCGGAAACCATCGCGACCGGATACGGGGCCGGCATGGTCGCGAAGACAACAGCGCCGGTATAGAGATCGCGCACGACGTTGCCTGACGAATCGATGTCGTGCTCCCACGTTGTTGCGCTGGTGATGGGGCCTCCGCTCGTGAAGTCGGATGTGAATTGACGCGTCAGCGCGAGGACGCCGGAGCCGTTCGCGCCACTGGACAGCACGCCATGCCTGTAGTCGAGCTCGTACGAATCGTAGGCTTCGCCCGTGACGTCGCTGACGGTGATCGTCCGCTCACCGATGAATTCGCTGATCGCCGTGCTGTAGGTCGTAGTGTACTCGGTCTGGTTGAAGGCGAGTATCGGGATCCCTGCGTCCGTGAAGGCGATTGTCTTCACGTGAGTGTTGCTGTTCAACGCCGCCAGATTGGCCCGATTGGTGACCAGTGTCGCGGAGCTGTCGCTGATGGCCAGCTCGTAGGGCGTCGAGTTGGCGTTCGTCGTCTGCAGCAGGACGTTCGCGTAGGTCGCGATGCCGGCATAGTTCATGGCGATCAGGCCGTTGTCAGAGACCGTCACGGGGAACGGACTTCCAACCTGGGTCTCCAGGGCCTCGAGAGCCACCAGGGCGTTCGAGATGTGTGCGGCGGTGTCGGCATAGCTGCTGGTCGACGAGACGAGGATGTAGAGCGGCGCGCTCTGGGCGCCGGTCGCGCTGCCGTAGGGGGTGGTCCCGTCCGGCATCATCTCCATCATCGTCGCGCTGTAGATTCCCTCTGCCAGCGTAACGGTGGCGGGGCCTGCACCGCCCCAGGTCTGCCACTGGCCGTCGAGATCGGCGGTGCCGCTCACCGTCGTGCCCAGCGCAGTATTGGTCGCAGCGTCGACCACGGTGATCCGGGCGACGTCGCCGGCGTTTATCTTGTTGGTGAAGTTGGAGATGAGGCCGCTCGTCGGCAGGCCGGTGCTGATCGATCCGGTCGGCGTTCCCGAATGGGTTCCATCGTTCGTGCCGGTCCAGCCGAAGGCCAGAGTGGCCGAGGCGGACGCGATCAGGATGGCCGGCGTGGGGGTCGTGGTTTGGGATATGGGATCGTAGATACCGGTGCCGTTCTGACCGTCGATGGCGGAGAACACGAGGCCCGCCAGCGTGCCCGCGACCGGGGCGGCCGGCATCGGCGAGAATTGGCTGTTGTAGACGAAATCGAGCAGACTGCTCGGCATCGTGCTTGCAGGATTGAGCGCAAGCTGGATCTGGCTCGACGTCAGCGTCCCCGGCGGGAAGGTCGCGCCACCGCCGGCGGCCACACTGATGTCCAAGGTCGAGATGACGCCGGGGCTCGTCGAGGCGGCCGTGGCGTAGAAATCATAGACCTTCTGGTCGCCCGTATCGTCTCCGACGACGAGCTGATACCAGTAGACTCCGCCGACGGCCGGGCTGGCCGGCGACGGCAGGTCGTTGATGACGAACGTTCCGACGGCAGGGGGATTGGGATCCGCGGCGTCGGCGCCGGCCGACCAGGATCCCGCCGACCCCGTGACGCTGAAGTTCTGCCACAGGTTGCCGCCGGTCTCGACCGTCACATAGTCGAACGTCGCGTGTCCGCTGCCGTTCTTGCCGGTGTAGATGCCCAGCTTGATGGTGGCGTCTTCGCGGATGAGAAGACCGGCCGCCTGACCATTCACCAGCACGGAGAGCCCGGACGTCTGCGTCGGGATCAGGTAGTCGGCGCCGAGCGGCTTCAGGTAGTTCGCGCCGACCGGTTCGGTGTAGTTGCCGGTTTCGGTCGAGGCATAGACATAGAGATCGATGTTGGTGACGTTGTTCGACGGGCTGGTGCCGCTGCCCGAACCGGGTTGGGACAGCGCGATCAGCGGGCCGGGGGTGAGGCCGCTCGACAGGTTGTCGGAGAAGGCCGAGCCGTAGACGTTGGTGTTCTCGAAGAAGATCTTCGAATAGGGATCGTAATGCTGATAGGTCGGCACCGGCGACGCGGTGGTGTCGCGATTGCCGTCGAACGCATAGGCCGACGCCCAGTTGCGGGAATCGTCGAGGTTCACCGAACCCGCGCCCAGATTGTCGGGGCCGGTAGCGCCCTGGCTGAACGGGTTGGCCTGATTGGCGACCGAACCCCAGTAGCCCGCGGTGAATCCCGTGAACAGGTTCGTGAAGATCGTGCCGTACTGGTTGTTGGCCGAGGGATTGAAGGAATTGTCGGTCGCGGCCGTTCCCGACGGCTGCCCGCTGCCGGGAATGACATAGGGGACGGAGTTCGTGGGCGTGGTGGAGTCCCAGCTGCTCCACATCGTGGCCGTGCCCTGGCCGGCGGCGTACAGGTTCTCCTGTAGCGTGGCCGCGCTGATCAGCATATAGCCCTTGGTCTGGCTCGACGAGCTCGGGCTGAACAGGAAGTAGGTGCCGGCGGCGCCCCAGCCGTTGGTTCCCGTGTTCGCCGCCAGGGTCAGCGAAGAGACGGTGTATTCGTAGTACTGCGAATTGTGCCAGATGCCGTTGGCGTCCGGTTCTCCGTTGCTGACGCCCGACAGCGTGACATCGGTGAGAGCGGCAAAGGCCGTGAGATATCCGGTTCCGGTTCCGTCCGGCTGCGTGTCCCAGATGGTGGTCGGCCAGAGGGGCGAGGTCGTCTTGTTGAAGTATCCATTGGAAGGCGACACGAAGAGCGCGGAGTCGCCGTTGAGTGGGCTTCCGGCTGCCGTGTAGGTGTGGTTCGCCGTGCTGTTGAGCGGGGTCAGCAAATCGAGCAGCGCCTGGCCGGTCAGGTTCGAGCCGCGCTCCTCGGAGGTGCCGTTCGAATACGAGACCTTCACGCCGAGATTGGGACCCCAGCCGTCGATCGCCGTGAGATCGCCCTGGTCCGAGCCCTGGCCCAGAAGCGAATACTCGAAGGCCGCATAGCCGAAGTTCCACGCTTGCGAGTTTGGCTGGATGTTTCCGACATTGCTTCCGATGCTCGTCGGCAGGTCCGTGTGGCCCGCCAGCGGCTCGCTCTGCAGCAGGAGATAGGCAACGCCGCCGTTCACGTACTGATAGGCGGTGTCCGTCAGGGCAACCGTCACATTGTAGTTGCCGTCGGCGCCCAGGGTGACGTTCGGCGTAAGCGATCCGTTGATGATCAGCGGCGTGGTGTTGTTGGTCGCACCCGGATCGGCATAGGGGCCCGAGGTGAAGACGTCGGATATCGGCGTATCCGCCGGCGGCTTGTCCAACCACAGGTAAGCCCAGACTGGTGCGGAGCCCATGCCGTTCGCTTGGCCCGTGGCCTCCAGAACGAAGGCGGGGGTCATGTGGAACGTCAGCGTCGTCGACATAGAAGCCTCCATCGTTTGGGAAGCCTCTCTGTCGGAGTTCCCTCGACGCAAAATTCTAGTCGATTGCGACTTTAGTCAACGCCCGAGGCAGCCCCTTTGCCGATCCGCTCCACAATGACTCTCTGGGACCGCCGGGAAGAATGATCCTGGCGGTGGCGCAATGCCCGGCTCCCGGATTATCTTTCCGATATGCGCCGCCTCTTCCTAGGCCTCCTCTTCGGCCTGCTTGTCTCTCCCGCGACCGCCCAGCCCGTGCCGCGCTGGATGACCCTGCCGCCGACACCGACACTGCCGCCCGCCGTGAGCAGCGGTCATGCGCCGGTCAACGGCATCTCGATCTGGTATGCGACCTTCGGGAGCGGGCCGCCGGTGATCCTGCTGCATGGCGGGCTCGCCAACTCGAACTACTGGGGCCATCAGGTTCCGGAACTTGCGAAAACCCACAGGGTCATCGTCATGGACAGCCGCGGCCACGGGCGCAGCACGCGCGACGCGCAGCCTTACGGTTACGCGCTGATGGCCTCGGATGTGATCGGCCTGATGGATTTCCTGGGCGTGCCGCAGGCGGCCGTCGTGGGATGGAGCGACGGGGCGATCATTGGGCTCAGCATGGCGATGAGCCATCCACAGCGCGTGTCGCGACTCTTCGCCTTCGCTGCCAATTCCGATCCCGGCGGCGTCAAGGACGTCACCAAGAGCCCGGTCTTCATGGAGTTCATCGCGCGCGGCGAGAAGGAGTATGCGGCACTGTCGCCGACGCCGCGCGACTACAAGAAGTTCGTCGACGAGATCAGCACCATGTGGGCGACGCAGCCCAACTGGACGGCCCGCGATCTCGGAGGCATCAAGGTCCACACCTGGATCGTCGACGCCGACCACGACGAGGCGATCAAGCGCGAGAACACGGAATTCATGGCAGGCGCCATCCCCAATGCGGGGCTGCTGCTGCAGCCCGAGGTCAGCCATTTCTCGATGCTTCAGGCGCCGCGGCAGTTCACCGACGACATCCGGCGCTTCCTCGAGCGGAAGTGGGACTGACGCTCAGGCCGCCAGTTCCAGGATCTCCTTCACCTCGGCCGGCGTCGGGATCGGGCGCGGATTGCGCGGCACCCACGGCGTGCCCATCGCCTGCTGGGCGATGCGGTCGAAATGCTCGCGGCCGATCTTCACGTCGGAGAGGGTGCGCGGCATGTCGAGGCCGCGGATGAACCGGTCGAGCACGTCGCCGGCATCCTCGCCGGGATGGCCCATCGCATTGGCGATCAGCGCCTGACGATCGGCATTGGCGGGCTTGTTCCAGCGCATGACCCACGGAAGCATGATGCAGGAGGTGTGGCCGTGGGGAACGTCGAACACGGCGCCCAGCACGTAGCCGATGCCGTGGCTGGCGCCCATCGGCACGCCGGCCGCGATGCCCGCCATCGAGAGCCAGGAGCCGGTCTGGCAGTCGAGCCGCGCCGCCATGTCGGAAGGATCGGCCTTCACCCGCGCCAGGCCGCGCGCCAGCAGCGACAGGCCATGCAGCGACGAGGCGTTGCTGAATTCGTTCGACTCGTTGGAGCAGACGCCCTCCACGCAGTGATCGACGGCGCGGATGCCGGTCGAGAGCAGGAGCCACATCGGCGTGTGGCGAGTCACCTCGGGATCGAGGATGACGGCCTGCGGAATGGTCAGGGGATGGCGGAACATCTCCTTCACCTTGGTCGCCTCGTTGGTGACGCCGGCGATGGCGGAGAATTCGCCGGCGGAGAGTGTCGTCGGGATCGAGATCTGGCGCACGGTGGGAGGCTTCACGTCGGCCTGGCCACGGATCCGGTCCATGTCGTCGACCGTGCGGACGTCGTTGGAGAGGCAGAGCTGGACGGCCTTGGCGGCGTCGGTGATCGAGCCGCCGCCCAAGGTGACGATGAGGTCGGCGCGGGCCTCGCGCGCCTGTTCGGCCGCGGCGACCACGGCGCTGCGCGGTGAATGGGCGGGCATCTTGTCGAAGGTGCCGACGCACTTGTTGCCCAGCGCCCGGCGCAGCTTCTCGATCTCGTCGGTTTCGCGGTTCAGCGTGCCGCTCACCATGAGAAAGACTCGGGCCGCACCCTGGCGCTCGACCAGCCCGGCGACGGCCTCGGCGGCGGGCCGGCCGAAGATTACTTCTTCCATCCTGCTGAAAACGATGCGGCCCGAAGCGGTCATGCTCTTCTCCCTGTAATTTTGCTATCGTGGCGGCGAAAACAGGCAAGGGAAAGCATGACCGGGACACGGGATGGCGCGATCGCCCGCGCAGAGAAATATTTCGACGATGGTGGCTTCCTCGAGGAGCTGCAGCGGCGGGTGGCCATCCCCACGACCAGCCAGGAGCAGGACTCGATGCCCGCCCTGCAGGAGTACGTCTCGGGCGAGATGACCGGGTCGCTGCAGAAGCTCGGCTATGACTGCACCGTGCTGCCCAATCCGCGCAGCGAGTACGGTCCGTTCCTGATCGCCCGCCGGGTGGAGGATCCCGCCAGGCCGACCGTTCTCACTTATGGGCACGGCGACGTGATCCGCGGCCAGGAAGAGCAGTGGCGTTCGGGCCTGTCGCCCTGGAAGATCGTGATCGAGGGCGAGAAGATGTACGGCCGCGGCACGGCCGACAACAAGGGCCAGCACACGATCAACATCGCGGCACTCGCCTGCGTGATGCAGGAGCGCGGCGGTTCGCTGGGTTTCAACTCGACCATCCTGATCGAGACCGGCGAGGAGACCGGCTCGCCGGGCCTTGCCGACTTCTGCAAGGCCAACAAGGACGCGCTCAAGGCCGATGCGCTGATCGCGTCGGACGGACCGCGCCTCGACCATCGCCGGCCGACCATCTTCGGCGGCACCCGCGGCACGCTGAACTTCAACCTCTCCCTCACGATGCGCGAGGGCGGCCATCATTCCGGCAACTGGGGCGGGCTGCTGGCTAACCCCGGGATCATCATGGCCCACGCCCTGGCGACCATCACCGACGAGCGCGGCCAGATCAAAGTGCCGGAATGGCGTCCGAAGACGCTGACCAACTCGATCCGCGCGGCGCTGGCCGACGCCCACGTCGATGCCGGCGAAGGCGCGCCCGAGATCAACGAGGACTGGGGCGAGAAGTCGCTGACGCCGGTCGAGCGCGTGTTCGGCTGGAACAGCTTCGAGGTGCTGGCCTTCAAGACCGGCAATCCCGACCGGCCGGTCAACGCCATCCCGCCCAGCGCGGTCGCTTACTGCCAACTGCGGTTCGTCGTCGGGACCGACCCGCACGAGATCATTCCGGCGCTGCGCCGCCACCTCGACAAGCACGGCTTCGGCATGATCGAAATCGCCCAGGCGCGCGACGTGATCATGAATGCGACGCGGCTGGACCCGGAGAACCCCTGGGCCAGGTTCGCCTCGAGCTCGATCGAGAAGACGGTAGGGCAGAAGCCCAACATGCTGCCCAACCTGGGCGGGTCGCTGCCCAACGAGGTCTTCACCGACATTCTGGGGCTGCCGACGGTCTGGGTGCCGCATTCCTACGCCGCCTGCTCGCAGCATGCCCCGGACGAGCACCTGCTGGCGCCGGTGGCGCGCGACGGGCTGCGCCTCATGACCGGACTGTTCTGGGATTTGGGTGCTCAGGGCCGGCCGGGGTAAACTCGAACCGATGCTTTCAGCCGACGAGGCCGCCGATCTGATCGAAGCCATCGCGACCCGTCAGGATCGCGCTGCTTTTGCCAGACTTTTCAATCACTTCGCGCCGCGCGTGAAGGCCTTCATCATGCGCGGCGGTGCCGATGCAGAGGCCGCGCAGGAAGTGGCGCAGGAGGCCCTGATCATGGTCTGGCGCAAGGCCGCCAGCTTCGACCGGACCCGGGCGTCGGCAACCACCTGGCTGTACACGATCGCCCGCAACAAGCGGATCGACCTGCTGCGGCGCAACAACCGGCCGGCCATCGACACCGAGGACTGGCTCACGGTTTTTGCGCCGGAAGAAGAGGATGCCGACAAATCCGTTCTGGCGGGTCAAACGTACACGAGGATGAAGGAGCTGCTCTCGGGCCTGTCCCCCGATCAACTGGTGGTGATCGAAAAGGCATTCTTCGAGGACAAGACTCATACGGCCATCGCCGAGGAGTTGAAGCTGCCCTTGGGAACGGTGAAGTCGCGCATCCGCCTGGCGCTGGGACGCCTGAGGGATGCCCTGGAGAGAGACGAGTCATGAGCCGCCATCCGGCGCCCGAAGAACTGTTACTGGATTACGCTGCGGGTTCCCTTCCGGCCGGGCCGGAACTCGCGGTCGCGCTGCATGTGGCGCTGGATCCGGAGGCCCGGCAGACCGTCGAGCGGCTGGGCGCCCTCGGTGGCGCGCTGCTGGAGCGCGAACCCGCCGCCGGCATGGAGGCCGGCCTGGACGCGGCACTCGAGCGCACGCTCGCGCGGCTGGACGATGTCCCGGTCGAGCCGAAACCGGCGTTGCCCCGTCGTCGCCACCCGGGCTTCGAATGGGCGCCGGCCCCCCTGGTGCCCCATCTGCGGCCGGGCATGGATTGGCGCCGCGTCATGGGCAAGTTCGACGAGATCCGGCTCGACCTGCCGGGTGACTTCCATCGGGTGTCGCTGCTGCGGCTGGAATCCGGACGAGGGCTGCCCGAGCACAAGCATTCCGGCTACGAGTACACGGTCGTCCTGCAGGGCGGCTACACCGACGCAACCGGCAACTACGGCGTCGGTGATTTCGCCGTCGGTCCGGGCTCCGTCCGTCACGAACCGATAGCCGATCCGGGCGAGCCGTGCATCGCGATGATCGTGGTCGAGAAGCCGATCGTGCTGACGGGGCCGTGGGGCCGCTGGCTCAATCCGCTGGTCAGTCGCGGCTTGATCTGAGAGCGTTGACCCCGCTGGGGCTTCCCTTCAGGTTTGAGACCTGAGGAGAGGACCCCATGTCACGCATTCCGTACTACGAAGTCGAAAACGCCACGGGCAAGCATGCCGAACTGCTCGGCAAGCTCAATCCGATGCTCAACATCTACCGGATGCTGGCGCACTCGGAGCAGGGCGCGAAGGGCTTCCTGCGGATGGGCAACGGGCTGCTCTATCGCTGCGAACTGAACCCGGTGCTGCGCGAGCTGGCGATCATCCGGGTCGGGCGCCTGAGCCGCACCGCCTACGAAGTGTTCCAGCACGAGCGCATCGGCCGCGAAGTCGGCGTGACCGAAGAGAAGATCGCCGCCCTGCGCGACGCCACCATCGAGGCGCCGGCCTTCGACGAGAACGAGAAGGCCGTGCTGCGCTACACCGACGACGTGGTGCGCAACGTCCGGGCATCGGACAAGACCCTGAAGGCGGTGCAGGCCTTCCTCACGCCGGGCGCGCTGGTCGAGCTCACGCTCACCATCGGCTACTACATGATGGTCTGCCGCTTCCTCGAATCGATGGGCGTCGATGGCGAGGAAGGCCAGGCGGAGTGGCTCAAGACGGCAAAGCTCTAGCGATTGATTGCCTCCCCCGTCATCGGGGGAGGTGTCGGCGTCTCGCGGCTTGTAGCCAAGCCGCTTCGACGACGGAGGGGTCAAGACTTTGCAAGCAAGCATGACCCCTCCGCCCCGATGACGGGGCACCTCCCCATTTGAATGGGGAGGAGGGATGGAAGACCGGGAGTATAGAGATGGCGTACCGCGTCCTGATCGCGCAGTTCATGCATGAGACGAACACCTTCAGCAAACTGAAGACCACGCTGGAGGATTACCGCAAGCGCTGGCTGATCGAGGGCGAGGCGATGGTGCCGCGCTTCACCGGCACCAGGAACGAGGTCGGCGGCTACATCGATTCGGTGAAGAAGTACGGCTGGGAGCCGGTCTGGGCCGCCGCGGCCAACGCCACGCCCTCGGGCAAGCTCACGAAGGAGACCTGGGAGCATATCCGCGACCTGATCCTCGATGCGGCGAAGAAGGCCGGCAAGCTCGACGCGATCTGCCTGTCGCTGCACGGCGCGGCCGTCACGGAGACGGAGGACGATGCCGAGGGCGCCCTGCTCGAAGCGCTGCGCGCCATCGTCGGGCCGGACATTCCCGTCGTCGCCACGCTGGACCTGCACGCCAATGCGACGGCGAAGATGGCGCGCCATGCCAACGCGCTGGTGAGCTACCGCACCTATCCGCACATCGACGGCTACGAGCGCGCGGTCCAGGCGGCGGCGCTGGTGCAGGAAGCGCTGGAGGGCCGGAAGAACCCGAAGTGCCTGTTGATCCAGCCGGCGATGCTGGACGGCGCCGATCACGGCAAGACGACCCAGCCCGGCCTCATGCGCGACCTGCTGGCCCAGGCGGACGCGTTCGAGAAGGAAGAGGGCATCAACGTCGTCAGCATCCAGGCGGGATTCACCTGGGCCGACATTCCCTACACCGGTCCCTCGATCGCGGTGAGCCATGAGCCGGCCGCCGAGAAGCGCGCCAAGGAGGTGGCGGCCGCGATCCTCGACGAGATCTGGAAGCGTCGCGACGAGAACTCCTCGGACTTCCGCCCCGTCTCCGACGCCATCGCCGCGGCCAGGGCCGGCGTCGGCAAGGACGGACCGCTCGTCGTGGCCGACGGCACCGACAATCCCGGCGGCGGCGGCTACAACGACACGACCCCGGTGCTGCAGGCGCTGATCGACGCGGACGTCCAGAACGTGGCCTTCGGCACCATCTTCGATCCCGGCACGGTGCAGCAGGCCATCAAGGCCGGCGTCGGCGCCGAGATCGACGTCGTGCTGGGCGGCCACACCGATCCCTCGATGGGCGGACCGGTAAAGGCGAAAGCCGTCGTGAAGATGCTGTCCGACGGGTCCTTCAAGAACGACGGGCCGATGAATGCCGGCGTCGAGACCTCGATGGGGCCGACCGCGGTGCTGCGCATCGGCGGCATCGACGTGGTGACGATCTCCAACCGCATCCAGACGATCGACCTGCAGGTCTTCCTGAGCCAGGGCATCGATCCCCGGACGAAGAGCGTGGTGGTGGTGAAGAGCGTGCAGCACTTCCGTGCGGCCTACGCGCCGATCGCCCGCGAGATCGTGCTGGTCGATTCCGGCGGCATCTGCTCGCCGGACATCAGTCGCCTCAAGTTCACCAAGCTGCGGCGGCCGATCTGGCCGCTCGACGGCATCAACGATCCCTATGCGGGGCAGCGGCCATGAACGTCGTGCGCGAGGCGCCGCTGCCCGGTGCGTCGTTCGGCGCGACGCTGCGGCTCGACGGCGATGCCGCGCGGATCGTGGCGGCGGCCGAGGCCGATCCCGGGGCGCTGCCCGCTGCGCTGGCCGACGCGAAGGGGCTGCTGCTGATCCAGGGCATGAACGGCATCTCGGACGATCCCGACCTGCTGATCCGCTTGAGCCGGGTCTTCGGGCCCGAGGTCGAGGACTACCGGCACAACCTGACCGACCTGAAGGCGGTCCACGTCTCCGTGCCGGAGATCCTGCTGGTGTCGAACAGGGCGCCGGTCGGCAAGGCGCCGCCCAGGCGGCC
>LSKJ01000460.1 GCA_001557035.1 Rhodospirillaceae bacterium CCH5-H10 | reverse complement strand
GGCCTACACGGCGTTGATCCGCGAGCCGATGTTCATCTACGGCGCGACCCTGGAGGAGCTGCAGCGCACCCACCAGCGCGCTCTGTCACGCGAGCTGGTGCCTGCGATCTACATCGAGCCGATGTTCACCACGACCAACGATGCGGACAACCGCGCCGCCGTGGCCGCGGCGCCGGCCGACGCGATGAACTTCGTCGGCATCGGCGTGCACGGCCCACGCAAGACCATCGACAAGGTCGTGAACGGCCTGAAGTTCCTGTCCTAAACCGGCCGGCGCGGCCGCATCAGGATCAGCACGGCCGCGGCAATATTGAGTCCCATGCAGACGAAGAGCGGGAGTCCGTAGCCGCCCGATATGTCGCGCAGGATGCCGAGCAGGCCCGGCCCGAAGGCGTAGAGGGTCTGCACGACCGCCGTCGAAAGCGCGACGATCGCCGGAAACTGGTCGAGCGTGTATTCGCGCTGCACGATCATCGGCGACAGGGTGATGTTGTTGCCGACCGAAAGCCCGTAGACCGCGCAGGCGGCATAGACCACGAGCGGGACCTGCGCGTAGGCGAGCACCGCGATGGCGCCGACCTGGACCAGGAAGCAGATCGCCGACGCCCGCCGCGGGTCGAGCCGGTCGATCGCCAGTCCCAGCACGACCCGGCCGACTAGCGCCATGGCGGCATTGATGCCGACGGCAAGGGCGGGATCGAGCGGCGGG
>LSKJ01000459.1 GCA_001557035.1 Rhodospirillaceae bacterium CCH5-H10 | reverse complement strand
GGCGGGGGTGGCTCGGGCGGCTTGGGTTCCTCGAAGGTGACGTTGATCGCTTCCTCGACCGGCGGCGTCGGCGGCTTCTGTTGCGACAGCCACCACAGCACCGCCACCACGAGCACATGCAGCAGGATCGCCAGCGCGAGCGCGACGGGCGACATGCGGTCGGAGCGGTGGGAGGAGGCGCTTACGGCGTGGGCCACGGGGCGTTCTACAGCTTTTCGCCGGAGACTTGGCTCCCCGGCGCGAAGGGCTGCCGGGAAAAGGAGAGGGAAGGCACCCAGTCTAGACCAAAAGCATGCCGGTCCTCTGCGGTTTCTTGTCCGCTATCTCCTTGAGATCACGAATGAATCCTTGTGGACTTCTACCGGTCGGATTCGACCCACATCCAGAGCGAGGTCCGGTCGCGGGCTCCCCGTATCGTCAGCTTTTCGCCCGGGCGCATCTCGAGAACGGCCGGCAGGGGCTGGAACATGACGCCCCAGCACGAGGAGGCTCCCGGAGCGGGTCTGTTCTCGTAGATCCCGTCGGCATCCATGCGAAGCCGGATCCACTGGGCGATGCCGTTCACCGCGCCGCCCGAACTGGTCAGCGCGACGGACGCCCGGTGGTTGTCGAAGGGGCCGCCGGACGCGAAGTCGAAGGCGAAGAGATCGGCAGGCTCGCTCCTGAGGTCGAGCGTCTCGTTGCCGGCCGACAGATCGATCCGCCCATCGAAGACGTTCATCGGTGAAAGATCGAAACCCTGGACCGATGCGAGTTGCCGTTTGGCGAGCTTGCCATAGTGCGCCAGGGCGATGCGAACGGCGCCATGCGAGGGAATGATCTTGGCATCCGGTCGGGTCAGTCGGCCGATGGCGTCCTCCATGCATCCCAGCACGTCTTCGCCCAGCAGGTCGTTGGTGACGATCTCCGATACGAGGATGTCGACGGGCTCGGCCAGGTCGGCGCCGATCGCGAGCTGGCGGGAATGCTTGCCGACGATGCCGATGCGATCGGCATAGCCGTTGCGCTCGACGATTTCGGCCGCCACGCCGGCCATGGCGGCGTTCATCTCGCAGCTCACGACCTCGGTGGCGCCGGCGCGCGCGGCCATCATCGCCAGCAGGCCCGAACCCGCGCCGATGTCGAGGACGCGCGAGCCGGCCCGCACGGCACGCCGCAGCGCCGCGTCGTAGGCGGCGTTCCGCCCCTCGTCGATCAGGATCGTGCGGTGCCAGTCCGGCACGCTTCGACCGAGGACGAGCTTCACGATCCGTTCGACTTCGGGATCGTCGGGTGCGAGGTCACGGGCCCTGCTCGCGAGATCGACGGCGCGCTGCATCTCGCCGGCGGAGAGCAGCAGCTTCGCCAGCTGCGCCATGCGGGCCGGCTGCGTGGCGAGACGCTCGGCGATCTCCGGGGCCGAGAAGTGCTTCAGCAGCTCAGACGAAGAAGACAAGCGTCAGCACCACGAAGAGCGGCAGGAGGATGGCACTGGACCAGACCATGTAGCCGAAGAAGCTCGGCATGCGGATGCCCGCTTCCTCGACGACCGCCTTGACCATGAAGTTGGGCGCGTTGCCGATATAGCTGTTGGCGCCCATGAACACCGCCCCGCAGGAAATCGCCGCCAGCGTGCTGGCGAGCGTGCCCATCAGCACCTCGGCATTGCCGCCGGCCAGGTTGAAGAAGACGAGATAGGTGGGCGCATTGTCGAGGAAGCTCGACAGGATGCCCGTCAGCCAGAAGTACCAGATGTCGTTGGGCTGCCCGTCGGGGTTCGTCACCAGCGCCACCAGGGGCGCCAGAGATCCGTCCTTGCCGGCCTTGAGGATGGCGATCGCCGGCGCGATGGTGATGAAGATGCCGGCGAACAGCTTGGCGACTTCCAGCATGGGGCCCCAGCTGAAGCCGTTGTCGCTGCGGGACTTCTGCGAGGTCAGGCGCAGCGACAGGAAGCAGATCGCCACCAGGGCGAGGTCGCGCAGGACGTTCTGCAATTCGAGGGCGACGTGGAAGATCGTGAAATGGACGCCGGGTTTCCACGTTCCGCTCGCCAGCACGACGCCCACGATCAGCGCCAGCAGGATGATGTTGATGCCGCCCTCGATCCGCACCGGCGTTTCCGGCGTCGGATCGGGTTTCTTGTGGCCTTCCTTGCGATACCAGTAGCTGTCGATGGCGTAGAACAGCGCCAGCAGCACGATGGCGCACACCAGCATCTCGGCGAACAGGTGGGTCGTCGTCCAGAAGAAGCTCACGCCCTTCAGGAATCCGAGGAACAGCGGAGGGTCGCCCAGCGGCGTCAGTGCCCCGCCGATGTTCGACACCAGAAAGATGAAGAACACGAAGACATGGATCTTGTGCCGCCGGTCGTCGTTGGCGCGGATCATCGGCCGGATCAGCAGCATCGACGCGCCGGTCGTGCCCATCCAGCCCGCGAGCACCGTGCCGATCGCCAGCAGGGCGGTGTTCATCGACGGCGAGCCGTGGAGGTTGCCCTTGATGTGGATGCCGCCGGTCACGGTGAACAGCGCCAGCAGCAGCACGATGAAGGGAATGTAGTCGAGCAGCAGCAGATGGATGATCTCGTACACCGCGCTGGGCACACCGTGGATCAGAGCGAAGGGAACGATGATCAGGGTCGCCCACGCCGCCGACACCTTGCCGAAATGGTGATGCCAGAAACTTGGTGCCGCGAGCGGAAGGATGGCGATCGACAGGAGGATGCCGGCGAACGGGATCATCCAGGTGAGGCCGAGGTGGCGTCCGTCGATGGCGGGCGCGTCGGGGCCGGCCGCGAATGCGGGCAGGGCGAGGCCGACGGCTAGGGCGCTGGGCAGGGCGCCGACCAGAAGATCTCGAATTTTCATCAGGCCATGTACGTTGCGGTGACGCCGCCGTCGACGGTGAGCGTGTGTCCGTTGACGTAGCTCGCGGCAGGGGAAGCGAGGAAGATCGCGGCGCCCGCGATCTCGGAGGGATCGGCCCAGCGCCTCGCCGGGCAACGCAGGCGCATGCGTTCCCCGGCCGTCGAGGCGATCAGCGCCTCGTTGGTCTCGGTGGCGAAGAAGCCCGGCGAGATCGCGTTCGAGGTGATGCCCTTGTCGCCGAGTTCGGCCGCCAGCGCGCGGGAAAGCGCTTCAAGCCCCGCCTTGGCCGCGATGTAGGACGAGGCGCCGGGCGCGGCCAGCGTGGCGGCGATCGAGGTCACGAGGATCAGCCGGCCCCAGCCCCGGTCGACCATGCCCGGAACCAGGAGACGGATCAGGGCCTGGCCGGCCGAGAGGTCGGTATCGACCAGCCGGGCGAAGTCGCGAGGCTCGATGTCGGTGAAGGGGCGACGGTCGCGTTCGCCGACATTGTGGATCAGGATGTCGATGGGGCCGGCGCCGGCGAGGGCCAGTTGCATGGCCGTGCGGTCGGCCATCTCGAACACGAGGCCGTCGGTTGCCCGGCCGGCCGCCCGCAGTTCGGCCAGCCGCGGGGCCAGGCGCTCGTGCGAGCGGCCGTGCAGCAGCACGCGGGCGCCGGCCTCGGCCAGCCCCTTGGCCATTTCCCAGCCCAGGCCGCGGCCCGAGCCGGTGACGAGCGCGGTCCGGCCGTCGAGGCGGAACTTGTCGGGAAAGGTGGTCATGCGGATCGGGCGGGACAGGGAGTGGACATTCGGCTATTGCGACACCCGAGTTAGCTTCGGATTCGCACATGCTGCAACTGCCTAAAGTCGTCGGCCATCGCGGGGCCATGGCCTACGCGCCGGAAAACACGCTGGATTCCTTCCGGGAGGCCCATCGCCGGGGGGCGGCCTGGGTCGAGATCGACGTCAAGCTCACGCAGGACGGCGTGCCCATCGTCATGCACGATTCGTCGCTCAAGCGGACGACCGGGGTCGACCGGCTCGCCTCGGAGATGACCGCGGCGGAACTGCCGCCGTCGGTGCCGACCTTCGAACAGGCGATCGCCTGCTTCGGCGAGCTGGGCCTCGGCTGCAACGTCGAGATCAAGCCGTGCGAGGGCCGCGAGGCCGAAACCGCGCGCGTTACGGTCGCGACCCTTCGCAGGCTGTGGTCGGCAAAGCTGCCGGCGCCGCTGCTCTCGAGCTTCAAGGATGCCTCGCTTGCCGCAGCCCGCGAGGCGGCGCCCGAATTCGCGCGTGCCCTGCTGATCGACGAGGTGAAGGACGACTGGCAGGCCCGCGCCGAGGACGTCTCGGCGGCCGGCATCAACACCAACGGAAAGCGGCTGACCGCCGTCCGGGCGGTCGAGATCCGCAAGGCCGGCTACCTGCTCAGCGTGTACACGATCAACGACGGGGACGTGGCGCGCGCGCTGGTGGGCATGGGCGTGCAGTGCGTCATCACGGACGCACCGGACGTGATCCTGTCGGCTCTCGGGTAATATCGACCATTTGGGGGTTGCGTTCGATGCGCAGTCTTGGTGGACTGTCATCAGACTGAAACAAATAAGACACACGGCAGTCTTGCCGCCCGCCGATACAACGGCGGAGTTTCATTGGGAGGTTTGTTCGATATGACACGGATTCTGCTTTCGTCCGTCGCGGCCGCGGCGGTTCTGGCGAGCGCACAGGGAGCCCTGGCGCAGACCGAAATCCAGTTCTGGCACGCCATGGGCGGCAACCTGGGCGACACCGTCAACGCTTTGGCCGACGGCTTCAACAAGTCCCAGACCGAGTACAAGGTGAACCCGGTCTACAAGGGCTCCTATACGGAGACACTGACGGCGGCGATCGCGGCCTTCCGCGCCAAGCAGGCCCCGCACATCGTGCAGGTGTTCGAGGTCGGCACCGCCAACATGATGGCCGCCAAGGGCGCGGTCTATCCGGTGTACCAGCTCATGGCCGACGCCAAGGAGCCGTTCGATCCCAAGGCCTATATCGGCCCGGTCTATGGTTACTACTCCACGACCGACGGCAAGCTGCTGTCGATGCCGTTCAATTCCTCGACGCCGGTGCTCTACTGGAACAAGGAACTGCTGCAGAAGGCGGGCCTCGATCCGAACACCCCGCCGAAGACCTGGCCGGAGCTGGGCGAGATGGCCAAGAAGGCCGTCGCGGCCGGCGCCAAGTGCGGCTTCACCCCGCAGTGGCAGACCTGGACGATGATCGAGAACTACGGCGCCTGGCACAACCTGCCCTACGCGACCAAGGACAACGGCTTCGGCGGCACCGACATCGAGCTGAAGTTCAACGATGCGCCGCGCGTGAAGTTCATCCAGATGCTGGCCGACTGGGGCAAGGACAAGACCTTCGTCTATGGCGGCCGCGAGGGTAAGTCGACGGCGCTGTTCACCGCCGGCGACTGCGTCTTCCACGTGGCCTCCTCCGGTTCGGCCGCGGGCATCGAGAAGGCGCTGGGTGGCGCGTCCAAGTTCGGCATCGGCATGATGCCCTACTCGCCCGACGTGATTGCCAAGCCGCAGAACTCGATCATCGGCGGCGCCACCCTGTGGGTGCTGCAGGGCCGTCCGGCGGCCGAGTACAAGGGCGTCGCCAAGTTCATGAGCTACCTCGCCAGCACCCCGGTGCAGGCGAAGTGGCATCAGGAGACGGGCTACGTGCCGATCACGACCGCCGCCGCCGAGGCGACCGAGAAGGCCGGCTTCTACAAGAAGTTCCCGGGCCGCGAGGTGGCCGTCCAGGAGCTGACGCTCAATCCGCCGACGGCCAACTCGAAGGGCCTGCGCATCGGCAACTTCGTGCAGATCCGCGACATCGTGGACGGCGAGCTCGAGAACGTCTGGTCGGGCAAGAAGGACGCGAAGACCGCGCTCGACGACGCCGTGAAGGCGGGCAACGAGCAGCTCAAGCGCTTCGAAGCGGCCAACAAGTAAAGCCTTGCCGTTGCTTTCCCCCTCCGGTCCTTCGGACCACCTCCCCCGTTTGACGGGGGAGGTAGAGAAGGGGAAGGCTGGCCCTTTAAATCCCCTCCCCCGTCATACGGGGGAGGCCGGGAGGGGGAGGGCTACGGTCTAGCTCGATGGAAAAACGCGTCACCTTCAACGAACGCTGGCTGCCCTACCTTCTGGTGGCGCCGCAGATCCTCATCACACTGGTCTTCTTCTTCTGGCCGTCCGGCCAGGCGATCTACCAGTCGGTGCTGATCGAGGATGCCTTCGGCGGCAATACCAAGTTCGTCTTCCTCGACAACTTCATCCATCTGTTCAACGACCCGGGCTACTACCACTCGGCGCGGCTCACCGTCGTGTTCAGCTTCCTGGTCGCCGCCGTCGGGCTCGCGCTCTCGCTGCTGCTGGCCGTTATGGCCGACCGCGTCGTCCGCGGCGCCACCGGCTACAAGGCGCTGCTCGTCTGGCCCTATGCCGTGGCGCCCGCCGTCGCCGGCGTCCTGTGGGGCTTCCTGTTCAATCCCTCGGTCGGCATCGTCGCCTGGATGCTCCAGGGCATCGGCATCGAATTCAACTACGTGATCAACGGCAACCAGGCGCTGATGCTGGTGGTGATCGCCGCGGTGTGGAACCAGATCAGCTACAATTTCCTGTTCTTCCTGGCCGGCCTGCAGTCGATCCCGAAGTCGCTGATCGAGGCGGCGGCGATCGACGGCGCCGGCCCCGGACGTCGCTTCTGGGACATCATCTTCCCGCTGCTGTCGCCCGTCGGCTTCTTCCTGCTCGTCGTCAACATCATCTATGCCTTCTTCGGCACCTTCGGCGTCGTCGATTCGCTGACCAAGGGCGGGCCGGGCAAGTCCACGGAAATCCTGGTCTTCAAGGTCTTCAACGACGGCTTCCGCGGCCAGGATCTCGGCGGCTCCTCGGCGCAGTCGGTGATCCTGATGATCGTGGTCGTCCTGCTCACCGTGGTGCAGTTCCGCTTCATCGAGCGCCGGGTGCATTACTAATGCCCATACTCACATGGTAGAAAACCGGCCCTTCCTCACGATGCTGAGCCATTTCGTCGTGCTCGTCGGCCTGGCGATCATCGCCTTTCCGGTGTGGATGACGTTCGTTGCCTCGACGCACAGCCAGCAGACCATGCTGCAGTCGCCGATCCCGCTGCTGCCCGGCCCGCACCTGATCGAGAACTACACGAAGGTCCTGACCGAGGGCTACGGCCGCGTCGGCAGCACGCCCGTCATGATGACGCTGACCAACAGCCTGATCATGGCGCTGGGCGTCGCCATCGGGAAGATCGCCATCTCCATCATCTCGGCCTTCGCGATCGTCTATTTCCGCTTTCCCGGCCGGATGTATTTCTTCTGGGCGATCTTCGTCACTCTCATGCTGCCGGTCGAAGTGCGTATCGTGCCGACCTACGGCGTGGTCGCCTCGCTCGGCATGCTCGATTCCTACTCGGGCCTCATCATCCCGCTGATCGCCTCGGCGACGGCGACGTTCCTGTTCCGCCAGTTCTTCCTGAGCGTGCCGGACGAACTGACGGAAGCGGCGCGCGTCGACGGTGCGAGCCCGATGCGCTTCTTCTGGGACATCCTGCTGCCGATGAGCCGGACCTCGATCGCGGCGCTGTTCGTGATCCAGTTCATCTACGGCTGGAACCAGTATCTCTGGCCGCTGCTGATCACGACCAAGGAAAGCTATTACACGGTGGTCATGACCGTCTCGCGGCAGGCCAACGTGGTCGATTCGGTGCCGAGCTGGAACCTGCTGATGGCCATGGCGATGCTCGCCATGCTGCCGCCGGTCCTGGTCGTCGTATTCATGCAGCGCCAGTTCGTGCGCGGCCTTGTCGAGACGGAGAAGTAAGGCCATGGCGCAAGTCCACCTGCGCGGCGTGAGGAAGAGCTACGACAAGCTCGAGGTCATCCACGGCGTCGACATCGAGATCGCCGACGGCGAGTTCGTCGTCATCGTCGGCCCCTCGGGCTGCGGCAAGTCCACCCTGTTGCGCATGGTGGCGGGGCTGGAGCGCATCACCGGCGGCGAGATCGCGATTGGCGACCGGGTCGTGAACGAGCTGGAGCCCAAGGATCGCGACATCGCGATGGTGTTCCAGAACTACGCGCTCTACCCGCATTTCAGCGTCTACGAGAACATGGCCTACGGCCTCAAGATCCGCGGCCTGTCCAAGGCCGAGATCGACCAGCGGGTGCAGAAGGCGGCCAAGATCCTCGAGTTGGGCACGTTCCTGCAGCGCAAGCCGCGCCAGCTCTCGGGCGGCCAGCGCCAGCGCGTCGCCATGGGCCGCGCCATCGTGCGTGAGCCGGCCGTGTTCCTGTTCGACGAGCCTCTGTCCAACCTCGACGCCAAGCTGCGCGTGCAGATGCGGCTGGAGATCAAGCGGCTCCAGCGCGAACTCGACGTGACCTCGATCTACGTGACGCACGACCAGGTCGAGGCGATGACGCTGGCCGACCGCCTGATCGTCATGAATGCCGGCGTCGCCGACCAGATTGGCACGCCGATGGACGTCTACGAGCGGCCGGCGTCGGTTTTCGTTGCGGGCTTCATCGGCTCG
>LSKJ01000458.1 GCA_001557035.1 Rhodospirillaceae bacterium CCH5-H10 | reverse complement strand
GCAACGACGACCGCGTCATCGAGGTTACGGGCCGCGTCGCCGAGCCGGGCGATTTCGCCGACCTGATCGTGGCCCGCCGCGGCCAGGCCCCCGTCTATCTGCGCCAGGTCGCCAACGTGGTCGACGGCCAGCAGGAGCTGGAGAACGTCGCCATGCTGAACGGCGAGCGGGCGCTCGCCATCGACGTGGTCAAGACCCAGGGATCCAACACGATCGAGGTGGCGCGCGGCGTCCGTCGCGCCGTGGCCGAACTGCAATCGTCCCTGCCCCCGGACGTGAAGCTGGAGATCGTGCGCGACAGCTCGCGCGGCATCCAGAACTCGGTCGACAACGTCCAGCAGACGATGGTCGAGGGCGGCATTCTTACGATCGCCATCGTGTTCCTGTTCCTGCATTCCTGGCGCAGCACCGTCATCACCGGCCTCGCGCTGCCGATCTCGGTGTTCGGCGCATTCATGGTGATGGCCGCCTTCGGCTTCACGCTCAACGTGCTGACCCTGATGGCGCTGAGCCTCGCGATCGGCATCCTGATCGACGACGCCATCGTGGTGCGCGAGAACATCATGCGCCACATCGGCTTCGGCAAGACACACCGCCAGGCCGCCATCGACGGCACCAACGAGATCGGCCTGGCCGTCCTCGCCACCACCTTCTGTATCGTGGCGGTGTTTCTGCCGGTGGCCTTCATGGGCGGCATCATCGGCCGCTTCTTCTTCCAGTTCGGCGTCATGGTCTCGGCCGCCGTGCTGATCTCGCTGTTCGTGTCGTTCACGCTCGACCCGATGCTGTCGTCGGTCTGGTACGATCCGCAGGCCCACGGCAACGGCCGCTTTGCCCGTATCGTCAACGGCACGCAGGAGAAGGCGAACGGTGTCTATCGCGTGGTCCTGGGCTGGGCGCTGCGCTGGCCCAAGCTC